>CAYWTX010000072.1:0-2391 GCA_964461295.1 uncultured Planctomycetaceae bacterium | reverse complement strand
CCGGCGCATCCGGCGGTTGGCCTCGTCGTCGCCGACGAATTTCTCGGCCGCGGGATCCCACACGATGCTCCGCTTCAGGCGGATGGCGATGTCGCTCACGTGGCTGATGACGTCCGAACGCACGGCGTCCTCGATGTTGCTGACGGGTGTGCTGCGCGTCCGCACGGACTCGACGAAGTTCCCGCCGTGGTTGCCGCTCCGCTGGAGTTGCCCGCCATCCCTGCCCGGGTCGGACTTGGCGAGCGCTGCCGGTTCCGTCCGCAGGCCGCCGCGCGAGATGTGCACCGTGCCCTCCGTGCCCACGAACGTCGTCAGGTCGCCGCCGGGCTTGAACGTCATCCGCACGCCGTTGGCGAAGTTGATCTTCACGTCCCAGTCGTACACGACGTCGTCGCGCCCTTCGGGCGCGATCTTGCCCGTGCCCTCGACCTCCCACCTGCCAGCCTTGTGCGTGTCGTACCCCCACACCAGGATGTCCAGCGGGTGGGCGCCCCAGCCGGCGATGAAGCCCAAGGCGTAGTCGTAGCAGTGCCACCACTGCTCGCCGCCGGTCGCCTGGCCCATGTACGGCCGGGCGGGGGCCGGACCCAGCCACGTCTCGTAGTCGAGGTCGGCCGGCACAGGGAGGACTTCGGTGCTGCCGCCGGGATGGCTGTTGGGCGCCAGGACATGGATCTCCTTGACCTCGCCGATCCGCCCGCCGCGGACGAGTTCGCAGCCGAGGCGGCAGTGCGCGGACGACCGCTGCTGCGTGCCGTACTGGAACATGCGCTCGTAGCGGCGGAAGGCTTCGCGGCAAGCGAAGTCCTCCTCCAGGCTCACGCCGAGCGGCTTCTCCACGTAGGCGTCCTTGCCGGCCTTGGCGGCGGCAATGGCGACCGGCACGTGCCAGTGGTCGCACGTGGCGATGGCGACGGCGTCGATGGACTTGTCGGCCAGCAGGTCGCGGAAGTCGGCATAGACCTTGCCTTGGCCGCCGAGGTACCGATCTCGCCGGTTCTTCCAGCAGTCGCACACGGCCACCGATTGCGAGCCGGCGAAGCCGCGCCCTATGCCCCCGCCGCGTCCGCCCACGCCGATGTGGCCTAGCGTGACGCGCTCGCTGGCCGCCGGCACGCCGCGCGCTCCCAGCGCCGTGGAGGTTATCACGTACGGCGCCGCCGCCACGCCGGCCGCCGCCGCCACGCCACGCAACACCTGCCGTCGCGACACTCGCCTAGCCATCGCGTGCCTCACTTTCCCGCCTTGGCGGCCTCGGCCGGCTGGGGCGCCGGCAAGTCCTTCATCCCTAGGCTCGCCTTGCCCGTGGCGGCCCATTCCGTGCCCCGCAACATCAGCAGTTGCCAGCCCGCGCCGGACATCGCCCCCGCGTCGTGCCCCAACGTCAGCCAGAACCCGCGCCCTTTGCCCAGCTCCGTGCACAAGGCCACCG
This sequence comes from uncultured Planctomycetaceae bacterium, assembly GCA_964461295.1. GTDB lineage: Bacteria > Planctomycetota > Phycisphaerae > SM23-33 > SM23-33 > CAYWTX01. Next base: position 959 of record CAYWTX010000072.1, on the reverse strand, counting down.
GCTCTCCCTCGGCCGCGACGGGCTTGGCCTTTGGGTCGGTTGGCCGGGCGCGGAAGATCACCTTCGCCTCCGGATGCACCGGGATGCTGCACCACAGTTCGTCGGCCGCGTCGAAATCCCTCACGCCGAAGGCGACGGGGTGGTTGGCGTCGCAGGCCCACACGCGGATCGGTTGCCGGTTGGGGCCGTGGTGGGTCGCCTTGCCCCACACGCCGCCGGCCAGCTTCATGTACTCCGGCCAGTTGTGAAAGCTCGATGTCCCCGCGTGGAAGAACGCCGCTCCCTTGCCGCCCTTGACGAAGTCCACAAAGGCTTTCTCGGCCGTCTCGCCCCAGGCTCGCTCCTCCGCCTTGGGGAAGGAGCACCAGTTGCTGACGACCACGTCGCACTTCGCCAGCATCTCGGCCGTCATCTTGGACGGGTCTTCCAGCACGTCGGCAACGAACCGCTTGCTGTCCTCGAGCGTCTTGTGCAGCACGGGCGTGGTGGCCTTCCAGTTGTGGTTGTTGCGCCCGCTGAGGATCAGCGCCCGCAGCGGCGCGGGGGTGTTCGCGTCCGCGGCGGGCACAATCGCCATCAGGATCGGGATGATGCAGGTCATTGACAGTTCTCCTATGTACGGCGCCCTACTGGGTCAGGGACGCAGTTGGCATTCTCTTCGCTACAAACGAAGATAGCATCGTTGCACGTGCCGCGGCACCGGTGTCGGGGGCGCCCAATCGGCAATCGACAATTGGCAATTGACAATTGGCAATTACTTCAGTCTCCCCGCCGCCCAGCGAATGCCCTGCGACCAGATCTGCCGGTGGTTGGGGTTCGTCCACGCCTTGGAGTCGTGCCCCCCCTGGTAGGCGAACACGCGACCCACGGGGTAATCCGACACCCATGCGATGGGCTTGTCGCTGGCGGGATGATCGGCCGAGACAAGCACACGGATGCCCTTGGCGAACGTCTGCTTG
>CAYWTX010000071.1:0-1591 GCA_964461295.1 uncultured Planctomycetaceae bacterium | reverse complement strand
CGAGGACGAGCCCCTCAAGGCGCCTGCGAAGCTGGGCGCCTTCCTCACCACCACCGTGGCCTTCTTCATCGTCGAGATGGGCGACAAGACCCAGCTGGCCACCGTCGCCCTTGGCGCGCGGTTCGAATCCGCCCTCATCGTCACCCTGGGCACGACCCTGGGCATGATGCTGGCCAACGTCCCGGCCGTCTTCCTTGGCCACGAGATCCTGAAGCGGGTGTCCCTGACCCTGGTCCGCCGGATCGCCGCCGGCCTCTTCCTGGTCATCGGCCTCTGGATGATCGTCCAGACGGCGGGCTGGGTCTGAGGCCCGGCGCCAAGGCAATAGTCTCCCAAGGGGGAGCTTCCGGCGAAGCCGGGTAAGGGAGTCAAACCCCCTCGCCGTTGACCCCCTCCGGCCCGCATTCGCGGTCCACCTCCCCCTTGGGGCAGGGGAATCGCATTTGGCTTGAGTGATCTGGGCAAACTGGATTCTGAGGGTGTCTTCCTTGTTTTGGGAGACTCCCATGGGAGATTTCGAGGCTTTCTTCTCGGAGGTTCCGGACCCGCGAGCGAGCAACGCGCGTCATGATCTGTTGGAAGTGATGTTCGTGGCTCTGGCGGCGGTTCTTTGCGGGGCGGAGGACTGCACGGACATGGCGGAGTTCGCGGACGCCAAGCTGGAGTTGCTGCGTCAGGTGGTGGGCCTACCGCACGGTCCGCCGAGCCACGACACGTTCAGCAGGGTGTTCCGTCTTCTGGAGCCGGAGCCGTTCGAGGCGGCGTTTGCGAAGTTCACGCGGGCCTTCGCCGGGGCGCTGACGGGGGTGGTGGCGATCGACGGCAAGGCGCTGCGCGGGGCTTATGAGCGGGGGCGCAAGGCGACGCCGCTGCACCTGGTCAATGTCTGGGCGGCCGAGGCGCGGCTGGTGATCGGCCAGCGCCTTGCGCCGGGTCGCAACGAGGCGCTGGGCGCCCGGCAGGCCCTGGCGCTCCTGCGGCTCGACGGCTGCATCGTCACCGCCGACGCCCTGCATTGCCGGGCCGACACGGCGCAGGCGATCCTCGATACCGGCGCGGACTACGCCCTGGCCCTGAAGGCGAACCAGCCGGTCCGGCTGGCGCAGGCCAAGGCCCTCTTCGACACCCTCGATCCCGCAGACGGGGCGGCGAGCGGTCCGGTCAGGGCCCACGACCGGTCCGAAAGCCGCACCGCCATCGTCGTCCCCGCCCAGGGCATGGACTTCCCCGGCCTCGCCGCCGTCGCCCGCGTCGAGACCCGCCGCAAGATGCACAACGAGCCCGAGGCCGTGATCGTACGATGGTATCTGCTCTCCACTCTGCTCACCGCAGAGCGGATGCTCCAGGTCGCAAGGACCCACTGGACGATCGAGAACCAGCTCCACTGGGTCCTGGACGTCGCCTTCGAAGAAGACCGCGCAAGGAGCCGCAAGGACAATGCCCCACAGAACCTCGCCCTCCTCAGAAAACTCGCCCTCAATATCGCCAGGCATCACCCCGCAAAGGGCTCAATGAAGAAGAAGCTCAAGCGCGCCGGATGGGACGACGCCTTCCTGCTCTCCATGCTCGGCCATATGCGATAGCCCTGCCC
>CAYWTX010000070.1:0-4090 GCA_964461295.1 uncultured Planctomycetaceae bacterium | reverse complement strand
CGGCGCCGCCTGGAGCATGGACTACGCGCTCGGCCGCGTGGCCGCGATCACCGATGGCGGCTCCGCCACCTACGCCGACTACGACTATCTCGGCGCGGGAACCGTTGTTCGCATGACCCATCCGGAAGTGGCCGATGGCCTCACGCTCGACTACGACCCCTACGGCTACGGCACCTACGTCGGCTTCGACCGGTTCGGGCGCGTGGTGGATCAGCGGTGGACGAACGCGGCGAAGACGGCCACGCTGGACGAGTACGCCTACACCTACGACCTGGCGGGCAATCGCACGGCCAGGACGAACGCTTTGAACGCCACGCTCAGCGAGACGTACGGCTACGACGGGCTGAACCGGCTGATCGACACCGACCGCGGCGAGGGCGAGCAGCCCGACGACTTCCAGTCCTGGGAGCTGGACCAGCTCGGCAACTGGCAGACGTTCGACGACCAGGGGCAGCCCCCGCAGACCCGCACGCACAACGAGGCCAATGAGATCACGGGCATCGGCGGCAGCGGCGGCCAGGTCGCCTACGACGGCGCGGGCAACATGATCAGGATGCCGTCGGCCCTGGACAAGGCCGACACGCACCATGCCGTGTACGACGCGTGGAACCGGATGACGACGGTCTACCTGGACGACGGCGACGGGACGTTCGAGCCGACGGGCGCCAGCGCCGACACGCTGGTCGCGACGTACGAGTACGACGGCCTGCGGCGGCGGATCGTGGCCGACGTGGCGCCGGCGTTCCTGGCGCCGGGCGAGACGCGCGAGCGCACGGCCTACTACTACAACGAGAACTGGCAGGTGGTGGAGGAACGTGCCTGCGGGTTCGACAACGACGGGAAGGTGACGACCGCGGTCGGCGACTACAAATCCAGCGGGAACGCCGTGGCCATCCAGACCGACGGCAAGATCGTGGTCGCGGGGGATACCACTGCCGGCTTCGCGGTGCTCCGTTACAACGTGGACGGCAGTCTGGACACGAGCTTCGACGGCGATGGCAAGAAGACCATCGAGTTCGAATATTTCTCCTCCGTCGCGTACGCCGTGGCGATCCAGTCCGACGGCAAGATCGTGCTCGCGGGGTCTGTCACGATCAGCGACAAGGACTTCGCCGTGGCGCGCCTAAACGGCATCGACGGCAGTCTGGACACAAGCTTCGACGGCGATGGCAAGAAGACCATCGACTTCGGCAGTTCCGACTACGCGTACGGCGTGGCGATCCAATCCGACGGCATGATCGTGGTCGCGGGGGTAGCCGGTACCAACTTCACCGTGGCGCGGTTGACGACCGACGGCGCCCTGGACACGACCTTCAGCGGCGATGGCAAGCAGACAATCGGCGCCGGTACCGCACGCGCCGTCGCGATCCAGTCCGACGGGAAAATCGTGCTCGCTGGCAATTTAGGCGGCTTCGCCGTGGCGCGGCTGACGACCGCCGGCGAGCTGGATCCGGACTTCAGTGGCGACGGCAAGCAGACCGTCCCCTCCTTCGGCACCGCGTACGCCGTGGCGATTCAATCCGACGGTAAGATCGTGGCCGCAGGCAGCGCCGGGACCAGCTTCGGCGTGGCGCGGCTCACGGCCGCCGGCGCCCTGGATCTGGACTTCAGTGGCGACGGCAAGCAGACCTTCAAGTTCGACGTCGGCATTGCCCGCGCCACGGGCGTCGGAATCCAGTCCAGCGGCAAGATCGTGGTCGCGGGATATACCTATAATGGGTTCGACTTCGCCGTGGCGCGCCTGACGACCAACGGCGAGTTGGACATGAACTTCGCCACCGATGGCAAGAAGAGGATCGACTTCGGCGGTCGCGAAGACTACGGGATGGGCGTGGCCATCGGGTCCGACAACAAGATCGTGCTCGCGGGGTACATCATCAGAACCGATTACACCCGGAACTTCGCCGTTGCCCGCCTGGACGCCGATGGCGCCTTCGATGTCATCGAGGAGGCGATGGCCACTGCGCAGTATGTCTGGGACATCCGGTACATCGACTCCCCCGTCTGCCGCGACCGCGACCTCAACGGCGACGGCGACGCCACCGACGCCGCCGACCAGCACATCTACTACACCAACGACGCCAACTTCAACGTCACAGCCTTGATCGACGCCACTTACGGCCAAGTCATCGAACGCTACAGTTACGAATCCTACGGCAAACGGACGGTCCGGTATGCCGATTGGACAAACGATCCGGACCTCACAAGCAACTACGGCAACGTGCTGGGCTTCACGGGCGCGAGGCTGGACGTGGCCACCGGCCTCATCCTGATGCGGAACCGTTACACCCACCCTTCCCTCGGCCGATTCACGAGCGCCGACCTGGAAGGGTACATCGATGGCCTGAGCGTGTATCAGTACTGCGGCAGCGGGCCGGCGGATGCGACCGACCCGATGGGGTTGGGACCGGGCTGGGATGTGTTGGATCTGCTGTGGAATACGGCGGCTAGAACCTACGACGATCCATGGACGATGAACGTCACGCGAGAGATGCTGATTCGATACGTGAACGGACAAGGTGACGACCGCGAAATGTGCAACTACCTTGCTTTTCTCAAGCAAGGCGTAACGCCAGCAGGAGATACGGGGTGGAAGCTGCTGGGGGATTCGATGAATGCCGGAGGAGGGGTGTTCGGAAACACGTTGACATTTGGGTACGCATTCAATGACGAACGAAGGTACTATGCGTCGGCTTCTGGACTTGAGGGAGGATGGGCCCTTGATGTTGCTCAAGGTGCATCCTACCTAAGTGTGGCTTGCTTCGCCGCTGTAGGCGCTGTCGAACTTGGTGCCAGTGAGGTTGGATACAGGCTGGGATCCGCTGTATACGGCATGGTGGAGGATGTTGCCCTGGTTGCTGGTGGTTTGACATGGATAGGCACTCAGGAAGCCATGCGGTGGTCTGCACGTAATCCGGAGACTGTTGTGGGGTGGGCATCCGGCGCTGTTGGTGCTCTAGTGCCCGACGGACGCGCTCCTGAGGATCCCAAGCAGTATCCGGCATGGCTTAGCGTTACGGCGGTTGGGATGCTGAAGGATATGTTCTCAAGCCAAGACCCTAGTACCCCAAGACATTGATCAATGATAGTGCTGGTTATACTAGTAGCGATTGTCGCCTGGTTCATCGGGATTGGCATCTGGGCCGATGTCCTCGAGGCACTGTGGCCCTTCACGTATCGAGGCGTGCCTCTGTGTGAGTTGGCAGAACATGTAAAGGAGTTGCATCATAGGGGGTATCACGGGACGCGAATGATCATTAGTTCTGAGAAGAAGGGATGGCAATTGTGCCTTCGTAAGGCGATTACATGCAATGATTCTCCCATACGGGTGTTCTTGTCTGTGGAACCGCACCGCGATCTTCTTCGGTGCTTGCCCCCGGAACCGTTCCGGAGCTTCCTTATGAGGATGGAATTGAGGCTCCAAGAGGAGCCAGGACACCTTCGTCTCTCCGACCGGGTGGAGGTGTGTTGTGGAGATGATGTGGATGATGCTGTCGCGATAACTAAGAGTGTTATTGTGGACTACTTTGGTGCTGGGAGCGAAGAGACGTACAGTGTCTGGGCACGGGGCGAGGTTGACTGGCGCGACATAGTAGTGGATGACTATTACATGAACAGTTGTGCAGTCATCTCTAGAACACTGTCTCGTGGGTATCCACTAGGTAAACCGTACAAGAGGTCTCATTTGCCGGGAACGTATACCTTGTTCGGCGTAGTCGGTTTGCGTTATCTGGTGGACTGGTGTGGACGGGTGGTTGTAGATGGAGTGTGCCGGTTAGTGGAAAGCGGTCGGAGGCCCCCTGGGGGAAACTAGGGACGGGGGGGGGGAAACTGGAAACTAGGGACGCGCCCTAGTTTCTGAGAGCAGAGGACAGGAGATGGTGCGATCCCCATCGGGCCATGTGTCTCGGATGGACGCGGCAGGGACGCGCCGTGATGGGGGCTGTGGGTCGGCCGACGGCAAGCGGGCGCGGGCGCGCCGAACGGCGGGGCGCGAACGGGGTCCACGACCGTTCTTGCGGCGTTTGCTCAACCTGAAGGGGTGAGATTCGATAGCCCAGGGCAACGCCCTGGGAACCCGCATCCGAAG
>CAYWTX010000069.1:0-15226 GCA_964461295.1 uncultured Planctomycetaceae bacterium | reverse complement strand
GGGCGCGGCGCTGGACGTATTCGACGTCGAGCCGCTGCCTGAAGGCAGCGGCTTGCTGAAACTGGACAACGTGACGTTGACGCCGCACCTGGCGGGCAGCACAATTGACGCGTTCCGCAACAGCCCGAAGATGGCGGCGGGTCATTTGGCCCGTATGCTGAAGGGCGAGACGGACCTGCCGGTCGTGAACGGCGTGAAACCCAGAATGCACGAAGCCAACCGAAAGGAAGACATCCGATGAAGATGGTGCTGATCTCGCCAAGGAAGTACGTGCAGGGCAGGGGCGTGCTGGCGGAGACGGGGAAGTACACGGCCCTGCTGGGCGGCAAGGCCGGCGTTGTCTGGGACGACGTCGTCAGGAAGCTCGTCGGCAAGACCGTGCTGGACAGCCTCAAGGCCGCGAAGGTCGCGGTTGTGGACATCGCCTTCGGCGGCGAATCGACGCGCGCCGAGGCCGACCGCATTGCCGCCCTGGTAAAGGAGATGAAGGCCGAAGTGGTGATCGCCGTCGGCGGGGGCAAGGCGCTGGACACGGGCAAGGCGGCGGCCGCCAAGGCGAAGGTGGCGTGTGTGACCGTGCCGACGATCGCCTCGAACGACTCGCCGACCAGCAGTTTCACCGTGTGGTACGACGAGCAGGGCAATTGCCTGGGCTTCGACGGCTGGGCGTTCAACCCCGACATCGTCCTGGTGGACACGCAGGTGATCGCCAACGCGCCGGTGCGGCCGTTCGTGGCGGGAATGGGCGACGCGATGAGCACGTGGGTGGAGGCGGAGGCGGCGTACAAGAGCCGCAAACCGGCGCTGTCGGGCGGCGTGTCCACCATGGCGGCCATGGCGATCGCGAAGCTCTGCTACGAGACGCTGCTGGCCCACGGCGTGGACGCCAAGCGGGCGATCGAGCACAAGGTGGTCACGCCGGCCGTGGAGAAGTGCGTCGAGGCGAACGTGCTGCTGAGCGGCATCGGCTTCGAGTCGGGCGGGCTGGCGACCAGCCACATGATCGCCAACGCGCTGCCGAGCTTCGCCGAGTGCCGCAAGTTCTACCACGGCGAGAAGGTGGGCTTCGGCATCGTCAGCCAGCTTTGCCTCGACGAGGACGCCACGCCCGACTATGCCCTGCCGATCATCGACTGGGAAGTCGCCGTCGGGCTGCCGGTGACGTTCGAGGACATCAACCTCAAGGGCGTCAGCCGCGAGAAGCTCAAGCAGATCGGCGACATCTGCGCCTCCAAGGGCAGCCTGTGCGAGAACCACGTCTTCGAGGTGACCAGCGACAGCGTGGTGGACGCGATGGTCGCCGCCGACGCCCTGGGGCGCGAGCGGAAGAAGCTGGCGGGGAAGTAGAAAGGCGGCAGGCGGCAGGCAGCGAAGTCGGTCCGGTCCGGTCCGTCGGATCGGTCAGATCAAGTTCATCCCTTGGCCAAGGACATTCGCCATGAAGAAAGTGTTCCATCACATCGGACTCGTCGCGACCCAGCCGGTGGCGGGCGAGATGTACTTCGAGAGCCTGAAGGTCTGGGGCACCGATCCGAGCAAAGACCCCAACAAGGTCGAGTGGGTGCGATTCCAGCCGGACAGCCCGCTGGCGAAGACGGCCGTCGCACAGGGCCCGCACGTGTCCTACCAGGTTGACGACCTGGACGCGGCGCTGAAGGGCATCAAGCCGGTCGTCGGCCCGCTGAACGCGACGGACAACATCCGCATCGTGTACTTCTGGCAGGACGGCGCGCTGGTGGAGTACCTCGAAGTGAAGTAGGGCGCTCCTCCGCCGGGTGCGGGACTGGAGGATCGCGGACGCACGGAGGCGCGGAGGCAAGCCGGGCGGCGCCTGCGTTCTGGGCGTTGCCAACTCCATGCGTTGCCAACTCCATGGCGGGATGGTCGCTCCACCGTCGTGGATTCAGCACGCGGCGGGGCGGGGGTGGGGGATGTTAGAAAGCCGCGAATGGATTGATGAGTTTCAGTCCGGCGATGTGCTTGAAGTCGTCAACATTCCGTGTCACCAGCGGCAGGTCGTCCGCGAGGGCGGTGGCGGCGATGATGGCGTCGGCCAAACCCATCTTGCGCTCCTGGCGAAGTGCAATTGCGCGGGTGGCCACCGCTTCCGTCAACCCGGTCTCCGGCAACGATTGCAGCGCCGTTTCGAGGGCGGTCTCTTCCTCCGCGCTGATTCCCGAATAGCCGAGCGCTTCGATCCGCGACACGATGCTCACGATCGCGCCGGGGTCGTCCAGCCACGGGCGCAAACGCTCCCCATCGGGCTTGGTCGAGTAGATCAGGATGTTGGTGTCCAGCACCATGTTAGTCACGCCCCGGGAGCAGGCGATCCCTGCGGATTTCCCTTTGCCACGCCACCGGGTCTGGAATCTCCCGGAACGGATTCAACTGGCGCAGTTTCTCGAAGGCTTCCCTGCGACGCAGCAGCATTTCCGGCGTGGCTCGCGGTAAGGGCGACGATGTCCCGTTGGCCGCCTTCAGCGTGGCCGTGACTTCGATTTTGCCGTGGCGCAACTCCGCGGGCAACGGGAGATGCAACGTCCCGTCGGCGTCAGCCTCCAGTATGGCGGTAATCGTGCCCATACCGGCATCTTACACATCCGCCCCCGGCGATTCCAGCGGCAAAGCCCCGGTCGATGGCGACATGGCGACGGTGCAAGCGCCAGGCCCGCCGCGGGGCGTGAAACACATGCGGAAGTTCGGCATCAAGTACGCAAGGCTGCATCCGCGTCCCAAATCGGTGCGAGTGGCGTTTGTCGACCTGAAGACGTCCGGAGAACGGCACGCCGTGCTGGGGAAGTCTTGCGGGGAGTGAGGGGGCGTGCGACGCGGTGGGGGCGCGAAGATGCCCCGGCCACGCCGGGCCGGGGCTTGGAAAGACGCACCAAACCGGGGCTTGGAAAGACGCACCAAACCGGGGCTTGGAAAGGCGCATCAAACCGGGGCTTGGAAAGGCGCATCAAACGGGGGCTTGGAAAAGTGCCCGTCATCTGTCAGAATCCCCGGCGATGGCGATAGCGGTAAGACATATCGCACGCGTCTCGTGTTTTGTCGCTCTCGCCGCAGCCTTCGGTTGCGGGCGGGGGGCTGCGCCCGCCGATGCGCGGGCGGCGCGGACCGACCAGGCCGTGCGGGCGAAATATGGCCGGCCGCTGGCCGAGCTGCCGCTACGGCGGATGGGGGCCATCACGCCCAACAACCAGAACATCTGCGAGGAATTTGAGCGGGCGTTCAACCTGTGGCACGCCCATCAGTACGGCGAGCGAGTGAAGATCGACTGGCGCGACGTGGGCGGCGGCGGCACGGCCATTCTCTCCTACCTCCGCAACGTCTACTCGCGCAGCGACACCGCCGAGCTGGACATCGTCTGGGGCGGCGGCGACGACAGCTTCCGCAGGATGGCGGCCGAGGGAATCCTGCGGCCGATGCGGATGAGCGACGAGTTGAAGGCGGCGATTCCGGCGCGGTGGGGGGGCGTGGCGATGTACGACGCCAACGGCCTGTGGTGCGGCAGCACGCTGAGCGGATTCGGCTTCCTCTACAACCGCAAGCTGGTCGAGTGGGCGAAGATTCCGGCGCCGCGGCAGTGGCAGGACCTCGCGCGGCCGGAGTGCTTCGGGCAGATCCTGTTGGCCGACCCGACGCAATCCAGCGCGGCGGCGATGTCGTACGAGATGATCGTGCAGTCGGCGCCGTCCTGGCCGGAGGGTTGGGCGCGGCTGCTGGCGGTGCTGGGCAACGCGCGGCGGTTTGCCGACAGCGCCGGAGCGGCCGCCAACGGCCCGCTGCTGGGCGAGGCGCCGATCGCGACGTGCATCGACTTCTACGGCATCATGCGGGTGAGCGAGGCGCCGGAGGCGATGGTGTACGTCAGCCCGCGCGGGCAGACGATCTTCACGCCGGATCCGATTGGGATCCTGAAGAATCCGCCCAGCGCGGAACTCGCGCAGCGGTTCATCGACTTCGTGCTCTCCGACGGGGGGCAGGGGCTCTGGGCCCTGCCGGCGGGAGCGGAGGGGGGGCCGGCACGCAGCAGCCTCGGCCGCCAACCCATCCGCCGCGACACGTGCGAGAGGTACGCGGGCAAGGGCTCGCTCTGGACGGTGAATCCGTACGTCAGCGGCGGCGAGATGAAGGCCGACATGAGCATCCTGCCGGTGCGGATGGGCGTGATCAAGCAGCTCGTGCGTGCGGCGGCCGTGGACAACGTGACGCACCTCCAGGCGGCACGCAAGCGGCTGATCGCGACGAACTTCGAGCCGCAGCGGCTGGCGGAGTTCAACTGCCTGCCGGCGGACATCGGGACGACCGAAGGGCTGAAGCAGGTGAGCAAGCAGCTTCGCGACCCGACGCAGGCGGAGCGCATCGTCACCGGCTGGCAGCAGTTCTTCCGAGCCAAGTACAGGAAGGTGGCCGAATGAGCGAAACGGCGGACAAAGTGGAGAATGTAGCATCCTTACTGCGGTCCGAGCCGGGGGTGATGCGTGCTGCTCAGCCTGAAAGGCTGACATATGACAGCCCAGGGCAGCGCCCTGGGTACTCGTACCTCTCAAGCCCAAGCCCTGTAAGGGCGAGAGAACCTCTGCACGCACTTCTGCCGCCCTTACAGGGCTTGTCCTTCTGGGTTTCCGGCACCCAGGGCGTTGCCCTGGGCTGCATTCCGTCAGCCCGTTGGGCTGAATAGAACGCAACAATGATGCTACAGTCTCCTTCATTCGTGTGATTCGTGGTCTCTATTCTTCCAACCATGAAAACGCTACGCCGCGCGTCGGGACAGCAGGCGGTGAACCACTTCCACCACGCCCGCGATCACGCCCGCCGCCAGGAGGCCCACCACCATGCTGCCCGCCGCCAGCAGCGCGGCCAGCACGCCCGCCAGGAGCACGTACGCCGCGATGAACGACCAGGCGGGGCGGCGGATCCGCAGTCGCAGTTCCTGCCAGAGCTGCCGGACCAGCCACGCCACGATCAGCAGCGCCGCCAGGCCCCCCGTGGCACGGGCCGCGTCCACCAGCCGGGCGTCCACCGCCCACAGCGTGACGGCCGCCCGCTCCGCCGGCCCCTCAAACGCCCACTGCACCCCGCCTTCAGGCAGCGTCACCGGCAGCGAGAACGTGCCGCCCGCGACAGCCGGCCCGGCTGCGACCCGCTCCCCACCATCCGCCGCTCCCCAATCGCTCTTGCTTTCCTGCGGCGTCACGACCGGTGCCGGCCGATCGTGAGCATCCGCGATGTCGCCGCCGGCGATGCCGAGCATAGTCCCGCCGCCGGCTCCGCCGCCCCGCCCATTTCCCTCCCCTTGCCGCTGGCCCGCTGCCTGCCGCGGAGCCGGCGGGCCCGGGGGCTTCCTGGCCACGTTGCTGAAGTGCCCGCTCCTGGAGTCAGGCTGGGCCTGCGCCAGCCGGTCTCCTTCCTCCACCAGGTTATCGGCAACTCCGCCCTTACCTTTGTAGTACCGGTTGAGCCGGTTGTCCCCGAGTTGGTCGAGTTGGTCCTTCAACTGGTGTTGCCGCACCGCGACCTGTTCGTCCACGTTCTTCCGCAGCTTCTCGAGCGCCTCGGCCACTTCCTCGGTCCTCTTGTCGTCTTCGCCGGCGAGAATCATCTGCCCGCCGAGGATCGTCGTGCCGTTGCCAAGCTTCACCGTGCCCTTGCTCGTGGTGGTGAGGGCGCCCGCAACGTCGATGGCGTTGCCGCTGAGGGTGATGAGGTTCGCCGAATTCGATATCTCCGTCTGGAGCTGCCTTCTCTGCCCCTCGGCCGCGCCTTGCACGAAGTTCGGCATCGTGTTCAGCGGCGCGTTGCGGGCGAGCTCCGCCGTGCCGGAGTTCACCACGTCGTTATTCACCCATCCGTTCACGTCGTTGCGTACCGTCGCCTCGAAATCCTTCTCGTTCTTCTCCCAGTTGGCGTTGAAGCCCCTCTGCTGGCGGTCCTGCTCGGCCAGCTTGGCGTTCAGTGCCGAGATCGTGCTGTTCGAGACGCCGCTGCTGTTCGCCTGCAACTCGTGCTGGAACTGCTTCATCTTCCCGCTGACCTGCCTGTTCCACTGCCTCCAGTTGTCGCGGTACAGTTCCTGTCCCTTCGCCGAGCCGCTCTTCAGGCCCTCCACGTATCCCTGTTGGTAGCGGTCCATCTGTCCCAGTTCGGCCTTGATCGCCAGCAGCTTGCTTTCCATCTCCCCCGCCACCGGCGAGAGGTTCCCGCCCGGCTGGTAGTACCTCCAGCCTTCCGGCAGGCGCAGGCTCCACGTGGTCTGGAGGGTCTTCACGTCCTGGATCCCGATCGCCGGCGGCGAGAGCTTGCCGATCGCCCCCAGCGGCCCGGCCGCCTTGCCGGCGAAGTACATCTTCACGTCGTACGGCAGGCCGCCGGGCGACGTCTTTACCAGCGGGATCAACACCGTGCCGCCGGCGGCGTTGGGATCCTGCACGGGCTTGACGGGTCTGTCGGCAACCACAGCGCTCCACAGCTCCAGTTCCGCCGGCACGCGCACGCGAAGGAACTGCCTGCTGCGGTTCTGGAGCATCACCCGCGCTTCGTACCGCGCCCGCCCGCCGCGGTCGATCACCGTTCTGATCTCCAGCAGATCCACCACCGCCTGGATGCGCGTGGCCGCCTTCGCCGGCTTGACCTCCAGCTCGGCCGACCAATCATCCGTGAACGACTGGAGCACGAACTGCAAGTACCTTCGCATCTCGCCTTCGCCGAACTTCTCCAACTCGCCGGCCGGCATGGCCGAGAGCCTCTCCGTCTTGCCCAGGCGCAACTCGTGCCGCGACACGTTCTGCACCGCGATCGTCGCGAGATACCCCTCCGGCGCCGCCGTGACGATCCGCGGGATCGGCAGCGCCACGGCCGCGGCCTGCTCGGCGCCTTCGGCCTTCAGGCCCAGCGGCACGGAGAAGTTCACGGCCACGTCCAGCACGCCCGTCGCCTCGTGCAGCAGCGACACCGTCCACTCGGTGCGGTCGCCCGCCACGCCCGCCGCCGTCACGCTCCGCATCGCGGGGGAGTTCACCGCCACCAGCGGCGCGTAGCGCGTCGGCAGCGTGAACTTCACGCCGTCCAGCGGCGTGCCCTCGATGTTGTACCGCAGCCGGTAGGAGTACCACGCCGAGTCCGCCCGCACGCTCAGGCCCGCCAGCACTTCCACGCGAACCTTCGTCGGCTGCGCCGTCACCCTCAGGCGCAGGGCCGCATCCGGCTTCTCGTATTCGTACGCGAACTGCACGGCAGCGAGTTGCTCGCCATCCAGCCACCCGCTCAGCCGCCGCGGCGGCACGGAGCGAAGGCCCTTCGCCTCGACCGTCTGTGCCTCCAGACTCGCCGCCACCTGCACCGCAAGCCGCCCGGTCTGCTCGGCCGCCGGCCGGGCGTCCACCGCCAGCACGGTCACCTTCGGCACGGCCAGTTCGCCGGCGGGCACGTCCTTGCGGACCAGCACCAGCGCCAGGCGCGCCACCGTCTGCCCGCTGCGGAAGTTCACGTGCAGCCGCCTCCCCCTCGCCGTCTTCTGCTCGTAGTGGTCTTCCACCGCCTCGCCCACGGCGCTGAGCAGCTCAAACCCCTCGGGCAGCTCGAACGACGCGTCGAACACCCGCCCGCGCGTCGCCGTCAGCGTCGCGTCCACCAGCAACTGCACCTGCCGCCGGTCGATCCGCACGAGCTGGTCGAGCTTCGCGGCCGCTTCCACGTCCTGCCGGCTCAACTCCACGTTGATGGCGAACGGCCGATAGGGCCAGTAGTACTCCGCCACCTTCACCGACGCGCCGCTCTGGGGCGTGGTGGCCGGGCGGCCCGACGCGCTTCGCCGCCCGCCCTGCACGTCGGCCACCTTCACGCTCATGCCCCCCGCGGCGTACAGCGACACCGTGCCGCTCTCCCGCCCCACCTCCGCCGCGCGCGGCAGCGACAGCCGCGCCGACTTGCCCAGTTCCTCCAGCGGCGCCACCCACCGCGCCGTCAGTTCGTACTGCCTGCTGGCCGGCCGATGCAGCCGCACCTCGACCACCTTGTACTTCTCGCCCTCGACCTGCTTGTCGCCGCCGGCCTGGAAGTCGCGCAGGTTCGCCCCCGTCAAGGCCGTCAGCGTCGCCCCCTCGGGCATCCACAGCCCGAACCGCCCGTGCTCGCCGGCCGGAAAAGCGAACGTGATCTTGCTCACGCCCGCCAGGCCCCAGTGGAACGCGTGCACCTCGTGCTCGGCCGCGGCCGAGAGGGTCTTGTCGGCCGCGCCGGCGCCCACCTTCGGCGACCACTGCAACGTCACGTCGCGCCGCGTGCCCAACGCCACGAGCCAGTCGGCCTTGGCGCCGGCAATCTTCGCGACCGCCCCTTCGGCGCCGGGGGCCTCCAGCACCAGGTCCTCGTCGCCCAGGTGGACGACCATCGTGGCAGCCGGCAGGGGCGGCAGCGAGAACCGCGCCTCGCCTCGCCGTCCCAGCAACTTGGGCGTCATCACCGCTTTCACGACCAGCAGGGAGGGACGCGCCGCGTCGCGTCCGCTCTCGCCCGCCAGCGTGAGCACCAAGCCATTGGGCCCGGCGTCCAGCTTCGCGGGCTTCCCGTCCATCGCGGCCTCCGTCACCGCAAGCCCGCTCACCGGCAGCGGCAGCGTGACCCAGCCCTTGCCGAACGTTCTCACCTCGACGGTCAGCGTCACGTTCAGCCGCTCGCCGGCCAGAGTGGCGTCGTACCGCGCCCCCGCCAGGCTCACCTGCACCGGCCCGCGCGGCGCGTCGATCTGCTCGGCGGGATGCACGCGGTTCCACAACTCGACGAACTTCGCGTACGGAACGAGGACCTTCCTGGCGTCCTCCGCTTTCGTCGGATCCCCGTCATAGGGAATCACGAGGGGTTCAGACACGGGCGAGCACGACTCCTGCCGCGACTGTGCAACATCCCGCTGCACCGCTCCCACGGCGCCCGCGGCTTGCGGCTTCGCGCTTTCTCCCGCGCTGGCGACACTCACGATCAGCGCCAACATGATCGCCGCCGAAGCAACCGCGCCCGTCCTTCTCACGTCCGCCCATCCGATCTTCCTCGCGATCCACCGCCCCAGCGAGATCGCCGGGTAAGCCGCGACCAGCAGCATGCCCGCCCAGAACACGCCGTTTGCGAACGGCGTCACGGCCGGCATCCAGATCGCCGCCGCCGTGGACGCCGCCAGCGCCGCCGCGATGAACCCCGCCCGCGACCACGTCCGGTATCGCAGCAGCAACAGCCCCGCCAGCAGCGCCGCCGCCAAGCCAAACCACTCCCACGCCGACTCGCCGCTCTTCCGGCTGAGCACCACTTCCAGCCGCCCCGGCCCCAAGGCCGAGAACGTCGCGGCCGGCCCGCTGTTCGTCGCCCCCAACTCCACCGGAAGCGTCAGCCGCCCTTCGGATCGGTGCGTGAGGAGTCTTCCGCCCGCCAGCGCAACCCCGGCGCTCGGCGCGTCGGTCTCTCCGCCTTTCTCCCGTCGCTTGTCCTCTCTCGCGAGGTCCAGGCTCCCGCTGAGCCGCACAGCCGGCCGGGTTGCCGGCGGCGGCTCGGCCGACGGTGGCGGCGTCGCTGTCGCATCACCGCCGCGAGTCTTGCTGTACTCAAACGAATCCATGTCCGTCGCGGCCCGCTGCACAGCCATCTCTCCGCGACCGGCCACCGCGCCGACCGTTCGCCTGCCCAACGTCCCCAGTTCGCTCAGGAAGTCCAGCTTCTCCAGCAACGTCTCGTACGCCGGCGCCGGCCGATACAGGTCCGTCGTGTCCATCGCGGTGGTCTGGCCGACGATCACCTCGCCTGGCGGCGGGTGCACCGTCCACGACAGTCTGTTCACCTTCACGCCCGGCAGTTCGGCGCTCGCCAACTCCGCTTTCCCGCCGCCGCGTCCGCCGGGCGCGGCGAACACCACCGTCACGCTCCGCGCCGCGGCCCAACGCGGCACGGCCACCAGGTAATCGCCCGCCGCGTCACGCTTCGGCTTGGTCGGCTGGCCGTCGATCATCACCGACCACAGCGCCGCCGTCTTCGGCAGGCGGATCGGCAGGAACTGCAGGCCCACGTTCATCAGGCTGAACGTCGCCGCCGTTCGCTGCGAGCCGTCCGCGCCCAGGTACGTCGTGACGTCCGCGTCGGCCGCCAGGGCCGACGGAATCGCGTACTTCTCGTGCACCGTCGTGGTGAGCTTCACCTCGGCCGCCGCACCCGCGGGCGTGCTCGCCCGCTCCAGCCGCCACGCCGCCAGCAATCGGCTCGCCGCGGCCGGCAGCGGCGGCAGGTCGATCGCGTCGATCTCCTCGCCGCCCTTGGCCTCCGCCTTCACCGCCAGTTCCTCGCTGGCCTGCACGGCGAGCATCTCGGCCGTCTGGCCGGCGCCTGCCGGGCGAACCAGCGCCACGCCGAACGCTCCGCTCGGCAGGGCCTGCTCGTACTCCACGGTTACGCTCACCCGTCCCAGGAGGGGGCTGTCCAGCACGAGCTGCCACAGGTCGTACGCCCTGGCGAGCTCGGGCGACAGCGGCAGCGTCTCCGGCCCCGGCGCCACGATGTTCCTGGCGGCCAGCGCCACCCCGCCCGGGGCGATCCGAATCGCTCGCCCCAGCGACTTGTCGGCCAACAGGTACAGCCGCCGCACACTCGCCCGCGAGATGTCGTAGTCCAACCGCCATCGCCCTTCCACGCCGGAAGGGCGAACCGTCACCAGCGCCACGCTCTCGGCGGCGATGCGCGCCTGCCTGCAACTCACCCGCACGGCCAGGTCGCCCTCGACCGCCTTCTCGTGCGTCCAGGCGGCCTGCACGTCGTTGGGCAGCCCCAGCGACGCCATCTGCCCCACCGGCACGGCCCGCAGCGCCTCGGGGGCCTTCACCGTCTCGACGTCCAGGTCCCCGGCCGTTGCCACGTTCACCAGCCCCGACACCGTGTCCGCCACCGGCCTCACGACCGGCAGCGACAACTCGCGCGGCGCCGCCTCCGGCGAAGTCCAGTCCCATTTCTCCGGCACGTGAACCAGCGACACCCGCACCGCCGCCACGGCTTCGGGACGCACCGCCCCGGCAAGGGCGATCTTCAGCATGCGATTGCCGCCCTCGCTCGTCACGCGGTACTCAAACCCGTCCGCCTTGCCGTTCACCTGCACCGACTCAAGCTGCCAACGCTCTTGCCCAGCCGGCAGAGCCGCCGCAATCTCGAACATCTCGCGCCCCACGGCCGTCACTTCCATCGTCGCCTGCAAGGCGATCTGCCGCGGCGAGATGACCAGCGACTGCCGCACGTCCACGCTTCGCCGCAGTTCGGCCGTCGCCAAGTCCAGCCCCACCTGCCAGTCGCCCGACCAGTGGTAGAACAGCCGCCCGCGGACGGCCGGCAGCAGCCCCGGCACCATCGCCGCCAGGTCCATGTCCTCGCGGCGGGCGCTGCGCAGGCTCTGGCCGCGAATGGCCAACTCGCCGGCCACGTCCGCCAACAGGTAGCCGTGCTCGAAATCCGCCCCGCGCAGGCGCACGTACGGGCTCGTCCACGACGGCTCGCCCTTGCGCACCCTCGACGCCTCGATCGCCAGCGCCCGCGTGCCGAGCGCCGCCGTCCGCAACTGCACCGCCAGCACGTTGCTGCCCTTGGCGTCCGCCGACACGCTCCAGCGAACCAGCGCCGGGCACGACACGTCCGTCACCACCCATCCAGCCGGCAGATCGAAGCTCATCTCGCGCAGCCCGCGGCGAAGCATCTGCACCGTGTACAGGCAGTTCAGCGTCTCGCTGGTCGAGGCGATCCGCACCGTCGTCGCCGCGTTGCCCAGCAGGATCGCCTTCTGGTCCTCCTGGCGGCCGTTGCCCGCCAGCACCACGCTGAAAACTCCCTGCCCGCCCAGCCCCAGCCGCACCGTCGTGCGGTCGGCGCCCTTGTCGTACCTGCTCTCGGCCACCGGGGCCGTCGAGTGCACCTCCAGGTCGCCCGGAGCGGTGAACGTCATTTCCCCGGCCGTCGAGTCGGGCAGACCCAGGCTGAACTGCATGCCGCCGCCCGGCAGTTCGCGCAGGCGGGTCGAGGCCGACAGCGTCAGTTCGTGGCGGCCGCTCCCGGTGACGACCACCACCAGTCTGCCGGAGCGGTCGTACCCCAGCGGCGCGGCCTTGCCGTCCAGCCTCACTTCGCCCAGCCCCAACTGCGCGAAACGCAGCGGCACCGACACGGGCCTGTCGCTCAGGCTGCGCACCGTCAGCTTGCCGGTGAACCTAAGCATGTCGCCGGCCATCTCCCCGGTGTACGCCGCTGCCGTCACCTGACCGACCTCGACGGTCTCGGCTCCGCGTGCGGCCCCGTCGCCCTCGGCCAGCAGCTTCTCGAACGCGGCGCGATCCATGAGCACCGTCCGCGCTCCGGGCGCGATCACGCTCCCGATGTCGGCGTACGGCACGTACAACTTGGGCGCGTTGCCGTCCTGGGCGCGGGCGAGGGCCGCTCCCAGCACGATAGCCATGCACACAATGAGGCAACTGCCGAATGCGGAATGCGGAATGCGGATCCCTCCGCACCACGCCTTCCCGCTTCGGCCATCGCCTTCCCCAACCACGAGGTTCACAGAACCGCGCGCAGATCCGCTGCCGGTGAATCCGCAATCGGCAATCGGCAATCGGCAATGTTTCATGGGGTTACTCCTTCACCCCGTCAGCGGGCTTCGCGGGCGCCGCTGCCGGAATCGCCGGCGGGGCCGACGCCTCCGCCTTCCGCCGCCGGATGTGCGGCAACTTGCGGAACACCCAGTGCGCGCACCACATCGCCAGCACCAGCGCCGCCGCCCACACGCCCGCCAGCATCAACTCCCGCGCCAGCAGCGGCGCCAGCAGCCTGACCACCAGCACCGCCAGAATCGCCGCCAGAACCACCACGCACCGCCCGAACCCGCCTAGCCGCAGCGCCCAGGCCCCCAGGCCGACGATCACGATCCACACCAGGATGCTGAACACCTCGCGGCCGACCAGCAGCACCCTCAGCGTGCCCGGCCCGCCCTGCCGCACGAAGTCCCACGCCCGCCCCTGCGGAGGCAACGTGAACGCCACCTTCGCCGGCGCGTCCGACGCCCACTGCTCCATCATCCCCTCGCCGCTGTACCCGCCCAGCCGCGAGAACGCCCGGTCGAACCACAGCACGCGGTCCTCGGCCGGCACCCGCAGCCGCCACAGCGTCTGCTGCACCGGCACGTCGTCGGGCAGGGCCGGGGCCTCCAGCCGACGCGCCGACGCGTCCTTCAACTTGTACGAAAGCTCCAGCACGATCTTCGCGACGCCCCCCGCCGCCGGCGGCAGCAACACCACCTTCTGGTCGGCCGTCGGACCCGCCTCCACCGGCGCCTCCGCCCCGTTGAGCAGCACCGCGAACAGACCCTCGCCCGCCCCCTTGGGCAGGCTCACCAGCAGCCGGTCGCCGCGCCGCGTCGAGAGCAGGAAGACCGCGTGCGTGTTCAGCGTTCCATCCCGGGCCAGCACCTGCTCCACCACGGCCGCCTTCGCGATCGTCGTGTAGACCATCGCCTCCTTCTGCACCGACACCGGCAGCGACAACTCGAACGGCGGCGCGCTGTAGCGGAACGCCAACGCCGCACTGGCCCGGTGCGAGTCCACCGGCACGTCCTCGGCGCTGGTGGGGTCGGCGGCCTGGAGGTTCGCCGTCTTCGGCTCGCCGATGGCCAGCGTCTCCGCCTTCGCCACCGCGATCCGCCCCGACTGGTCGGACAGCTTCCCCGCCGCCAGGATCGGCTCGACCACGATCCGGCTCGCCTGCCCATCGCCCGCCGCCTGCCACTTCCGCCGCACCGTCACGCTCAGGCGGTACTGCCCGATCACCGGCGACTGAAGCACGATCTTGCGATACACCCAGCCGTCGGACTCCCCGGCCCCCGGCGCGCTTGCCGGCCCGCCCGGGACCGGCGCCGCGGGCACGACGCCCCCGCCAGCCACATCCGCGCTCGGCACGTCCTGGCCCTTCACGCGCGGCTTCTCCTTGATGTCCGGGCCGTTGATCTGCGCCCCGGCCTCCTCCAGCGAGGCGGGCAGCCTCACGTAGAACGTGTCCACGGGCGCATACAGGATCCGGTAGTCCACCAACGCCTCCTCCTGGATCGACCCGGGCTGTATGTTCACCAGCCGATGCACCACGGCCGACACCTGCGCCGGCTTGACCGCGATGCTGAACGCGGCCCCGGCAGGCTTGGCGCGGTCCATTGCCCGGAACTCGAACGCCATCGTCGGTGATGCGCCCGCCACGCCCGTCGCCGTCGCCGAGTTCAGCGGCAGCGGCGTCAGTTGCCGCAACCCCTCCACCTCCGCCCGCAGCCGGTCGGCCAGCGACAGCACCACCTGCCCGCTGTACAGCCGCAGGTTCTCCGCGTCCGCCAGCGGCAGCGCGAAGTCCACCTTCGCGGCCGCGTCCACACGCGGCGCCCGCGCCGCCAGCGTGAGCTGCACCGATCCGGTCACCTCCCGCTTCAGCAGCACCCGCAACGTGCGGTCCCCGCCGGTCCCGCTCACCTGGTGATCGTCCACCAGGTCGCCGGGACCAACCGACGTCACCTCCCAAGGCTCGGGCAACGCCAGCGTCAACCGGAACACGCCCGTGCGCTCGATCGTGTAGTTGAGCCGGCCGCGAAGCTCCAGCCGGTCGTCCAGCACGCCCAGCGTCCAGAAGTGCGCCGCGGAGATCCGCGGCGACACCGTGTCGATCACCAGCGTCCCGCCGTAGTCCGGCGTGTTGAACCGCCACGCCGTCGCGCCCCCCGCCTTGCGGATGTCTTCCGCCAGCCGGTCCACGTCCACGCGGGCCAGGTCCTTCGCGTCGGCCAACTCCACGCTCCGCCTCGGCGAATGCGTCACGCCGATCAGCCCCGTCCCCCGAAGCACCTCCTGCGTCACGATCGGGCTCAGCGCCAGCTTGACCTGCGATTCCTTCAGGAATCGCTCCATCTTCACCGACAGGGCGTACTTGCCCTTCGCCGGGCTGAACAGCTTCACCTTCAACGTCTGCCCCTTGCCGTCCCCCGCCGACTCCACGTTCCACTCGCTGATGTTCGCGCCGTCCACGGCCGTGATGCGGAAACCCGCCGGGAGCTGGATCGTGAACGCGCCCAGCCCGCGCCGGCTGATGTCGTAACTGAACGTCACGTCGTGGCTGATCAACGCCTCCGACACGTGGATGTGCTGCAACTGCTCGGCCACCACCACGGCCGCCAACTCCTCCGCCGCCT
>CAYWTX010000068.1:0-47182 GCA_964461295.1 uncultured Planctomycetaceae bacterium | reverse complement strand
CGGGCCAAGCCGTTCTTCATCGGGCTGGTCGTCGGCTCCGTCGTGTGCATCTTCGCCTGGAACATGCTGGACCTGGGGTGCTCCATCGCGGCGGAATACTCCGACAAGCCGGGCGCGTTCGTGAAGCACTTCCTGGACAAGCGGCCATTCAGCCCGAGGTTCTATTGATGATGCGGCGCCTGGCAATCCGGCGGTTGCTGCTCCCGGCCCTGGCGGCGCTGGCCGCGGCGGCGCAGATGGGGGCCGGGCCGCCCACGCGGCACGAGCAGCGGGTGCGGGCGATGCCCGCGCCGGTGCGCAAAAGCCTGGCCGCCCTGAAGACGCTGCGGCGCGATTCGCTGGAGGAATTGTCTCTGGCGATGTCGGCCGCGGCGGTGGAGAAGGCGACCCGCGAAATCCTCGCGATGGGTAGCCTGTGCGTCGGCTCGCGGGCGATGGACGCCAACGGCCGGGCGCCGGTGCACTCCTACATCCAGCGGCACGTCGACGCTCTGCGCGGCGCCGGCGTGATCTGCCTGGGTTCGCTGCGGGGCGAGGCGGCCGTGCCGGTGTCGCTGGACCGGTTGCTGAAGGAGAAGGATCGCGGGTCCGCGGCCCGGGTGACGGTGGGCGAGCGGAGTTGGCCGATGACGCCGCTGTGGCCCAACGGGGCGATGCCGTCGCTGTGCCCCAAGGGGGGGCTGAAAGGCCCGCTGGTGTCGGTGGGCGCGGGCGACTGGGGCGACTTGAAGGGCCTTGATCTCGCCAACGCGATCTGCCTCATGCGGTTCGAGGGCGGCATCAACCTGCAGCGGCTGTACTCGCTGGGCTGCCAGGCCGTGATCGTCGTCGAGGACGATTACGTGATGCGGGGGAAGGCGGAGGAGTTGGCCTGCAGCACGCCGCTGCCGCTGCCGCGATTCTACGTCGACGCCAACACGGGTAGCCAATTGGCGGCGCTGGCCACGCGGCAGCAGTTCGCCGCCGACGGCGCCCGCCAGATCGTGCAGGGCAAATCCTGCCTGTTGGAGGGCGGGAACATCTACGAGAACCGCCGGTTCGAGTCGCTGTTCGCCTATCTGCCCCCGACGGCGCCGCTGAAGTACGAAGTCGGCGCGGAGGACCTGCTGGAACGTATCGCCCAGGACAACGGCGTGAGCATCGAGGACCTGAAGGCGGAGAACAAGCTGGCCGGCGGGCTCCTCAAGCCCGGCATGGAGCTGGCGATCCCCCGCAAGAGCGCCGCGTACACGGTCAAGCCCGGCGACCTGATGGACCGCCTGACGGCCGAGTTCGGCCTGGAAAAGGGCAAGTTGGCGGCGGCGAACAAGCTGAAGGGGAGCGAACTGGCGGCCGGGCAGGTGCTGACGATCCCGAACCTGGAAGACACGATGGTCATCCTGGTGCAGATCGACAGCGTTTCGGTGGCGCCCGACTCGCCGCACGGGGCGAAGACGGCGTGCAACCTGGCGGCGGCCCTGGCGGCGATGGAGCACCTGGCCACGAGCACCAGTTCGCCGCGGCGCAAGGGCGTGCTGTTCGGCTTCCTGGACGCCGAGGCCGTGGGCGGCATGACCAGCAGGACCTTCGCCGAATACGTGCTGCAGAACCGCGGCGACCTGAAAGCCGTGGGGGTGATCGAGCAGACGTTCTCGGCCGGGGCGGTGGTGGCGGGGGTGATCCTGGGCCTGTTGGCCGGTGCGACGGCGGGCTTCCTGCGGGTTCGCGCCCGGCCTGGCGGGGCACGGGCGAAACTGCTGCCGACCGGCCTGATGGCGCTGATCGTCGGGGGGGCGGGCTTCGCGATCACGTTCTTCCCGCAGAGGTTGTCGGGCTACGAGGAAGACGCATCGCGGGCGACGCCGGAGAGATACCAGGCGTCGCTGACGTACCTGGGCGAGCCGGGCAAGGCCCAGGCCGCGGGCGACAAGGCGGCCGCGAGATGGCTGTGTGAGAAGTGGCTTCTGCCTCGCGTGGAGGACCGCCGCGTCGCGTCGGCCGAGGAACAGTCCCGGCTGAAGGGCATCCGTCCGGACGTGCGGCGGAAGCTGGCGGAGGCAAGGAAGCAGGGCGGGCAGGACCAGCGCATCGCGGAACTGCGGCGGCAGGACGAGCAACTGGGCGGGCAACTGGATGAACTGGCTAAGCGGATCAAGTTCGTCGCGTCGCTGCGCGACGGGAGCATCAAGAACGAGGCGATGTCGTGGCCCCGAAGGGTCGAGGAGTTCTGTTGCCGGCTGGGCGAGGCGGAGAAGAGCGGGCAGGCGGGCGAGGTCGGGTTGAGCCTGGCCGCGCTGCGTGAGCGGATGCGGACGGAGATGGAGCAGGAGCGCACTCGCCGGGAGTTCCGCGAGAACAACCTGGCGGTGGCGAGGGCCGTGCTTCTGCGGGTGGACCCGCTTCAGGCGGACAAGAAGGAAGGGGACAGCGGCAGGAGCGATTTCCGCCCATCGTTCGGGTATCTGCTGGACCTGTCGGCCGGCTCGCAGATCACGGGGTTGAAGGCGACCACAGGGTTCCGCGGGATTACGGCGCCGGGCTCGGCGCGGGGATCGGCTGCCTCGTTGGGCTACGAGACGAACTTCGCCCGTGCCGTCGCGTACGCCGGCGTCAACGCCGGCTGGACCGAGGACTGGCTGTTCTGGACGGAGGCCGACCAGGTCGATTACCCGGTCATGCAGGTGGATCAACCGGCCGTGTACACGGAGTTCTGGACGGCGGCGGGGATTATCGCGAACGTGTTCGGGACGCTGAACGATCCGCAGGAACTGCTGGACACTCCGCACGACGTGCCGGAGCGGATGGACTTCGGCCGGGTTTCGACGCAGGCAAGAACGGCGCTGATGGCGATGAAGCTGGGGCTGGAAAGCCACACGTATTCGCAGCCGCCGGTGAAGATCGAGAACATTCCCAAGTACGGCAAACTGGTGGGCCAGGCGCTTCAGTTCAACATTCGCTCGGGCATCGACGCGCAGGACCCGGTGGCGGGGGTGTATGTCTGCTATGGCGGCTTCACGGCGAAGCTGGGTGACGCCGGCGGCAGGAACACGCTGTCGTATTGCGGCGGGCGCCGCGGGCTGGTGCAGATCAGCCTGCTCAACGGCAGCTATGAGATGCCGCTGATGTGGGCGGGCTACAAGGGGAAGATGGCCATTCACGGCTACCGGCTGAACCGCGAGACCGCGCTGTTTGACAAGGCGGTGGACAACGGGCAGGTGGGCACGCAGAAGAAGACGCCGGACTTCAAATTGATCGACAAGCAGACGGCCAAGAAGAACCTGATCATGGCGCGGGACCTGTACCCGCTGGTGTTCTACCCCGGCCCCGACCCGGTGGACTACAAGGCCATCGGCGGGGCCGACACCTTCCAGACGGTGAAGGTCGTGGATGCGGCGACGCAGGGCGAGCCGCAGCATTACGCATACGTGCATCCGGCCAACGACTACCACGAGGAGCCGGTGGAGGGGCACATGGTGTTCCTGCCTCCGGGGCGTTCGGTGCGCCTGATGGCCCAGCAGAACATCACCTACAAGATGCTGCTGGTGGGGCCGGTGACCGAGGACGAGGCGCGGGGCGTGGGCTTCCGTGTGGGGCCCGTCGACGGCCAGCGCAATCTCTCCCTGCCGATGACGCCGCTGCGGATCGCGCGGGACATGCACTCGCTGGGATCGCGCCGCCAGGAGGTCTACCAGAACTACGGGATCACGGACAAGTCCATCGGCGAGTCGCTGGCGCGAAGCGCCGAGAAGATCGCGGCGTCGGAGAAGGCGGTGGCGGATCGCGACTGGCAGGCGGCCATCGGCTCGGCCCGCGAGGCCTGGGGCATCCTGATCAAGTTCTACCCGCGGATTCTCAAGCTGGGGCGGGAGGCGGTGTTCTCGGCGGTGATCCTGATGGCGCTGCTGGTGCCGGGCGCGGCCTTCCTGGAAAAGCTCCTGCTGGGGGGTAAGACCATCCTGAGGCACCTGCTGGGAACGACCGTCATCTTCGTGCTGGGCGTGGTGTTCCTGAACTTCTTCCACCCGGCGTTCCGCATCTCGGTTTCGCCGTTCATCGTGATGATCGCCTTCACGATGATCCTGATGGCGCTGATCGTGCTGACGATCAGCTACCAGCGGTTCGACGTGCTCGTGCGGCGTGCGCGGGCGGCCGGCGGCGAGGTCGAGGGCGAGGAGATCAGCCTGGGCAGCTCGCTGGCGACGGCGCTGTCGCTTGGCGTATCGAACCTGAAGAAGCGGCCGGTGCGCACCGCCCTGACGTGCTTCACCGTGACGGTGCTGACGTTCTCGATCATCACGTTCGTCTCCGTCCGCGGCAAAGACGCCGTGGACCGCAAGGAAATTGCCATCGACCCGACGGTAGAGACCGAGACGGTCGATCCGCTCCCGCCGGCGTACGAGGGCGTGCTGTTCCGCTCCCCCGGGTGGAAGGCGCTGCCGGAAGTCTTCGTCTCGTCGCTGTACACGGAATTCGGCAGCACGCACGAGTTGGCCACGCGCGGCCATTACCTCCAGACCGAGGGGGGCAACAACGCCGACCGCGAAGGCATGAACCAGATCAAGGTGACCTTCGGGCGGAAGGAGGCCATCCTGGGCGGCGTGATGACCTATGAGCCGCAAGAGCCCCGCTTCAGCGGCCTGGACAGGGCGGTGAGCCACCGGCAGTGGTTCCGGGCCCGCGACAACGCCGCGCATCGCGACGCGGATCGCCATGCCACCATTCTGCCCGATGGGGCGGCCAGGCAACTCGGCATCTGCGAGGGCATGCTGTACGACCTGCGCCTCCGGCCGGAGCACGTGGCCGACTGGTCGGCCCTGTGCCGGGCCATCGCGGAGCCCAACAGCCCGCCGGCGGCTCGGCTGGCGGAGAGGTTGGGCGACGGCGCGAGGCAGACGGCCCGCGCGGGCGCCGCGGGCAAACTGGACCCCGCGCGGGGCCAGGCCCTGCTGGATGCGATCAACAGCCTGCTGCCGGGGGCGGACCTGTTCGACGCCAACACGCTCGCCGGCGCGGCGGGCGTCACGTATCGGGAGGCCGGCGAGGATGGACTGACGGTCTCGCGAACCGGGCCGCGGAAGCTGCGGGCCGACCTGAAGGCCGACGACTACGCCTGGCTGAACGGCCTGGTCGTGGAACGGGTGCTGGGGGCGGGCCTGGAGGCCGGCCGCGACGTGCTGCGGGCCCAGGACAAGCTGCCCGTGGTGGTGTTCATGAACATTCGGTGGAAGGTGGTCGGCGTGCTGGACACCGCCCACGCCGACCGCGTTCGCGACATCACCGGCAAGCCGATGGGCGTGCTGGACTACCTGCGCAGCGGCATCAGCCCCAATGCCACCATAACCGACCTGGTGAACGAGCCGACCACCTACTACCTGAGCTGGCGGCGGCTGCTGATGATCCCGCAGGCCGCGGCGGCGGACGTCAAGGCCAAACCGCGTTCGGTGGCGATCCGGTTCCAGCCCGGCGAGGACACCAAGAGGTTCTTTGACAACGTGGCGCTGCGGCTGAACATGACGATCTGCTCGAACACCGACGGCAAGCTGAGCCTGGTGACGACGGTGGAGAAGCAGTCGGTGGCGGGGCTGGCGAAGATCATCGTGCCGGTGATCCTGTGCATCCTGATCGTGTGGAACACGATGATGGCCAACGTGGAGGAACGGCGCGGCGAGGTGGCGATGCTCGGCGCGGTGGGCCTCAGCCCGCGGCAGATTTCTTTCCTGCTGCTGAGCGAATCGGCCGTGTTCAGCGTGCTGGGCATCGTACTCGGCATCTTCGCGGGGCTGTTGTTCTCCAACGGCGTGGCCTGGGCGAACGCGCACTGGTACACGCCCGCGGCGACGGCCGCGGGGCAAGGCTTCCTCAGCGAGCTGTCGTTCAACTTCACGTCGCTGTGGTCGCTGGTGCTGGCGATGGGGACGGGCCTGGTGGTGCTGCTGGCGACGCTGATTCCGGCCAAGAAGGCGGCCGCCCTGGCGGCCCCGTCGGGCATGGAGAGGTGGCAGTTGCCCGCCCCGGCCGGCGAGGGGTTCATCCAGTTCAACCTGCCCTTCACGCTGACTCGCGGCAACGCGGTGGGCATGGCCGCGTTCTTCCGGCGCTTCCTGCTCAACCACAGCGACGCGGCGAGCGCCGATTTCAACTGCCGCGGCATCCGCGCCGCGGTCAGGGACGACGGCGAGCCGTCGCTGGCGCTGACGGCGCAGATGTGGCTGGCGCCCTACGACCTGGACGTGGCGCAGGCGCTGGAGGTGAAGGTCCTGCCCACCGAGAACGCCGGGGTCTTCGGCGTCCTGCTGAACCTGCACCGCACATCGGGCACCGAGGAGGCCTGGTTGCGGACCAACTACAACTTCATGGACCTCGTGCGGCACCAGTTCCTGCTCTGGCGCAACCTCGATACCGCCAGCCGCGAACGCTACATCGCCGAGGGCGCCGCGGTCTTCCAGGCCGCTTGCCAGGAGGCCGGGAACTGACATGGCAGAGCAACCTGTCCAGACCGAGGCGCAACCGCCGGTTCAGAAGGGCGAACGCTTCTACGAGTCCAAGTTCAGCATCGAGGCGATGCAGCACGAACCCTATGAGGGCGGCTTCACGTGGCGCACCGCCCTGGGCGCCGTGTTCATCGCCTTCGTCATGCTGCCCGGCGTCATCTTCATGGGGTTGATGATCGGCCAGGACCTCGGCACCGCGGCCGAGTGGGTCACCATCATCCTGTTCGTGGAACTGGCCAGGCGGAGCTTCATCGTCCTGCGCAAGCAGGAACTGTTCATGCTGAAGTACACCGTCGGGCACTTGTCGCACATCGCCGGCGGCCTGGCGCTGGGCGGCGGAATCTTCGCCAGCCTGGTCTGGCATCGCTACCTGCGCACCAGCGAGGCGTTCAAGAGCTTCGGCATCTCCGAGGAACTCCCCAAGTGGGTCGCGCCCCAGGGCGAGGCGGTCTACCAGCCGTTCCATTCCGACGTGTGGTGGCCGGTCATCGGCGTGACGGTGGGCGCGATGCTTCTGAGCAAGCTCACGCAGCTCTCGCTGGGCTGGCTGGCGTACAAGGTGACGGTGGACGCCGAGAAGCTGCCCTTCCCGATGGCGCCGATCCATGCCGAGGGCGCCATCGCCCTGGCGGAGCGCAGCTCCGATACGCACAAGAGAGGCTTCCGCCAGTACTGCTTCGCCATCGGCGTCATCATCGGGGCCGTGTTCGGGTTGCTGTACGTGGCCGTGCCGACGCTGTCCAAGGCGTTTCTGGACAAGCCCATCCAGCTCCTGCCGATCCCGTTCCTGGACCTGACGGTTGAGTTGGAGCAGTGGCTGCACGGGGGGACGTTCGGCATCGCCATTCAGCTCGGACTGCTGTTCACGGGCTTCGTTCTGCCCTGGCGGGTGACCGTGGGCATGTTCGTCACGTGCGTCCTCACCCAGTTCGTCATCAACCCGTTCATCCTGCAGCCCAACGGGCTGCTGCCGCACTGGCAGCCGGGCAAGGACGCCATCGAGACCCAGGTGGCGACTTCCATCGACATGTACATGTCGGTGGGCATCGGGACCGCGTTCGCCATCTTCTTCGTGGGCGTGTACGGCCTGGTGCGGTCGCTGATCAAGTATCGACGCAAGAGCGGCCCGACCGACGTGGATTTCCGCGCCATCCTGCGGCGCGACAAGGAGCGCGGCGACCCGCCCGTCTGGGTGGCGCTGGCCGTGTGGATCGGCTCGGCCGTCGGTTTCATCATCCTGTCGGATCAGTTGGTGAACGCGGGGCTGCCGAAGAACGATCGGTTCTCCATCTGGTGGTTCATCGCCTTCGCGTTCGTGTGGACGCCGATCAACACGTACATCAACGCGAGGATGATCGGCATCGCCGGCCAGCACGCCGGCATGCCGTTCGTCACCGAATCGGCGATCTTCATCTCGGGCTACAAGTACGTGGACATCTGGTTCGCCCCCATGCCGATCGCCAACTTCGGCGGCATGGCCGACACGCTGCGGGTCACCCAGCTCACGCGGACGAAATTCACGTCGATCCTGAAGGCCGAGTTGCTTATCTTCCCGCTGATGATGTTGGCTTCGTTCATCTACTGGAGCTACATCACCGGCCTGGGGCCGATCCCGTCGGACAGCTACCCGTTCGTGCAGAAGTTCTGGCCGCAGTTCGCGCAGATGAAGGCGCTGTGGGCCAGCAGCATGTCCGAGGGCCAGAGCCTGTTCCAGCAGGCGGTCAAGCCGGAGGTGATCGTGATGGCGACGGCGGGGACGGTGGCGCTGTTCGCGGGCTTCGGCGCCGCGGGGATCAGCAGCCAGTACCTCTACGGCGGGCTGGGAGCGCTGCACTCGTACCCGCACATGACGATCGTGATGTTCGGCGGGGCGCTGCTGGGGCGGTACTACTTCGCCCGCAAGTTCGGCAAGGAGCAGTGGCAGAACTATGCGCCGATCCTGACGGTCGGGTTCGGCGCGGGCATCGGCCTGGTGGGCATGCTGTCGATCGCCATCTATTTCCTGTGGGTGGCCATCGGGACGGGCTACTGAGAAGGCGGACTGGTCGATTGGCGGATTGGTGAATTGGTGGACTGGTGGATTGGTGGACTGGTGCAACGGGTCTTCCCAGTCAACCAATCAACCCGTTAACCGGTCAACCAGAGCCGAAGGCTGAGTATGGCAACAACACAATGGGAAATCGGGAAGCTGCACCTTCGAGCCACGCTGGTGTGGTCGATGGCGATGAGCAGCCTGAAGGTCCGCCTCAGCCGGGCCATGCTCACCACGCTGACCATTTCGACGGCCACGGCGTTCATGATGTACCTGCTGTCGATGGCGAAGCGGGACGACGCGCCCGTCACGGACCGCCAGGGCTGGACGCTGATGCTGGTGCTGTCGCTGGTGGTGGCGTCGGCGGGGGTGTTGAACGCGATGCTGATGTCGGTGGCGCAGCGGTACCGGGAGATCGGGACGATGAAGTGCCTGGGAGCGCTGGACAGTCTGATCTTCTCCAGCGTGCTGGTGGAGGCGGCGCTGTTGGGGTTGGCGGGGGCCGTCATCGGCGTGGCGGCGGGGGCGGCCATTGCCTTGGCCATGGCCCTGGTGGAGTTCGGCGGCGAGGCGTTCACGCGGCTGGAACTGGCGTATTGGCCGCTGCACGTGCTGGTGGTGTTCGCCGTTGGGATGGCGCTGACGACGATCGGCGCCGCGGTGCCGGCCTGGATCGCCTCGCGGATGGCGCCGGTCGAGGCGATGCGAGGTGAGAAATGACGGCCGCGCAGCAGCCAAACGCGAGTCCGGCGAAGGTGGACTGGTTCTCCGACCTGGCCCACCAGGTCGACTGCACCGTGATGACGCGGAACGTCTGCAAGGTGTACCAGATGGGCAACGAGACCATCCATGCCTTGCGCGACGTTTCGTTGGAGATCGCCTCGGGCGAGTACATCTCGATCATGGGCCCCTCCGGCAGCGGCAAGACCACGTTGTTCAACTGCGTGGGCGGGCTGCTGAAGCCCACCAGCGGCAGCGTGTTCATCGACGAGATCGACGTCGCGCAACTCGACGCCAACGAACTGGCCTGGCTGAGGTGCCGAAAGATCGGCTACATCTTCCAGGCGTACAACATCATCAAGGTGATGACGGCCCTGGAGAACGTGACGCTGCCGATGCTGTTCGCCGGCGTGCCCGGCGACGAGGCCCAGGACCGGGCCGTGGCGATCCTGAATCGCGTGGGGCTGGGCGACCGCATCCTCCACACGCCGCGCGAACTGTCCGGCGGCCAGCAGCAGCGAGTCGCCATCGCACGGGCGTTCGCCAACAAGCCGGCCATCATCCTGGCCGACGAGCCCACGGCCAACCTCGACCTGCACACCGGCGAGGAGATCATCCACCTGATGAAGGAGATGAACGTGGAGAACGGCGTGACGGTGTTCTGCTCGACGCACGACCACAAGATGCTGGCCATGTCCGACCGCATCGTGTGGATCGACGACGGGCGGATCAAGCGAATCGCCAAGCGGGGCGAGGTCGAGATCGCCATCGACGTGCTGGAAGAACACAAGTAGTTGCCTGCCCCATCGCGTCGCCCGCACGCCGCCAGTGTGAAGGGGGCCCGCGCATGCCCGCGGCCGGCCGCGTCCAGCCTCGAATCGCCGATCCCGCCTCTCGGCGCCGGGGCGCCTGCTACACCCCTGCCTTCCCCGGGGCATCCAGCGCCGCGGCGATCCCGTCGATGGCCTTCCGCTCCAGCACCAGGGCTTTCTCCATCAGTTCCGCCTGGGCCCTCCGCACCTCGGCCGGCCAGTTCTCACGCTCCTTGAGCATCCACGGGTAGGGCGCGATCTCGGTGAAGCACTTGGGCGTCAGCGTCCTGGCCAGTTCCTCGTATGCCTCGGCCGAGGCACGCAGGTGCTCGGCCGCTTGCGGCCCCAGTTCGCCGCCAATCGCTCGAAGGTACTTGCCCGCCGTCGCGCGGGCGTCCCACAGGCTCTCGTAGCACCACGCGTTGCCCAGACAGGCCCCGAACCACTGGTCCTTGTCCAGTTCGTCGATGGTCAGCGCCTTGCCCTGCCAATCGAGCTTCCTGGCCCCCGATAGCTCGTCGATCCACTTCCGCCAGGCCGCCAAGCCCATCGCGTACCCGCCCACCTTCTCCGTTCGGGCGTTCCGCACGGCCGTCTGGAGCGACCAGACGATGCTGTCCCGCCGCGGCGGCGGGCCGCCG
Source organism: uncultured Planctomycetaceae bacterium (assembly GCA_964461295.1). Classification (GTDB taxonomy): domain Bacteria; phylum Planctomycetota; class Phycisphaerae; order SM23-33; family SM23-33; genus CAYWTX01. The sequence goes on along the minus strand of CAYWTX010000068.1, from coordinate 36,507 downwards.
GGAAGCTTCTCCATCGTGCCCACGCCCCACGGCAGCTTCTTCATGGGGTACAGGTACGGCTCGTCCGGTTTGGGCGGCCCACCCAAGGGCCCGGGCCGGCACAGCCAGCCGGTCGTCTTCTCGCCCGGCGGCTCGTAGCCTGCCAGCACGCCTTCTTCCTCGCTGCCGAACAGGCACGGCCGGCCCGCGTCGATGCTGCGCTTCACCGCGTCGCGGGCGGCCACGAGATGCTCGGATGTCGCCTCGCCCTGCTTGCGCGTCACGGGATCCCACATCGCCAGTTCATGCCAGTGGATCTTGTACCCCGCGGTCTTCAGGGCCGCGTCGTTCGTCTTGAACCCGCAGTTGGCGTGGGGGGCCGAGGGGCACCAACTGAACTGCGTCCGGAAGGCGTGCGAGCTTACGCCCATCAGGTACTCGTACGTCACATCCTCGCCAAGCGCACGCAACACGCTGGCCATCGAGGCCATCACCGTGCTGCTCCCCGCCGGCCGGGGAACGTCCGCCACGTACACCTGCTGCCCATCACGCTTCACGTTTGCCGACATGCCCATCGCTTCTTTCGCCGCGTCGGCCCCGCTGGCCGGCCGCCTCGCCCGCCCGGCGGCCTCTCCGCAGGTCCGCATCCGCCCGCCGCGAGCATCGCCGCCGCCAACGCCGCGGTTGCCAAACGCATAGGCGTTCCCCGCTTCCTTCTCCTCGCGCGCTTCGACGAACCAAGGTGAACTGGCAACCGTCGCCCTACTTCACCGGCGCGTCGATCACCACGCTCGCCGCGTCCACCATGTACCCGTCGCCGCTGCTCTCAAACCTCAACACGTTCTCCGCCTTCAGCAGCTTCGCGTCCACCGGCACCTCGATCACGTAATTCACGTCAGGGATTCTCACGGCCGTGCCGTTCACGTTCACGGCGGCCTCGCCGCCCCTCACGCCCTCCAGGGCGAGTTTCACCCACGCCGTCTCGGCCCGCGCCAGCAACTCCGCGTCCACCTTTACCTTCACCGTGACGCCCTTGCCCGGCTCGATCCGGTTCAGCACGGCCGCTCCGCCCTCCGGCCGCGTGGCGAAGAACTGCCGCCTCAGAACCTGCGTCTTCGTCGCCGCCTCGCCCTTTAGGTTCAGCGTCAGTTTCACGCCCGTCCTGGCCGGCACGGTCACGTCGAGCACCGCCTGCTTGCCCGTGGCCGGCACCGCCTGCTCGTGCGTCTCCAGCGGGCCCTTCTCCTCCTTCGGCGTCACCCACGCCTTCGATCCGCCCGCCAGCGCCGTTCCCGCCGGCGCGTCCACCGTCAGCTTCACGGTCCGCTCGCCGCCATAGTCGTTGTAGATCGCCATCACCAACTTGTCGCGGTTGAGCGCCACGGCCGGCCAGACGTTCAGGTCGTCGCTCGCCGCATGCACCAGCCGCCCGCGCAGGTCCTTGAACATCTTGAACCGCGGCACGTCGCCGCCGCCGCCCCACCCCGGCGCCAGCGAGCCGTGCGCCGCCCGCGCCACCGCCTTGTCCGGACTCCGCCAGATCAACTCCACGATGTCCCGCAACCCGTAATTGAACGCCCCGTACGGCGTCGCGTTGGCGTGCGTGTTGCCCGGCACCGCAGGGTCCACGCACCCCGCGGTCTCCGTGTTGTAGCATCGCAGCCGCTTGCCGTGCTGCGCCATCGCGTACGCCACCAGGACCTCGTACTCGACCGTCGTTCCCCGCGTGTTCGAACCGTAATGATGCTCGCACACCCCGTCGATCCACTGGATCGACTCGTCGATCATCGGCTTGTACAGCATCTCCCACGCCTTCCAGCCGTCGGAACTCAGGTGGAAGTCCCAGCCCCCCACCACCTGCACCTTGGGGTTCACTTCCTTGATCGCCTTTACCCACGGCAGGAACATCCACATGTAGAAGTCATAGTTCTGCTTGCCCGACCAGAACGACACGGCCGTCGGGTCGTACACGTCCCACTTCTCCACCACGGTGTAGGCCAGCTTGCCCTTCGGCTGGAAGTACAGCGAGAACTGGTGCTCGATCTTGTCGCCGGCCTTGGCGCCCTTCGGCACGGGCACCATGTAGTTGATTTTCCCCGTGTTGGCGTCGGCCGCCCACAGCCGCCGCCACTTCATGTACTTCAATGGCTCGCCACGCCCCTTGATCGTCACCGGCCCGTCGTCCGTCGCCTTGGTCACGTCATAGAACTTCGGATCGTAATTCTTGCGGCTGCGCTCCGCCCAGTTCAGATACGGCTCGTTCCAGAACTCGGCGTGCCCGACCCAGTTGGCGTCCTTGCAGAGCTGCGCGTACTTCCGCCCCATGCGGTCGAAGCTCTTGGCGTAGTTGGGATCGCTCAGACACGAGGCCGGCACGAACCGGTCGCCCTGGCAGTCAACGACCACGGCCAGGCCCTGGAACAACTCCTTGACCTTGCCGTCCTTGTCGATGGCGATCGACCCGCCGCCGGGACCGTAGTGAATCTGCCGGTACCCATCGACGCCCCAGTCCTTGACCATCTCCTCCGTCAGGCGGATGTCGGCGTGGAGCCCGAACAGCCCGCGCGGAATCTCCGTCTGCCCGTTCACATCCATCAGCCGCCCGGTGACGTGGATGGCGGGATTGGGATCGGCAGCGCACAACGAAGCGGCAACGACCAGGACCCAAGCCACGAGGACATGCGTTCGCATCTCGATCTCCTGAGAGAGCCATCGGTCTTCGTGAGGGCTGGCCACTTCAGTGGCCGGCTCCCTTGCCGTAGACTACCCCTATTCAACCCTCCTCCGCCAGCGGCGGTTCGCAGCCGTTCGCCCCATAGGAGAAGAATCGGGATCCCCCCGTCGGTTCTCGTTCGGCAAGATGCCCCCCCGCGCGTGCGACCTGGCGTGGGCCGCCTTCGCCTGTTCCCGGCACAGGCTCTCGCCCGATGCCATCGCGCTGGCCGTGGCGCCGGTTGCCCGTGGCGGCCAGGCGGGACAAGTGGTAGTGTTTCCGCGTACCGTCGCGCGGACAATAGCGGCATGAACCACCTGCACCGATTCTTCGTTGAGGATCTGTCGCCCGAGCGAGTCATGCTCATGGTCGAGGAGGCGCACCACGCGCTGAACGTCCTGCGGCTGGGCGAGGGGGAGCAGGTGGAGCTGTTCGACGGCAAAGGGTCGGTGGCGCGCGGGCGGATCACCGAGGCGAAGAAGGCCAAGGTGGCAATCGCGGTGGACGGCCGGTGGAGAATCGACGACCGCGCGCCGCCGCTGATCCACCTGGCGTTTGCGGTTCCCAAGGGCAAACGGCTGGATTGGCTGCTGGAGAAGGCGACCGAGCTGGGGGCAGCGTCGCTGACGCCCGTGTTGTTCGAGCGCAGCGTGTCCGGCATGTTCCCCGGCAGGCCGCCGACGGCGACGCGTCAGCGCTGGCTGGCCCACTGCGTGGCCGCCGCCAAGCAGAGCGGGCTGAACTGGCTGCCGGAACTGCGCGACCCGGTCCCGTTGGAGGAGCTGCTCGAGCGGGACATCACCGCCCCGACGGCTACGTGGGGATTGTGGGCGTGGCGGACGGCGGCAGCAGGCCGGTGAAGGCCGTGTTGGCCGACGCTCCGACAGGGCGCGACATCTGCCTGCTGGTGGGCCCGGAGGGTGGGATGACCAAGGCGGAGCTGACGGCCGCGTTCGAGGCGGGGTTCGCGCCGGGTCGGCTGGGGCAGACGACGCTGCGCGTGGAGACGGCGGCGATCGCGCTGCTGGCGGCCTCTGTGGCGATGTGCATTGGCGATTGACGATCGCCGAACGCCCCGTTGGGGCCGATGGCCCGCCAGGGGCAGCGGCAGCCTCACCTCAGGGCCGGCACCGATCGCTTGTTTTCGCCGCCCTTGCGGCCTGCCCGTCCCCAGGGCCGATGGCCTGCGCCCCGCTGAGTCTCAGGCCCCGAACTCATCACCCCTGAACGTGTGCCCCAGGTACGTGCGGCGGACCAGTTCGTCGTTGATCAGGTCCTTGGGCGGTCCCTCGCGCAGCACCTTGCCGCCGTCGACGATGTACGAGCGGTCCGTCACCGTCAGGGTCTCGCGGACGTTGTGGTCGGTCAGCAGGATGCTGATCCCGGCCTCCTTCAGCCCGCGGATTTCGCGTTGCAGGTCTTCCACCGCGATGGGGTCCACGCCGCTGAAGGGCTCGTCCAGCAGGATCATCGTGGGATTGGTCACCAACGCCCGGGCGATCTCCAGCTTCCGCCGTTCGCCGCCCGACAACGTCCGGGCGAACTGCTTGCTCAGCCGCGCCAGGCCGAACTGCTCCAGCAGGCCGTCGCAGCGTTCGTTGCGCGTGCGCCGCGGAAGGTTCATCGTCTCCATGATGGCCAGGATGTTCTGCCGCACCGTCAGCCGCTGGAAGATGCTGGGTTCCTGCGACAGGTAGCCCATTCCGCGCCGCGCCCGCTTGTACATCGGCATCTTGGCGATCGGCACGCCGTCGAAGATCACCTCGCCGTGGTCAGGCACCACCATGCCCATGATCATGCGGAACGTGGTGGTCTTGCCGGCGCCGTTGCGGCCAAGAAGCCCGACGATCTCGCCCTGGGCGACATGGAACGAAACCCTGTCCACAACGGCTCTGCCGCTGTAGCGCTTCACTAACTCTTTGGCCTCCAACAAGATCATGCAGGATGTTCCCTGGGCCGCTTCAGGGGCACTGTGGACAACCTGTGGATAAGCTCCGCTCAGGTTTCTTCCACAGTGCCCTGGAATCGCTAAAGTTCCTCACGCCCGGTTTCACGCCACAAGCAGACGATTCGTCACAGCCATGCCGCCGGCAGGTAACCTGCTGTAATCACAATGGTCTACGAGACACACGCCGCCTGTGCACTTCTCCAAGAGCTTCCCTCGGCCAGCCCCGGCGCGGCGGCACTTCTTTTTCGCCCATGCCCGCCTCCGCCACCCGGGCAACTTGTGGATAACCTGTATATTCCGGTCCGCTTTGCCGCCCTGCCCGGCGGCGAAAACTACCGGATCAACCGCATCTTACCCACATTCGGAATGATGGGCAAGACCGAGAGGCCCGGAGGCGAGAACCCCGACGGCCAGTACACGAACACCGCCTTGCCGATCAGGCTGTAACGCGGCACCGTCCCCAGTTGGTACACGCGCCGCCGCTTCAGGACCTGCTCGCCGAAGGCGGCCTCCAAGGCCGCGCGGCCCAGTTCCATCCGCTCGTGGTCGCTCAGCGCGGCGCCTTGAGCCTTCCTGGCCGCCAACGCCGCCGCCTCGCCCGTCAGCTTGCCGCGCGCGCCGCGCCATGCCTCGGCGTCGTGGAACTTCCCGCCGCGAAAGATCGCGTTGATCTCGTCCACCAGGTCCGCGGCCAGGTCGTGCGGCAGGGCCTGATTGCCCAGGTCGCTCAGGCTGCGCCGCATCGGCTCGCCCAGCATCGACCACAGGCGTTTGCCCGGCGACGGCGCCGGCAGCGCCGCCTGGCGTCGGACTTCGGCAACGAACGTCTCCCACGCCGCCACGTCGCCGACCGCCATCGCGGGATCGCCCGCCGAGTCCGGCGGATCGTACAGTCGCAGCGTCGGCGCCGCCAACGTCCACAGCCGCCCGTCCAGGCTGGACGGGCTGTTGTCGCCCAGCACGAAGAACTGGTCCAGGTCGGGATGCCCGGGCAACTTCCAGAGCGTGATCGGGTTGCCCGTGACGCCCCAGCCTTTGGGGTAGAGGGCCCTGCCGTTCTTCTGTCCTATCCCCACGCCGAGGTCGCGGGCGAACTGGCCTTTGACGTCCGTGATCCGCGGCGAGGTGTAGTAGACGTCGCGGAAAAGTCCGATGTGCTCCAGGCGGCACTGCCCGTCGGCGACCGCGATCCGCACCTGCGGCGTGGGTATCGGCAAGGGGCTCTCGCTCGTGCTGGCGCCGCCTTCCTCGCTCGGCGCCGCCTTCGCCATGCGCGCCTTCACGTCCGCATAGCTCAGCGGATACCTGCCGGGGTCGCCCGGCTGGTTCGGATCGCGGTCGGCGCTCTCCAGCACGGCCTGGCCATCCACCCACAGCGTCAGGCGCAGGTCCACGTTGGTCAGGCTCACCTGCCGCCCGCGGCCAAGGTCCAGCTTTGCCAGCCTTGTCGCGCCCCACGAGGTCCACGCCGTGCTGGAGGCGAGGCGGCAAAGCAGCCGGGCCGTGCCGTCGGCGCCCAGCTCGCCGCGGAAGACGTGCTCGAAGCTGCTCAACTCCAGGGCGACCCGGCAGCGTTCCTCCAGCGGCACGAACACCACGCCCAGCTTCAGGTCGCTGACGATGTCCGTCTCCCGGTCGTAGTTGACGTTAGCGCGGTTGTAGCCGTAGTTGGGCAGGAACGCCTCGCGGTCGGCATGGAGCGCCAGCACCGACTCGGCCGCGGCGCCGCCGCCTGCCGGCGCGAACGAGAACACCCGCCCGCCCTGCCGAGAGAAGTCCCACTGGCGATCGCTTGCCTCCGCGGGCTTCCACGCCGGCGGCGGGCTCAACTTCGCCCGGTCGCTCCGGGCGTTGTACTGATCGAACAGGGCCAGGTTGGGGCGGTAGTCGTTGTCGTACACGACCTGCCACATGGCCTCCTGCGTGCGAGGGTTGCTCTTGCGCCGGACCTGGAAGCCGCGCCCGTCGTTGGCGTCCACGAACACGTCGCCGTGAACCAACTCGATCGTCTCGCCCGGCAGCCCGATCAGCCGCTTGATGTAATTCTGCGAGTTGTCCTGCGGGTTCTTAAAGACGATCACGTCCCACGGTCGAGGGTCGCGGAACCGGTACAGGTACTTGCTCACCAGCACCCGGTCGCCGCCGGATGGGAACTGCTCGGCCGAGGCGTCGTATCGGGGGTCATAGCCGCAACTGGGACAGCGTGAGCCCTGCGGCGCCTCCTTGCCCTGGTTCCTTCGCGAGCGGCCGAAGCGGGAGTCGTCTTCCTGGCCGTCGTGAGCCCAGCCGAAGGCATACTCGTAGCCGCACGACGGGCAGCGGACCTCCAGGTGCTCCCCGAGCAGGCGCGGCGCCATCGAACCGGTGGGAATGACGAACGCCTCCACCACGAACGCCCGCAGCACGAAGGCCAGCACGATGGCGATCCAGATGCTCTCCACCGTGTCGCGGATGGAGGACAACTCCTGCTGAACTTTTGTCCGTTGCGAGGTCATAAGGCGTAGTACGATATTCGCGACGCGACGGCCGGTCAATCTCCGGGAATTGGAATCGGCGGATTGACCGCCCCTCGCCGGGCTGGTTAACTGGTGGATTCGGGCAACCACCCAACCAGAGGAACGACCCATGGACAAGGCACAACTGGCCAAGCGCATCAAGGAAGTCGCCTACCTCGAAGGCGATTTCGTGCTTCGTAGCGGGCAGCGAAGCAAGTACTACCTCGACAAGTACCTCATGGAGTCGCAGCCGGACATCCTGGCCGAGATCGGCCGACTGCTCGCCGCGCGCGCCGGCGGCTTCGACGTCATCGCCGGGCCCGAACTCGGCGCCGTCACTCTTGCCGCCGCCGCGTCGATGGCGGCTGGCAAACCCATGGCCATCGTCCGCAAGAAGAGCAAGGACCACGGCACCGAGAAACTCATCGAGGGCGCCCCCGTCGCCGGCAAACGCGTCCTGCTCGTCGAGGACGTCTGCACCACGGCTGGGGCCGCCCTGGCCGCCGCCGAAACCCTCAAGGCCGCCGGCGCCGTCGTCACCCGGATCGTCTTCGTGCTTGACCGCATGCAGGGCGGCCGCGAGAACGTCCTCCAGGCCGGACTGGAGTTCGAGGCGATCATCACCAAGGAAGAAATGGGCATCTGAGGATCCTATGGACTCGTTCGACTATCGTGGCGGTTCGCTCCACTGCGAGCTCGTCGCCATCGACGACATCGCCGCCGGGGCCGGCACGCCCGCCTACATCTACTCCAAGGCGACGCTGCTACGCCACTACCGCGCCCTGGCCGACGCCTTCGCCCCGGCCAGGCCCACCGTTTGCTTCTCCATCAAGTCGCTGGCCAACGTGCACATCCTCCGCCTGCTCGCCGAGGCCGGCAGCGGGTTCGACGTCGTCAGCGGCGGCGAACTGGCCCGCGCCAGGGCCGCCGGCGCCGACATGAACAAGGTTGTCTTCGCCGGCGTCGGCAAGACCGACCGCGAGATCTCCGACGCCATCGCCGCCGACATCCGCATGTTCAACGTCGAGTCCGAGGCGGAGTTGGGGAACCTCGCCCGCATCGCCCGCGCCGCCGGCAAGGTGGCCCACGCCGCCCTGCGCGTCAACCCCGACGTCTACGACCCCAGGACGCACGCCTACACCGCCACCGGCAAGAAGGCGACCAAGTTCGGCGTGGACATCGACCACGCCGCCGACGTCTTCCGCCGTTTCGTCAAGGCCCCCGGCCTGCGCCTCGACGCCATCCACCTGCACATCGGCTCGCCGATCTACTCGGCCGAACCGTACGTCAGGGCCGTCACCAAGGCCCTGGAACTGGTCGACGCCCTCGCCCGCGAGGGCATCGAGGTCCGCGCGCTGAACATCGGCGGCGGCTTCGCTGCCGACTACGAGAAGGACGCCTCGCCCATGGCGGCCGACTACGCCGGCCAAATCCTCCCGCTGCTGCAAGGGCGGCAGCTCGAACTGCTGCTGGAACCCGGGCGCCAGATCGCGTGCAACTCCGGCCTGCTCGTCACGCGCGTGCTGTACACCAAGATGGGCGGCGGCAAGCGGTTCATCATCGCCGACGCGGCCATGACCGACCTTATCCGCCCCGCCATCTACGACGCCAGGCACTTCATCTGGCCGGTGCGACTGCCTGCCGGCGCCCAGCCGCCCAGTCGAAGGATCGACCAGGACGCGCCGGGGCTGGTGAAGGCCGACGTCGTCGGCGGCGTGTGCGAATCCACCGACGCGCTCGCCCGCGACCGCATGCTCCCGCCTGTGGACCGCGGCGACCTGCTGGCGGTCTTCTCGGCCGGGGCGTACGGCTTCACGATGTCCAGCCAGTACAACTCGCGCCCGCGCGCCCCGGAAATCCTGGTGGACGGCAGCCAGTGGCGCGTCATCCGCCGCCGCGAAACCCACGACGACCTGATGGCCGCGGAAATGGAAGTGTAGGGGAAGCGACGAAGCCAAGGACGCAGCCTCCTGCCTCTTGGCCCCGAGGGGCCGTCGGTCGTCAAGTTACTCGCTCAGGACGTTCCTGGCCTTGGCGGCCAGAGGGCTTTCGGGGTACTTCTCGGCGATCTGGCGGAGGGCGGCCTTGGATTCATCGGGCATGGTGAGCTTGATATACGCCTCGCTTGCCAGCAGGAGCAGTTCGGGGGCGTACTGCGACTGGGGGTTGACGGCCACCAGCGTTCGGGCTTCGCGAGCGGCCCTCTCGGGCGAGCCCGAGGCCAGGTGCTTGCGGACGGCCAGGAGGGACCAGTAGCCATCGAGTTTGTCCAGGGGGATGGCGGCGGCCCAGAGGTCGATGGATTCCTGTGCGTCGTCGAGCCGCCCCTTGCGGACGTAGTCCTCGACGCGTCGGGCGAAGTTGCCCTTGGCGATGGCGAGGCGTGCGGGGTTGATGTCGGCCCCCAGGCCGGCGGCGGCATAGGTCCGCCTGGCGTCCTCAAGTTGGGCGCGGAAGCGCCACACGTCGCCGATGCCGATCCTGGCCATGCGGATGGCCTCGTCGGTCGTCGACGCGCCGTAGGCGCGAATCGTCCGTTCGTGGAGCTTCATTGCCTCGTTGGCGTCGCGCAGGCGGTCCAGCGTGATCTGCCCCGCTCGGACGAGGAAGCGGGCCTTGAAGGCCGGGCCGGGCGTCATCTCGGCAGCCTTGACATATGCCCGCGCCGCGGCGGCGGGATCGAGGGCCGCCTCGGCGAGGGGCATGACCTCGGCCATAAGGTCGGCGGGCGCGGCCTTGTTGCCCGAGACGAGCGCCATGGCCGCCTGCTTGACGGGTTCGCCGGCGCCGGCGCGGCTGAGCAGCAGGATGGCGTGGGCCGTCGCTTCCGGGCTCAAGGCCGCGAAATCGTATTCCCTCACGATCTGCACGTGCCGGATGGGCGGGTCCAGGCGGTTCTCGGCCACCTGGTCCCACGGGCGCGTCACGAAGATGCGGTTGCTCTGCTTCAGCTCGCCGCGGACGCCCTTGGCGGTCAGCGTGACCGTGTACTCGCCGGGCAGGAGGTACACGTGTTCGGGGCTGGGCCGGCCTGACTTCTGCCCGTCGCCGAAGTCCCAGACGAAATCGGCGATTCGGGCGGGCTGGCCGACGGCGAGCGCCTCGAAACTCCACCGCTGGTAGTAGCGGTTCTCCACGAACGATTCGCCGCCGTACTTGGGCAGGAAGTCGAAGCCCTCGCTCTTGCCGTAGCGTTCCATCGGCCCGGGCTCGGCCGTGATCACCCTGGCGAACGCCTCGGCGGGGATGGTCCAGATCCGCTTCTCGCCGGGCTGCTGCCAGGCCGCCATAACGACGGGGTCGCCGGTCGTGCAGATATGGTAGAGCGTGAGTTTGTGCAGGCCCTTGTCGAGGGTGACGCTGCCGCGGCTGCGGATGTCGCCGTGGGGCGGGTGGTGGCCGCCGTTGGCGACGACGACCTTGTCGTCGACGAGCAGGAAGGAGGCGTCCTGGCTGGCGCAGGCGAAGACGTGCACTCCGGGGGTCCTGACCTCCAGCCAGGCGGTGAAGCGGCTGGCGAGCTGGTTCTGCGGGCCGAAGGGGTTGTGTCCGAGGAAGACGCTGGGGCGGAAATCCCGGCCGAGGAAGTTCCTGGGTTGCGACGCGGCCTTGTCGTACGTTTTCTGGACGTCGTCGAGGTTGGCGATCGGTCCGCCGGGGTATCGCCATGTTTCCAGAAGCACGCCGCGGCGGAGTTCGGGGGTCTCCTTGGGCGGGCCGGCGGAGCGGTTGCCGAAGTAGACGTAGTACCTGCGGTCGCGGGCGCCGGGCGGTGAGAAGGCGATGCGGACCTGGTCGCCGGGGCCGACCATGAGCACGCGACAGGGGACTTCGGCGCCGCCGGGGGTGACCACGCGGAGGTCCTCGCAGTCGTCGGCGGCCTGGCCGGCGGTGGGCATCGTGAGGACGACGACGTCGTGGCCGGGGAGTTTCTCGGGTGTGAAGGCGGGCACGGTGACGGAGCGCCGGCAGGGCCAGTTGAGATCCCACCAGCCCTGTGCCGAGGCGGGCGCGGGCCCGGCCAGAAGCAGCACGGCCGTGACCCATGGAATAGGCCGTGGGGATAGGGGCTTTTGGTGTAGCATGTCAGATGGGTATTCTACCAGCGGCCAGCCGGAAGCCGGAAGCCGGAAGCCGGACGGGATTGCTCCTGAGATTCCGCTGTTGGCTGTTGGCTGGAAGCTCCTTGGACACCAGGATGACATGGCTGCCCCTTGCCAACGTGTTGCACCACAAGACTCGCAGCGTGCTGTCGGCGCTGGGGATCGGCATCGGCATCTGCATGCTTGTGACCTTGAGCGGGCTGTCGCACGGCAGCCTGTTCGAAGTGGCGGAGCGATGGGAGTCGGTCGATGCGGACCTGATCCTCTACCCGCGCGGGTGGGGGAGCGGTGCGGCCGCCAAGAGCGGCATCGGGCTGTCCGACCGCTACGCCGCGAAGATCGTCGCGGAGAACGGAGACATCGTGCAGCGCATCGTGCCGGTGTTTTCGTGGCCGATGCGGTTGGCTGGGCAGGACCACCAGGCGGCGGGGATCGACCCGTGTGATTTCGCGGTGCTCAGTGGCGGGCGGAAGTTGCGTGAGGGGCGGCTGTTCGATCCCGAGGGCGCATTTGCGCGGTGGCTGGAGGGCCGCTTGCTGACGGGCGGCGCCGCGGAGGCGGCGCCGATGGAGATGACCCCGTCCGAGCTGGGGGCGGGGGCGCACAACGGACTGGAGTTGGTGATCGACGAGCGGCTGGCGCGGGCGGGGAAGCTCCAGGTGGGGCAGACGGTGGAGGCGGCCAGTCACCGCTGGACGATCGTGGGCATCGCGCCGCAAGGGGTGATGGTGCGGGTGTTCCTGCCGCGGCGGACCGCGCAGTTCCTGTTCACCGGCGGCGACATCACCAAGAGCACCCTGATGCTCATCAAGCTCAAGCCGGGCGTCGACGGCCCGCTGGCGGCTCGGAGAATCCAGCGGACGACGGGGCAGGACGCGGTTCCGCTGGACGCGTTCCGCGGCATGCTCGTGGCTCAGTTTGGCATCATGTTTACATACGTGTACATCGTGGACGTGGTCGCCATGGTGATCTCCTTCCTGTTCGTGACGATCACGCTGTACACCATGGTTCTGCAGCGGAAGCGAGAGATCGCGATCCTGAAGTCATGCGGGGCGTCCAATGCCTTCATCCTGCGGCAGGTGCTGGGCGAGTCGATGATCCTGACGGCGATGGGAACCGCGATGGGCATCGCGATGGCGCTGGCGGCGGCGGCGGCGATCGAGGCGTTCCGCCCGCTGCTGACGGTGAGCATCACGGTGGAATGGCTGGGCATCGCGGCGGGAGCCGCGGCGGCCGGCGCGGCGGTCAGCGCGGTGTACCCGGCCTGGTGCGCGATGCGGGTGGACGTGACCGAGTCGTTGACGCTGGAGTAGGAGCCGATGGCCGGTCAACGCGGGCTGCCCGCTTCAGCGGGCAGGTCTCGGAGCCCGGTAGTCTGGAAGAAGCCGAAGACGACGAGAACGAGCGGATGGACGTAAGAGAAAGCGACATCCTGATCGCCGAGGGCCTTCACAAGTTCTACGGCCGCGGCGAGGCGAAGGTGCACGCCCTGCGGGGGGTGGACCTGCGGGTGCGTCGCGGGGAGTTCCTGGCGATCATGGGCTCCAGCGGCTGCGGGAAGAGCACGCTGCTGCACATGTTGGGGCTGATGGCCCCGCCCGATGAGGGACGGCTGGCGCTGGACGGGCGCGAGGTGGCCGCGAGCAGCGCCGGCCAGCGGACGCTGCTGCGCCGGACGCAGGTGGGGTTCGTGTTTCAGCGGTTCAACTTGCTGAGCGAGTTGACGGCGGCGGGGAACGTGGAGGTGTCGCTTCGCGTGCGCGGGCTGCGGGGCGACGGGCAGGTGGGGGGGCTGATGGAATCGCTGGGGGTGCAGCACCTGGCGCGGCGCAAACCCTCGCAGATGTCCATCGGCGAGCAGCAGCGAGTGGCCGTGGTGCGGGCGTTGGCGCACCGCCCGGCCTTGTTGCTGGCCGACGAGCCGACGGGCAACCTGGACTCGGAGAACAGCGAGTCGCTGCTGGCGTTGTTCCGGCGGTTGAACGAGGCGCAAGGGCAGACCATTGTCATGATCACGCATTCGGCGGACGCGGCCGCTTGGGCCGACCGCGTCGTGCGGATGAAGGATGGCAGGATTGTCAGAGCATGAGAAGGAAGGCAACCGGGAGCCCAACTCCAACGGGGCCCGCGGCGGGCCCGGTGGGCAGGCACGAGGTCGGGAAGTCGCCGTGGAGAGCAGCAGGCAGCGGGGGGCGGAAGACCCCGTGCGCCCGCCGCGAACGGGCGCTGCGCCTGACGCCGATGGGTTGTTCGTGGCGGCGGAGGACACGGTATCGGTGGCGCGGTGGCTGGCGTTCTATGTGCCGTTCGTTGTGGTGGCTGGGGGGCTGGCGGTGGCGATGCTGGCGCAACAGGACCAGCCGTGGGCGGAGTGGAAGTCGCGGCCGGTCGAACTGCTGCGTCAGACGCCGACGGCCTTGAAGATGCTAGTGCTGCTGGCGTACCTGTCGCTGTGCTGCACGTTCGTTCCGCTGCCGACGGGGTGGATCGCGGCGGCGTTCGCGGCCAGGGAGGCGGGCACCGCTTCGGACGCGGTCACAGCGGCGCTGCTGGTGGGCAGCGTGGGAGCCGTGGCGTCGATGATCGCCAACCTGCACGACTACCACCTGATGACGTGGCTGCTGCGGCGGCGGGGGGTGGCGCGAGTGCGGAACACGCGGCTGTACAATGCGTCGGCGCGGTGGTTCTCGCGGTCGCCGTTCGCTATTCTGGTGGTCTTCAACATCGTGCTGATTCCGGTGGACGTGATCCGCATGCTGGCGACGACGTACCGCTACGGGCGCATGCGGTTCGCGGCGTCGAACTTTATCGGGCGATTCATCCGCTACGGCGTGATCGCGTACGTGACGTATGAGTGCAACCTGGGCAAGTGGGCGGCGATCGGCCTGCTGGGCCTGGCCGTCGCGCTGGGGATGGCGAAGGCGGCGCACAGCGGAGTGCGGAAGCTGATGGCTGCGCGCGCACGCGGGACGGCGAACTAGGGCCCCCGCGTTGCCGCGGGCGTCCATGGAGAAACCAATGGCGATTCGAGCATTCATGATCGTGATGGCCGCTGCCGGCGCGACCTTCGCCCAGAGCGGACCGGCCAGTTCGCCCGCGACGCGGGCGGCGACGGAGCCGGCCGCGATGAAGATCCTCAGGGACCTGGAAGACGCGGGGAAGAAGTACGGCACGATCCGCGCGGACATCGATTACGACCTGGTGAACCGCGAACTGGGCGACAGCGAGAAGCGGACCGGCTGGGTCGCCTACCAGCGAAGAAGCACGCCCGGCGAACCGAACGCGCCGTCGAAGTTCCGCATCACGTTCGACACGCTCAAGCTGGGCGCGGGGGCAGTGAGCCCGGCTGTCCGCGACTTCATCTTCGACGGGCAATGGATGGCCGACCTGAACCACAAGATCAGGACGATCACCGAGTACCAGCTTGCGGCCAAGGGCCAGCGGATCGACCCGCTGCGGATCGGCAAGGGGCCGTTCCCGCTGCCGTTCGGCCAGAAGGCCGAGGAGGTGCTCGAACACTTCGACGCGGTGACGCGGCCACCCAACCAGTACGACCCCAACGGGACGGTCTACCTGCGGCTGATGATTCGACCGGAGCACAAGCGGACGCTGGCCATCGAGCGGCTGGAGATGTGGATTGACCGGAACACGAATCTGCCAGTGAAGGTTCGCAGCCTCGACCAGAGCAATAATGACACGACGGTGGTGTTCAAGAACATCCAGACGAACCGGCCGCAGGACGCCGAGGCGTTCGTGATCCCCAGGAAGGCGGGGTGGCAGCGTACGGTTCGGCCGCTGGAGGAGGCCGGATGATTTCGGATTCGAGGAAGCGGAAGCTGGAGTTCCTGGCGCGAGCCGTGGCGCGGGGGGACCTCGCGTCGGCGGAGGAGCTTCTGCTGAAGCGCGGGCATTCGGGCGTGAACCGGGGGAGAGAGGCCGGGCGGCCCGTCCCGCCGGGCGCGCGCGTCGGGGAGGGCGCGGAGGCGCTGCCGAAGGTTGTTCCCCTGGCGCAGGTGTGCGTTTGCGGGGCGGAGGCGCGGATCGTCACGCCGGCGGGGGAGGGGGTCTATTGGCTTGTGCGACGCGGTGGGGCGGACGTGGCCGAGCAGTGCGGGCGGATCGCCTCGGAGTACGCGGCGGTCCTGAAGGGCGCGCGGCAGCGGTTTGACGAACTGGAGGCGTCGAAGGGGCTGTGCCAGGTGGCCGACGCCGCCCCGGGCGACCTGCTCTTCGTGGACACCGAGACGTGCGGGTTCAGCGGCACCACGATCTTCCTGGTGGGGATGATGTTCCACGAGGACGGGCGACTGGTGTTCGAGCAATGCCTGGCGCGGGACTATTCGGAGGAAGGGGCGGTGTTGCAGGCGTTCGCATCGCGGCAGGAAGCCGCGGGGGTTCTGGTGAGCTTCAACGGCAAGGCGTTCGACATGTCGATGATCCGGGATCGGTGCGCATTCCACGGAATCCAGACGCCGCCGCGGACGATGCCGCACCTGGACCTGCTGCACGAGGTCCGCCGACGATGGCGCAAGGACCTTCCCAACTGTAAGCTTCAGACGCTGGAGCGATACTTCTGCGGGCGGCGGAGGACGGGCGATATCCCCAGTTCGGCCATTCCGGAGGCGTATCACCGCTTTGTGGCGACGGGGGACGCGGCGCCGCTGGGCGAAATCCTTCACCACAACCTGCTGGACTTGCTGACGATGGCCCAGCTCGTGGTGGCATTGCTGACCGGATGCGGGCCGGCGACGGAAGCATAGCGGGAGGCCAAGTTCCGCGTACGGCGCCGAAGCCGAGGCCGACCGGGCCGGCACGCCTTGGCTCCGCCATGGCGCCACATCCTGCTATCGCACTTCGGTGAACAGCAGTATGGCGGGGAAATCGTCGCGTTTGAGGCAGTTGCTGCGGTCGACCACGCCGACGTAGTACCAGACGTACGGCGAGCCCTCGAGATCGACCCGCATATACACGGCGTAGGTGTTGCTGCGCGTCGTGATGCAGTTGGCGATCGCCGAGTAGAGGGCGTCGCGAGCCCTCCAGTAGTCGGCGCTCTTGGACGGAGCGGCGCTGTATCCCAGCCGCGAGGACATGTAGTCGCCCAGGGGGATGGCCACTTCGCCGGGAGTGAGGAAGCCGCCCGTGTTGCTGCTGGAGTTCATGCGAAGGCTGGTGATGGTGCGGTTGATGCTGTTGATCAGGATGGACTGCCGGCTGCCGAAGTAGTTGGGGCTGCTGCCGATCTGTTTCTTGTCGCGGTAGGAGAGCAGGTAGTCGATGGCGATCTCCTTCTCCGTGTTGTTGATCGACACCGTCGTCCCCGCATGCCGGATCGTCGTGGGCCAGGGGAGATAACGCAACGTCTCGCGCGAGGCGGTATTCACGTTGAGCAGGCCGTAGATGCGGGATTTCTCCCTCAGCAAGCCCGAATCGTGGGGGCGCAGGAGCGTCAGGAACTCGTTGAAGAAAGTGGCGGCGGGCAGGTCCGGGTACAGCGAGGGTTGCCCGGTTGCCATGAAACCATCCAGGACGACGCTACGGGTCGAGGCGGCGGTGAAAGAGGCCGGGGTGAGCCGGCCACGCGTCGGGGTGTCGTTGAACAGAGCGGAGTTGGACTTGACGGCGATGATGCGTTGCGGGAACCCGACCACCGTGCTTCCATCGGCGATAGGCCCGGTGAAGTAGATGTTGAACAGTTCGCCGATGCTTCGGATGGCCCTTTCCCCGGTGGTGGTGTTCACGACGTCGGCCTCTCTGATGGGGCAGGAGTACGTGGCGACGGCGTCGGGGGCGCTGGTGGACGTCAGCAGGTGGGTGTCATCGAGCAGCTTGGCCGCGTTCAGGGCATGGCTCGTGAACGACTTGTACGCGGCCACGTTGTACCGAGCCCTCGTCTCGGTGGTGCCCACGGTCATTCGATCGTCGCGGCGGATGTCGGCGGTGGTGGGGCTGGTGGCGATGCCGGCCGGGACGTCCTTGTTGGGGCACGAGTAGTTCAATTCAGTGGATGCCGAGGTCACTTCATCCACGGGCACTTCGACCCCGCCGGACTTGCGGAACAGTTGGAACTTGCGTGGCGAGACGCCGCTGAAGTCCAGCCCCGTCACGCGCACCCAGGGGCCGCCCGCGGCGGCGTTGGGATCGACGCCGAAGATGGTTGTGGCGGTGATCGGGTTGGTCGTGGAGTTGCCCCATCCGCAGTCGTAGAGGACCTTCCGCCCGGGGTAGGTGCTGGTGGCGGCGGGCACGGTGAAAGCCGACGTGGGGGTGATGACGGCGCCGTTCATCTTGATCGCGTAGTTGGTCGTGTTGACGGTGATGGAACTGGCGGTGGGATTCAGCAATTCGACGGCATAGCCCCAGTAGTGGTCGCTCTTTCCGGTGGCCGTGTCGCCGTCGGCCTTGTGCTTGGCGAAGGCCTCGCCGATTACCAGGTCCTGTTTGAGGCCGTAGACGGTGAAGGCTTCGCCGGTCGGCTGGAACGACCAGGGGCGATTGGCGTCACCGGTGCACATGTAGGCCCAGAGGTTGGCGACGAAGTGCGCAGCCATGCGTTTGTGAATGGCAGTGGGGCCCAAGGCGCCGGAGGTGGCGAAGCCGGTGGAGCTGAGCAGGGAAGGGTTGTTGGTGCCGGCCCTGAAGAAGTACAGCATGCGAAGGACACGTCGGTAGAGGGCCTGGCGGTCGACGCTGCCGTCGACGAAGAGCATGTTGGGGTCGGGGTCGGCGCTGCTGCCCACGTCGGGCCGGCGGACGAACGTGTCGGTGCAACTGAAGGTGGTCAGGAACCGTTTCAGGTTCTGAGTTGCGACCTGAGTTGCGACCGTGTTGGGCAAGGCCACGCCCAGCCGGCCGACGTTCGTCATCGGCTTTTCCGTGGACAGCGGCTTCCACAGGAGGCACATCTCGTCGCCGATGGAGAAAGGCGTATACGCGGTGGTGGCCGGGGTCAGCAGGACGCTGCCGCAGTTGTTGTAGTACTGCGAGAACGTGACGGTCTGCACCCCGTTGCACCGCATCCCGTGGATGGTGTTGTACAGAGTGCTCGTGCTCGTGCCAAGGAGGCCCTGCAGATTCATGTAGACGGGGGTGACCAGGGCCGGCAGGCCGGTGACGCCCGCCTGGCACGGGTCGCGCCCGGCCGTGTTCAGGCAGATCTTGCCGCTCAAGTCGCTCACATGCACGGCATACCAGAAATACCTGTCGGTGCTGTCGAGGCTGATCTTGCTGTCGCTCCTGACCCTGTAGGCGTCGGGGGTGCCGTCGAGGTCGGTGTCGAACAGGGCGCCTGTGCCGCCGATGTTGGTGATATAGGCATGTTTGTTGGGGTCGGTATTGCTCCATGTGCTGGACAGCCAGGTATCTCCGCCCGCCGCGGCGCTGGGGTAGTCGATGTACTTCACCCATTGGCTGCCATTCGTCGGGGAGGTGAGGAAGGCGCTGTAGGGCTGGTCATTGGTTCCGGTGCTGGCCTTCCAGCGGTCGTCGCCGATCTTGCCGGCCACCATCGTCATGATTCCCTGGGCGACGGTGTTGGCCTGGTCCTTGGACGCCATGATCTGGAACTCGGTGGCGTCGAGTTGGGCGACGATCAGGAACATCGAGGCCAGCAGAGCGATGATCGTCAGCAGGCCGACGGCCATGAGAAGGACCGAGCCGCGTCTTGTTCGTGCGTTGACCATGGTTCTTGTGCTCCTGTGGGGACTACTGGCCCAGCGAGCAGACGACTTCGTAGTCCATGTATCGCACCTGGTTGCCTACTCTTGTCCCGGAAAAATCCCTGGGCATGTCGGGGTCGGTGATGCGGAATCGGATGCGGATGGCCCGGGGCCAGAGCGTCTGGTCGTGGTGTGTCCAAAGGGCCGAGTAGGATGCCGAGGCGCCTTCGATGCCGGCCGTGGCGGAACCCTCCAGTTGGGTTATCCATGCGTTGCTGGATTCGTTCCAGACGATGCCGCGCCAGTAGAGGTTGTTGTCGGCGTCGAACGTGCCGTTGGTCCAGGTGATGCTCAACCGCGAGCAGCGGTGGGCCAGGACCTGCCAAAGCTGGTCGGTCTCGCTCAGGGTGGTGGCGGGCACGCTGATGGAAGGCGACATCGACAGGACGGTGCTGGCGATGCTGGAAAGCTGTTCCTTGGTCCTGGCCTGGATCTGGGCCAGGTTCAGGTTCCACACATCAGTTCCGGAGACGGGGTTGTCGCTGGGGGTGGGGACGTCCGCCAGCACCCAGGCCGGGCGCCACAGGATGGCATTGTTGGCCCCGCCTCCGGGGGCGCTGTTGTTCACTTGCCCGTAGCAGACGATCCTGCCGGTGCCGGCGGTGCTCTGGATGAGGCTGTTGGAGACCCCGGCGGCGGTGAAGACGAGGCGGGGGCTGCCGTCGGCGGCGGCGGCGATGGCGAGGAAGCCGTTCTGGGTCGCCTGGCGGACATCCGAACGGATGGCGCGGGCGATGCTCGTGGCGATCTGGTAGCTCTTCCGCGCGGCCCGCGAAGCCGAGATGAACCGCTGGCTCTGCACCAGGATCGTGCTGAACGCCAGGATCATCACCGCCAGGATGCCGATCGACACCAGCAGTTCGATCAGCGTCAGGCCCCTTCGCCCGGGACGGAATGTACGTTGTGAGTGCATGTCGGCTCTCTCTCCTCCGGCTGGTCAAGGCGCCTGACGCAACGAGGTACGCACGCTGTAGTCGCTGAGGAGGTTGATCCTGGTGTTGTTGATGACTGTTCCGCTGGCGTCCTTCACCACCATCGCGATCACCTGGCCCAGACTCAAGGAGAACATGCGGGCGTTGGTGACGGCCGCCCAGCGGTTGGAATCAAACAAATGGCTAACGACCTGGGCCATCTTGAGTTCGCTGTTTGCCGGGTTGACCGCGACCACCCAGGTGCCCACCGGCAGCATGGGGCGCACGTCCATGGCGTTTGCGTTGTCGACGATCGCCGATGCGTCGCCGGAGTCCTGGATGGCGAGGGCCATCGAGTTGGGCCACAGCGAGTAGTCAGGCTTGGTCAGCAGGTAGGGCTTGACCGTGAACGAGTAATCGTTGAGGGAAGTTCCCATCTGCCGGCCCACCAGGATGAACCCGCGGCCGGAGGGGGTGTTCACGGGGTAGCTGCAGTCCTTGGGTCCGAGGGCGGGGCATCCGGGGGTCAGCGGCGACGCGCCAAAGTCGGAGGGGCTCCTGCCGTTGGCCAGGCGGGCCTGCGCGATCGCGATGGCGTTCTCGGCGATGAGCGAACGCATGGCGTCCGCCACGCTGCTGCCGTGGCTCTTGATGCCCGCCTCGAACGCGGCCGCGGCCATTCCCAGCGCAACGCCCATGACGCCCAGGGCGATCATGATTTCGGTGAGGGTGAAGCCGCCCTTGTGCAGCCGTCGCCTTGACCGGGGTATGTTCGGCATGGGGGTCAGTCCTTCCTGTAAAGCTGGCCGGTATGCGCATTGATGGGGAGGAACTGCGCATACTTGTCCAGATAGGCAACGCGATTGCTTCCCGTAAGCAGCGAATACTCGGCGAAGCTGAACATCGTCAGGGCCAGGACGCCATCGGCGTTGGCAGGCAGGGCCCAGAGCCTGCTTTCACCCGTGACGCTGGTGGTGCCGCTGACGCTGACGCTGGAGAAGATCGGGTCGGTGGCATCGAACTGGACGGCGCCACTGTCCGTGCACCTGGCGAGTTCGCCCGCCGGCGTGAAGATGACCGTGAAATTCGTGAAGGCGTCTGGGCTGCTCCCGGCCAGCGCCGCGTACGCGCCGCCGGAGACGGTGGAACTGTCGATCTTGCCGAAGGCGTAGGAACCCGGCACCTTCTGCGGCTGGCCCTGCACGCGGAACAGGCCCGTCTTGCGGTCGCGCACGACGATGGCGGAGAAGCAGGTCTGCCACAGCTTCGGCCACAGCGTCGTGTCGGGCATCTGCACGTGCACGCCGGCATAGGTATGATTGCGGATGGCGATGGCCCGCGCCGTTGTGAGCTGCGCGCCGATGAGGTTGTATGCCTGCGAATCGGCCCCGGCCGTGAACAGGTACATGATGCTCGGCAGCGCCAGCGCGACGGCCACGCCCACCAGCGCGACCACGACCATCAACTCGATCAAGGTGAAGCCCTTGGCCGGGCCGGTCGGGTTCGCCGCGGCGTCGGGGGTTGGATGGTCCCTGTACATCGTGACCTTTCTGGGCCGGAGTTACTGGCTCGCCCGGCCGTCGGAACGGATGTTGTCTTTGACCTTCCTCACATTGATGTCGCCGAAGTCGCCGTCGGCCCCGGCGGACATAACGAGCGGCTTGCCGCCGACGGGCTTGCTGTTCACGGCGGTGGCGCCCAGCAGGTAGTAGCGCATGGGCCTGCCGAATGCGTCGGCCATGGCGCTGTTGAGCTTGGGTTTGTACGGTTCGTTGGCGATGGCGACGAGCGATGCTTTGTCGCCCTTCTTGCCCAGCAGGTAGTCGTAGAGGATCTTGCCGGACTCGTCGCTCTTGTACGTCAGATCGGGCGCATAGCTACAGTTGGCGGCGGCGTAGTTGCTGACGCGGTCGGGGGGATAGTTGCCGTCGTTGATCTTTTCGTACTCGGCGAGGGCGCAGACGACGTGGGCCTGAATCTGCTCGGTCTCTCTCCTCTTGGCGTCCTCGATCATGTAGGTCCCCACGCCCACCACCAGCGACACCAGCACGGCCAGGATGAACATCACGAGCAGAAGTTCCACCAGCGTGAAGGCCCTGGCGCGGGCCGCCGAAGGGCTCCTGGTTTTCGCGTTTCGCGGCATGGTCTACTCCGATACGAAGTTGGTGGTGTCGTTCCGCTTTGGGTTGCCGATGTAAGTGAGGTCCCAGACTCCGTCATAGCCCTTGGACATGATGACGTAGTCCTTCCGCCAGAACGTGCCGTCGGCGTTCTTCAGCAGCGCGTCCAGGTTTGTTGGCCCGCCGGTGCTGTTGTCGGAGGCGTTGTAGGTCGTCCCGGTAAACCGGTAGTAGTAGAACTCGTTGCCGAAGGCGTCGATGAAGGCGCGGGTCTGGCCCGCGCGGGTGCCGCTGATGAGGACCGGCACGTCCTGCGAACCGTTGTACGGGCCGTACAGCCTTCCCCCCAGCTTGGTGCTGCCCTCGATGGCCTTGCGGGCCCCCAAGCCGTCCTGGCCGTCCTGGGCTGCGTCGAGGAAGCCGACCAAGGCCCGGACCAGCAGATACCGCCCCTCGGGTGCGCCGCCGCTGTACGAACTGGGCGGGAATTCCTCCCAGTCGGCGCGGTAGGCATTGCACGCGCCCTGGATGATGTTCAGGCGGGCGTACGAAACGTTGGCCAGGAACTGCCGGCGGGCCGCTTGGATCGACGGCACCCCGATGGCGATCAGAACCATGAGGACCAGGATCACCGTCATGAGCTCCACCAGGGTGAAGCCGCGCCGCGGTCGAGGGCGCCGGGCGGCCCGCACGGGATTGTGGCGTCTGCAATTCACACGGTTCTCCCGGTCAGTTGGACCAGTTCTTCACGTCGTCGCTGTCGCCATACAGGCGGTTCTTGCCGGCGCCGATAAGCAGGAAGCGGTCTTTCTTGGCGGCCGTCATGTTGGCGTCGGTGAGCGAGTAGGGCGCCGAGGCGACGGTCGTGGTGGTAATGTAGGAATAGTTGCACTGATTTGTGCTCGTGAACGTCGTGCCCGAAGCAACGAAGCGGTTGTTGTCCTTGTCGTAAGGGAAGTACAGGATGGCCATGCGATCGGAGAACGGGTCCAGGATGGCGTTGGGGTCATTCTGGGAAGACGATGTGGGATGCACCCAGCCGAGCATGTTGTTCTCGTAGGCGGAGTAGTTGGAGGCGGGGAAGTTCCCGTTGGCGTCCGTGAACAGGCAACCGGCGAGTTTGCCGCTGGCCTTGGTGCCCAGCGACAGGATCGAGTCCTGCATCGGATAGAACGACTTCTCGTTGCGGAACAACTCGCAGCCGTTGGCCAGGTTCTCGATGCGGACGCGGGTCTGCACGGAAAGCAGGCTCTGGTACGCCGCTCGCAGTGTCGGAACGATCAGCGTGACCAGCAGGCCGATGATCGCCACCACGGTGAGCAGTTCCACCAGGGTGAACGCCTGCCGCCTCTGGCGTCGAAGTTGTCGTTGTGTTTCGCGCATGTCGGGGTCCTTTACTGCTGCTGCATGGCCTTGAGCATGTGGATCATGGGCAGGAAGAGGCTGATCACGATGTAGCCGACAATGCCGCCCAGGGTGATGACCATCACCGGCTCCAGCAGGCTGATGAGGGCGGCCACGAGGGTCGAGACTTCGTCCGCGTAGGTGTCGGCGATCTTATCGAGCATCTTGTCCAGTTCGCCCGTTTCCTCGCCCACGTCGATCATATTGACCACCATGGAGTCGACGATCTTCGCCTGTCGGAGCGGGTCGGCGAAGCTTTCGCCTTCGCGGATGCCGTCGCGAACCTTCCCCAGCGCTCGCGAGTAGACCGCGTTTCCGGCCGTGTCACGCGTGATGCTCAGCGCCTCGAGGATCGGCACGCCGGCGGACAGGAGCGTGCCCAGGGTGCGGCAGAACCGCTCGACGCCCGTCTTGGCCAGGATGGATCCCATGACGGGGATCCTCAGCTTGAAGTTGTCGATCTGGTAGGCGGCGGGGGGCCAACGCTTGAGCAGTCGGAAGGTCACCCAGAGGATGAGAGGCGTCAGGACGACCACGATCCAGCCGCCGCTGACCATCCAGTCGCTGAGGTCCATCAGGCCCTGCGTCATGGCGGGCAGGTCGCGTCCCATTTCGCTGAAGATTTTCTTGAAGGCGGGAATCACGCCGATCATGATGCCGGTGACGATCAGCAGGGCGAAGGTGATGACGGCGGCCGGGTAGATCATGGCGCCGATGACCTTGCGGCGGAGTTGCTGGCTCTTTTCCATGAAATCAGCCAGGCGCTGGAGGATGACGTCGAGCACGCCGCCCAGTTCGCCGGCGCGAATCATGTTCGTGTACAGGATGTTGAACGCCTTGGGGTGCCGGGCCATCGCGTCCGACAGCGTCACGCCGCTTTCCACGTCGTCGGCGACCATGCGGACGGCCAGTCGCAACGGGCCGGGTTTCTGCTGCTGCTCAAGGATGCGAAGGCTGCGAAGGATGGGCAGGCCGGCGTCGATCAGCGTGGAAAGCTGGCGGGTGAACTGGGTGAGCAACTTGCCGGAAATCTTGCCGACCTTGCGCCGGGCGAGGGGCCGGCCGCCGCTGCCGGCGGCGCCGCCGCCGCCGCGCTGGCCGCCGGGGCCGGGGCGATCCTTCTTCGTCGAGCGTTCCTTCATCTTGGTGGGAAAGTTGCCGATGGCCCGGACCTTGGCGGCAGCCTCCTCTGCGGTGCTGGCCTCCACCGTGCCCTTTACCGTTTGTCCCACTGTGTTCAGCGCTTCATACTGAAACGTCGCCATGGCTTGCTC
The DNA here is from genome assembly GCA_964461295.1 of uncultured Planctomycetaceae bacterium. Classification (GTDB taxonomy): domain Bacteria; phylum Planctomycetota; class Phycisphaerae; order SM23-33; family SM23-33; genus CAYWTX01. The sequence continues at coordinate 11,845 of CAYWTX010000068.1, read as the reverse complement.
CCTTGCCGGCCGCCACGGGCCGGCTGGCTGCTACTCTTCCTCGTAGATCGTCTGCGCGACCACCTCTTCGATGGTCGTCACGCCGTCGTAGAACGCCAGCAGGCCGCTTTCGCGCAGCGTCCGCATGCCGCGTTTCCGCGCCGCCTCGCGCAGCACGTTGGTGCTGCGGCGGTTCATGATCAGCATCCGGATTTCGTCGTCCAACAGCATGATCTCGAACAGGGCCATTCGCCCGCTGTAGCCCGTGCCCCGGCAGTAGTCGCACCCGCCGCCGCGGTAGAACGTGCGGCCCTTGACCTCATCGAGCGCCAGCCCAAGTTCCAGGAGCATGTCCTCGGTGGGCATGAAGGGTTCCTTGCAGCGCGTGCAGATCGTTCGCACCAGGCGCTGGCCCACGATGCCTTCCAGCGTTGCGGTGACCAGGAACGGTTCGACTCCCAGGTCCAGCAGACGCGCAATGGCCGACGGCGAGTCGTTGGTGTGCAGGGTGGTGAAGACCAGGTGTCCGGTGAGGGAGCTCTGCACGGCGATCTGGGCCGTTTCCAGGTCGCGGACTTCGCCGACCAGGATGATGTCGGGGTCCTGGCGAAGGAAGCTGCGCAGGCAGCGGGCGAAGGTCAGGCCGATGTCGGAATGGATCTGCACCTGCACCAGCCCGTCGATGTCGTACTCGACGGGGTCCTCGCTGGTGAGGATCTTCGTTTCCACGTCGTTGAGTTCGTTCAGGGCCGAGTACAGCGTCGTGGTCTTGCCGCTGCCGGTGGGGCCGGTGACGATGACGATGCCGTTAGGGCGGTTGATGAGTTGGCGGAAGACCCGCAGGTCGTCCTCGCGCAGGCCGATGCGCTCCAGGTCCAGCGCGACGTTGCTGCGGTCCAGAACGCGCATGACCACGCTCTCGCCGAACATGGTCGGCAGCACCGACACGCGCAGGTCCACCGGGTTGCCGTCCACCACCAGTTCGATGCGCCCGTCCTGCGGCAGGCGGCGTTCGGCGATGTTCAGGTTCGACATGACCTTGATGCGCGACGCGATGGCCACCGAAATGCTCTTGGGCGGCGGCAGCATCTCGTACAGGTGGCCGTCGATGCGGTACCGCATCTTGAACTCGTCCTCGAACGGCTCGAAGTGGACGTCCGAGGCCCGGTTGCGGATGGCTTCCAGGAGCACCATGTTCACCAGGCGCTTGACCGGGTTGGCCTCGGCCATCTCGCGGATGGTGTCCAGGTCGATGCTTTCGCCGCGGTTCTCGAACTGCATGAGGCTCTGGTCGCCGGCGATGTCGTTGATGACGTCGCCGATGGACTGCGGCTCGATGTCGTAGTACTTCATCAGGGCCGCGTTGAGCTGGTCGGGATCGGCGATCTTCGCGACGATGTTGTAACCTGTCAGCGTCCGCAGGTCGTCCGTGGCGCCGAAGTTGTCGGCCGAGGCGATCGCCACGGTCAGTCGCCGCTGCGACTCGTCGAACTGCAGGGGGATGACCTTATAGGCATTGGCCATCTGCGCGGGGATCTGGTCGATCGCCGCGCGGGGGATCTCCACCGAGTCGAGTGGGACGTATTCCATGCCGGCCTGGAAGGCCAGCGCGAAGGTGCGTGTCTTCTCGTCAATGTAGCCCAGGTCGACGAGGATCTGGCCGATGGGTCCGCCCTTGGTCTTTTGGATGGCCAAGGCTTCCTGGACCTGCTCGCGAGAGATCTTGCTCATCTTCACAAGCACGCGGCCAAGGGGTCGGCCCCGAAGCGCCTCCACGCGGTGTTCTTCTTTTTCCGCCATGGCTTATTTCCTCAACTCGGTCACGGCGTCGGCGGCTCGCGTGGTGTCCATCACCAGTCGCCCGCTTCGGACGCCCTCCAGCTTGTCGCGCATTTCGCCGGGGTTGTGGCAGAAGTCCAAGACCTCCTCCTCGTCGATCTTCTTCTCCACGAAGAGGCGAAGGAGGTGGTCGTCCATGAGCTGCATGCCGAATTTCTTCCCGGTCTGGATGGAGGAGGGGACGCGATACACCTTGTTCTCACGGATCAGGTTGGCGATGGCGTTAGTGATCACCATGAACTCGAAGGACGCGATTCGCCCGCGGATGTCGATGCGGGGCATGAGGGCCTGACAGAGCACGGCGATGAGCGAAGACGCCAGTTGCGTGCGGATCTGTTCCTGCTGGTTGACCGGGAACTGGTCCACGATACGCGTGACCGTGCCCTGGGCGCTGGTCGTGTGAAGCGTGCCGAATACCAGGTGGCCGGTCTCGGCGGCGCGCATGGCCGCCTCGATGGTCTCCAAGTCGCGAAGTTCGCCGACGAGGATCACGTCGGGATCCTGGCGCAGGGCGCGACGGAGGGCTTCGGAGAAGCTCGGCACGTCCACGCCCACTTCACGCTGGTTCACCATCGACTTCTTGTGGGAGTGGTAGTACTCCACCGGGTCCTCGATGGTGATGATGTGCCGGTCGAAGTTGCTGTTGACGTAGTCGATCATTGTCGCCAGCGTCGTGGTCTTGCCCGAACCGGTCGGCCCGGTCACCAGGAACAGGCCGCGAGGGCGCCGGCACAAGCTGCGGACAATTGGCGGCAGTCCGATTTCGTCGAAGCTGAACAGGCGGGTGGGAATCAGGCGAAGCGTCAATGAGACGTTGCCCCTCTGCATGAACACGGCCGTGCGAAACCGGCCGGCGTCGCGGAACTCGAAGCCGAAGTCCGTGCCTCCCTGCTCCTGCAACTCCTGTTGGGCTCGCTCCGGGGCGATCGCCTTCATAAGGGAAATGGTATCGTCGGGTTCGAGAACCTTCGTCTCCAGAGGGCGTAATCGCCCATGAAGCCTCAACGTCGGTGGGCGGCCGACGTGGAGGTGCAAGTCGCTGGCCCCTCTCTTGATGCATGTCTCCAGCAGCCGCTCTATGCTGATCGTCGCCATGTCCGGGTCTCCAGAGTATTATTGCGGTTGCCTAACCGCGTAACCAACGTCCCCCAGGAATGAATCACCTCAACCATTTACTCGTTCAGTGGTTATGGCAATAATCACCACAAATCAGTCAGCTATGAGATCTGACGTCTGCGATATCTTCACCAGTTCCTCGGCCGTAGTGACACCGTTGAGGATCTTGAGTCGGCCGTCTTCCAGCAGGCCGCGCATGCCGGAGGCCCTGGCGGCCCTTCGTATCTCGCTGAGCGGCGCCTTGGCGAAGGCAAGCTCTCGTAGCGGCCCGGCCATGTCCATAAGCTCAAAGATGCCCTGCCGGCCCTTGTAGCCGGTGCTGGCACATGCGCTGCAACCGCGGCCGCGCACAAAAGTTGCGTCCTGCATGTCCTCCTGGCGGAACCCCAGCAACCGGAGAAGCCGCGGGTCAGGGTCGTACTTCTCCTTGCACTCCGCGCATATGATGCGGACGAGGCGCTGGCTGAGGACGGCCTGGATACTGCTTGCGACCAGGAATGGCTTGACTCCCATCTCGATCAGACGCGTTATCGCCGAGGGGGCGTCGTTCGTGTGCAGTGTGCTGAAAACCAGGTGTCCAGTCAGAGCAGCCTGAATTGCCACCTCTGCGACTTCTAAGTCGCGGATTTCACCCACGAGGATGATGTTGGGGGCTTGCCTCAACATCGACCGTAGGATTGAGGCAAACGACAGGCCGATTCCCTCATTCACCTGAACCTGGTTGACTCCGGTGAAGTTGTACTCGACGGGGTCCTCCGCGGTGATGATCTTGCGGTCCGGGCGGTTCAACTCATTGATCGCCGCATAGAGGGTCGTGGTCTTGCCCGAGCCGGTGGGGCCGGTGACGAGGAAGATGCCGTTGGGATGGCGGATGATCTTCTGGAACCGAACGTAATCGTCCTGCTCGAAGCCCAGGCTGGGGATGCCAAGCTTGGCCGAATCAGGGCGCAGAATGCGGAGGACGATGCTTTCGCCGTGATAGCTTGGCAGCGAGGACACGCGGAAGTCGACATCGCTGCCGGAGACGATCATCCTGATGCGTCCGTCGCCGGGGAGGCGTTTCTCCGCGAGGTTGATGCCAGCCATGATTTTGAAACGGTTAACAACCGGCCCCTGCATCCTCTTTGGAATATTGTCGCGTTCGAGGCAGACGCCATCGACTCGGTAGCGGACGCGGACGCGATTGGCCATCGGTTCGATGTGGATGTCCGAGGCCCTCATCTTCACCGCCTCGGTGATGATCATCGTTACTAGGCGGATGATCGGCGCCGACTGCTCGTCGAGGCCGCCGTCTTCCTTGATGTCGGCGCCGAGGTCGCCCTGAACCGAGTCCTCGATCAGGTGGACCTGCTCGTCCAAGCTCATGTCGGAGCGAACGAACTGGTCGATGTAGCTCCGCATCTTGCTCTTGGAGGCCAGGCAGGGCTCCAACTCGCAGTTCAGGCGGAAGCGGAGCATGTCCAGCGTTTCGAGGTCGAGCGGGTCGGTGATGATGATCTTGAGCTTGTTGCCTTCGCGGGCGAGGGGCAGGACCAGGTGCCGTTTGATGAGGTCGTGGGGGATGAGTTCCATCACCGTGGGGACCACGACGTTGCGGTCCAGGTCGATGTACTGCATGTCATGCTGCGTGGCGAGGGCCTTGGTGACATCTTCCTCGTCGGCCAGTCCGGCAGCCACGAGGGCCTCGCCAATGCGAAGGCCTTCGCTGCGGGCGTTCTGCATGGCCTCCTCAACGCCCGCCGGCGTCACAACACCCCACTGAACCAAGATCTCCCCCAGCCGCTGTCTCTGTTTCCGTGGCATTGCGTTACTCGCGAAACTAAGGAAAACGGGCGCGGACGGGATCACGCTCCGTCCGCTGGTCTCGGCTCTTGCCTCGCTACATCAGGCCATGGCCCTGTCGCTCGGGCGGCTGGTGGCTGCCCTTGGCGTCTTGCGGCGCTGATGGCGGGGTGAGAACCATGACAGCATATCGACGCCATCGCGGGCATGCCCGCGAGGCGCTCTTCAGCGCCGTGCTCGACGCGTATACTACCCTAGTCGGCGCACCGCGCCAAGAGATTCGGAAATCCGCCCGGCGGCGAGGAACCATTCGCCAGATGGATGGTTGCGAGTACCATGCGAAAAGCAATGCGGACACTGACGATTCTCGCGGTTCTGGCGCCCGGCACGGCGGGCATGGCCGCGGCGAAGGACAGTCCCGTCGCCGCCGAATCGGTCCTGAAGATGCGGAAGGACTACGAGGCCGTCGTGGCGGCACGCGACCGCATGGCCGGCGAGTTGGCGGCCGAGCGACAGGGCAAACAGGGCGCGGAGGCGGGACTGCGCGTGTCGTTCACGCTGGCCGATGGCCTTCTGCGCAGGCCGGTATCGGTGGAACTGACCCGATCCGGGGGCGCCTGGGTGAGCAGCGCGGCGCGGCTGCCCGGGTACAACAAGGCGAGTTGTCCGATCGAGGCGTCGGGGCTGAAGCTGGACGCCGCGGGGGTTCTGAGGGGGCGCATCAAGATCACAGTCGTGTCGGACGGCTTCGTGCCCGAGGTGGGCACGACCCACGACCTGCTGTATGACTTGGACGCCTCGATCCGCGACGGCCGGGTTGCCGGCACGTACCACGCGCAGGGGAACCCGGAGTTGAATTGTCGCGTCCCAGCCGACCAGGACAGGTACGACCAACTGCGCGAACAGGCGGCCCGCAACCCCAAGGCAGCCCCGATGCTGGGTTTTGTGGAGCAGATGACGGTTCACGAGCAGCCCCATGACGGCGTCCTGGCCGGGGAGGTCGTGCGGCCCGACGTGAAGGTGGATCCGCCCAAGGCGGCGGCCCCCGAGCCGCTGGAGGGCAAGAGCCAAGCGGACCTGTACGCCGCGGCGACGCGTCTGGAGATCGCTGCCGAGGCCGCGTACCAGTCGGCTCGGGCGGTGGACCTGGCCCAGCGGGGGTTCCTTGACTACTCGGCGGCGCTGGGCCTGGCCATTCCGCGCAGTCCGGAGCGGCCGGCGTTCGATCCCAACGCCGCGCGGACCCTTGCCGACATTGGCGCACGCATCGCCCGGCAGCGGGAGTTGCTGGAGGGGAGATTGGCTGCCAAGGAACCCGCCAGCGTGATCGTCGGGCGGGTAGCGACGGACGACCCCGACTTCCTGGGTTACTACGGGCAGGAGCCGCTGCCCGCCGAGCCGGGCAAGGCGAACGTTCTACCGCCCGCGGGCGACCCGCAAGGGCCGGAAAGATGGCAATTCGTGGATAGCTGGCGAATCGTCGGGCCGATCCCGAGGGATTCGCGACCGGACCTCTTCACGGATCACCTGCCCGAGATGATCGAGGCTCCGGATGGGGCGTACCCGCTGGAGAAGATCGCCCCCAAGGGCCCATATTTCCATGCGCCCGGAGTTGCGCCGGAGAAGATCAAGTGGATCCCGGCGACCGGGGTGCCGGCCGTCGCGCCGCCGTGGTACACCTCGGCTGGGCGCGCTCACTACCCCGGCGTATGGAACACGATGTTCTATGCCGCGGCGGAGGTGGACTCAGCGGCGGAGCGGGAGGTCTGGGCGGCGATCTTCGCCGACGACGCGGCCAGGCTGTGGGTGAACGACCGGCTGGTGTGGGTGGGGCAGACCCACACGCTGCCGGGCCACGACGCCATATCGGTGTTCCAGGTGCGTCTGAAGGCGGGCCGCAACCGGCTGATGGTGCGCTGCGACAACGACTTCAACGCCAACTACTTCTGGATGAAGCTGTGCACCGGCGGTTGTCCGCGCCCGGCGGACCGCGTGGAAGGCGACCGCAAGGCGCAGGCCCAAGCCCGAGCCGCGATGCCGCCGCGTCAGGTGCGCGGCTGGTGCGGCGACGGGTCGACCATCTATCCGGACGCCAAGCCGGCCACCGCCTGGGACGTCGACAAGGGCATCAACGTGCTGTGGCGCCTGCCGCTGCGGCGGTTCAGCATCGCGCATCCGGTGGTCGTGGGCGACAAGGTCTTCACCCAGATGGAGCCGCACTGGCTTATCTGCGTGGACAAGATGACCGGCAAGTTGCTGTGGAAGCGGGACAGCAGCATCGTCGAGTTCCTGCCGGAGCCTGACCGCACGCAGGCGTTGGAGGACTGCGCGAAGGAAGAGGAGGACGTCGCCTCCGTCACTCCCGGGCCGCTCAAGGAACTCACCGACCAACTCGAGAAGCTCAACGAGAAGCTCGAAGCGAAGCCGGAGGATGCGTCTCTCCAGCGCGAAGCCAGGGCGTTGCAGGACCGCATCGAGGAGTTGGCCTCCCAGCGGCACGGCATCTCCTACTGGGCGCGCAAAGCGGGCGTTCGCGCCGATCTCGCCGGGCGCGGATGGAACGAGATCACGGGCTACTCGGCCCCCACGCCGGTCAGCGACGGGCAGCGGATATGGGTGAAATACGGCACGGGCGTGGTCGCCTGCTACGACCTGGACGGCAACCGCAAGTGGATCGCGCGGACCTACATAAGCGCCGCGGGCGGCGTGACGGACATGCCCTCGCCCGTGCTGGCGGGCAACGTGCTGGTGATCGACGGCGGCGACGCGTACTGGAGGACGCACTCGAAGAACAAACCCATCAGCAGATTCGGCCCGCCCACCGGCCTGTTCGGGCACTGGATGATCGGCATGGACGCCGACACGGGCAAGATCCTGTGGGACGTTGGGCCTCTGTTCAACGGCTACTACGGCGGTCCCGCCGGGCCGCTTGCCACCCGGGTGACAAACGGCAAGAGCGTCATGGACATCGTCATGACCGGCTGGGGGCAGGTGTTCCGCGGATCCGACGGCAAGGAACTCATCCATTTCATTGGGGCGCATTGCTTTTACGACACGCCGTGGCAGATCGGCGACGTCGTATACTTCTCGAAGCCGCTGTCCGCGTTCGATTTTCGGATGCAGGACGCGAACACGGTCGCGGCCGTGCCGCTGCGGAAGGACGGCAAGAGCCCGTCGGGGTTGTACCACAAGGGGCTGTTCTACAAGATCGTCGGGACCAAGCTGGCAGGCGGGCGATTCCGGGTTGACGTGATGGACGCGGCCACGGGCCGGCAGGTCGGCACCAGCGGGGACATGAACCGCTACCCGGTTGCGGGCGACTATGCGCCGGATGCGCTGGCGGGCGACTCCGTGTTCATCTGCGGCGACAAGGGGATCGTGGTGACGACGACGGGCCTGCGGCCGCGGTGCATTGCGGCCAATAGGAACGAGCGGATGACCGCGGCGCCGGTGTTCGACGGCGAACGGATGTACCTTCGGAGATACGACTCGCTGATCTGCATCGCCCTCAAGGACGAGGAAGGCAGGAAGTACCAGCGCGACACGTGGGCGGCAACGATCATGGAGTCGTTCCCTGACGACCTGACGACCGTGCCGGTCACGAAGCTGATGCCGCGAGCCGACCTGGCGGCGCTGCCGGAAACGGCCGTGACGCCGCTGCGAGACTGCCGCGTGCTGTCGCTGAAGGCATGGATGGGGGCGGGGCCCTTCCCGGCCGGCAAGGACGGCAGCGACGTGGAGCTTCCCAAGGCCATTGCCGAGGCCGTGCCGAAGGCCGGCGAGACAGTGACGTTGAGCGGTGTCGCGTGCAAGTGGGCCGCCATCGATGCCAGGCACGTGATGGAAGGCGGCGGCATCGACGCCGACGGCGCGGTCCTTGGCGGCAGGAAGGGCGAGGCCTGCCTGGTCGCCGTGCTGAACAATCCCTCGCCGCGGTTCCTTCAGGTGTCCTACGCGATAGAACCGGAGCAGGACGCCCTGTCCGCGCGGCTGTGGATCGGCGGACAGGCGGTCAAGGCGAATGACTTCCTGGAACTGCCTGAGGCGGGGCGCGTGCCCGTCGTGCTGCGCGTACGCAGCCAGGGAGAAATCCCCCCGTTCCTGAAGCCCACGCTGAGGGTCGCGCTTGCACACAAGGAGAACCCCAACGCCCTGATGCAGCCGGAAGTGGAACGAACGAAGGCCGACGTCGACATCCTGAAGAAGGTCGCTGAGATGGCGCCGGGCACCGAACACGGCCAGAAGGCGGCGAAACTCCTGAAGCAGTTGGAGAGGCGCTGAAACTGCGTGCCGGGATTGCGGCCCGGCGGCAACCAGCGCAGCCGTGGCGCCCGGAATTCGTCATTTCCGGCATGACGCAGAAGTGGGTGTGACGACGCCGCGCGGGTTCTGCCTCAAGTGAGGAGATACTCATGGCAACGTATACATTAACGCGTCATGTCCCGGTGGATGCGAATGGCGACCTGGTGGTCGCCGGGGGCGGGCCGGCGGGCGCGGCGGCGGCGATCAGCGCCGGGCGACTCGGAGCGAAGGTGCTGCTCGTCGAGGCGACCGGGTGTCTGGGCGGCATGGGTACGTCGGGCCTGGTGAGCGCCTTCGACCCGATGGGCAATGGCGAGCGTCCCCTGGTTGGCGGCATCATGCGAGAGATCGTCGACCGCATGTACGTGCGCGGCTGCCTCGGCCCGCAGGTCGTGCCCGACGAATGGATGACCGCGTACCATCGCTGGACGCCGTTCCAGGCGGAGGGGCTCAAGCTGGTCCTCGACGAGATGGCCGTTGAGGCCGGTGTGGAGGTGCGGTTCTTCACGCGAGTGATTGATGCTGATGCGGACGCGAAAACCGGGCGCGTCACCGGCGTCATCCTCAACAATATCGAAGGCCACCGGTACGTGCGGGCGAGGACGTTCATTGATTGCACGGGCGACGCCGTGTTGGCCAATCTCTGCGGAGCGGCCTGCCGGGAAGCCGGGCGAGATACGCCGCGGCCGATGCCGGCCACGTTGACCAGTCTGCACGCGAACATAGATTGGGAACGAGTGAAGATCGCCAAACCGAACCAGAATGAACTGGTCCTCAAGGCGATTGCGGACGGCCATTTCACGCAGCCGGATCGGCATCTTCCGGGGCTCAGCCGGGTGGGCCAGACGACCGGCTATCTCAACGGCGGACACGTTTTCAACCTCGACGCGTTGCGTTGCCGGAGTCTCAGCGACGGCATCATGCTCGGGCGGCGGCTCGTGCGGGAGTACGTGGCTTTCTACCGGAAGTATGTGCCGGGTTTCGAGAAGATGGAGTTGGTGACGACGGCGTCATTGATGGGCATCCGCGAATCGCGGCGGATCGTGGGCGAGTACGAACTGACGTTTGCGGACTACTTGGCGCGCCGGCAGTTTCCCGACCAGATAGGCGTGTTCAATAAGTTTGTGGACATTCATCCCTACGACACGTCAGCGGCCGAGTTCCAGCGGCTCCAGGAGGAAATCACCCGGAGCGGCCGGCTTGGCCCGGGCGAGTGTTTCGGGATTCCGTACGGCATCCTTGTGCCGAAGGGCTGGCGGAACCTGTGGGTGGCCGGCCGCTGCAATTCGTCCGACGTGAAAGTGCATGGATCGATCCGCGTCATGCCGGCAGCGGCGATGATGGGCCAGGCCGCCGGGACGGCCGCCGTGCAATCCATGCGAACCGAACAGCCCGCTTGCGATCTCGATACGCGGCAACTGGTCGAAACACTGCGAAGCAACGGCTCATACCTGCCGCAGGCCGAAACCGACCGAACGATGACACGAACATGAATGCGTTGAGCGAGGAGCGTTCGCGTCCCGCCGCGAAGTTTCTGAAACAGTTGAAGAAGCGATGAAATCGCATGTCCGGATCGCCGGTCGGCGGCGAGGGTGGCGTCACTGCAACGGGCCGTGGCCGTGCCGCTTGCGGATCGACTGGGCGGCGGCGAGAAGATGCCGGTCGTCCTTCAGGACCGACACGAGATTGCTCGTGGTGATGCCGATCGGCGCTGCCGCGTCGGCGAGACGGCCTTCGGCCGCGGCCAGGTAGTCCAGCAGCAGGGCGGCAGCGGGCCAGAAGCGGCTGTTGTTGCGGCTGACGGTCAGGCGGCCGACCTCTGCCTGCCCGCGCGGCAGGGCGATGCATCGGGCCAGCGGCGTCGGCAGGCCGTCGCAGGCGCGATCGGGCAGTTGGCGGACCTGGCAGGCGATCTCCATCCGCAGGCGCCCGGCGGCCACTCGCTTGTTCTCGTGCTGCGAGCGTCGTTCCGAGCCGGTGACGACGATGCCGGTGGGGCGGTGCCTGAGCCGGATGGCGCTGGAGACCTTGTTGCGGTGTTGACCTCCGGGGCCGGAGGACCGGTAGGTCTGCACTTCGCATTGGGCGAGGAGGGCGTCATCATCCAGGTTCAGGTATGTGTCCCGGTCGGTCATTGTGTGGTCCCGTTGCGGGCGGTCTATTGCTCCTTCGCAAAGGGCAGCCCGTCGCCTTTGCGGTAGACCAGGCCCTGGAAGACCGCGACCGTCTTGCCTTCCTCGTTCCGGACGGTGATGTTGTAGTGGGCCGTGGTGCGGCCGAGGTTCAGTTCCTCGGCCTCGGCGGTGAGGATGCCTTTGCCGCCGGGGCGGATGAAGGAAATATCCACGTGCAGGGCGACGGCCAGGGTGCCGTGGGAGTTGGATGCGGCCGCGAAGACATGGTCGGCCAGCGCGAAGATGGCCCCGCCGTGGACGGCGCCTGCGGCGTTGAGGTGAATGTCCCGGATGGACATGCTGGCCTTCGCCCGGCCGGGGGAGACCTCCAGCAGTTCCACACCCAGATGAGCGGCGAGCGCATCGCGGCGGAAGTAGTCCATGGCGGCATCCATCATTGTGCTCCCTTCGTCTGCCGGGGCCATGATACGACAGCCGACGCCCCGAAAGAAGCCCCGCGGGGCGAGTTCGGCAACTCCAGCGGATGTTCCAGCAGAATCTGACAGGCTGGTGGCGGTTAACTGCTTGTACATTCAGTGAGTTGTACGCCTGGACGGCAGCTTCTTTCTGGTGGCTACATGGACGCCTCTGTGCGGCAGCGCCCCGGGCAGCCGAACTTCGCCTTTGTCCAAGAACCGCTGCACCGACTCCCG
>CAYWTX010000067.1:0-1567 GCA_964461295.1 uncultured Planctomycetaceae bacterium | reverse complement strand
GCGTGCATGGCGTGAATGTCGCGGATTGTGAGGCGGAGATACTGGCTCAGCGTGGTCAGATCCGCGTGGCCCAACAGCATTTGAATTTGGATGGGGTGCGCGTCGTGTTGAAGCATGTGCGTGGCGCACGCGCGCCGCAAGGCGTGCGGCGAGATGTGCCCAAGACCGGCGGCGCGGGCGTACGGACGCAACATCACGCGGATACCCGTCCCGGAGATCGGGCGGCCGACCTTGCCGAGCCAAAGACTGTCTTCGTTCAACCGCCCCTGGGTCAGTTTCGGCCTGGCGTCGCGGAGGTACTTGCGCAACCAGTGCACGGCCTGCCGGCCCAGCGGCAGCATGCGTTCCTTCCGCCCCTTGCCCATCACACGCAGCAGGCCGCGGTCGAGATCGGGGTCGAAGATCGTCAGGCGGCAGAGTTCTTCCAGCCGCGCGCCGGTGGAGTACGCCGTCTCGATCAGGGCGCGGTCACGGATGCCCCTGGGGCGCGTGATGTCCGGTTGCGCCAGGAGCGCGGCAACTTGTTTTTCGGTTGGCACGTTCATCAGGGGTTGGTCGGGCTTCGGCAGGGACCAGAGCGCCGCCGGATCGAGAAAGATCTGGCCGGTCTTGGCGAGCCAGCGGAAGAGCCGCCGCACATGGCGCAAGACCAGGTCGGAGGACATCGCGGCCAGGCCTCGGTCCGTCATGGATTGGCGGAAGCGGTCCAGGTCATCGGACGTGACGTCGGGCAAGCGCTTGCCTGCGGCTTGCAGGAAGTCGTCCAGATGCGTGAAGGCAAAGCACGCGCTTTGCAACGTGTTTTCGCTCTGCCGTCGTTGCCGCAACGTGTCCAGATAGGCGCAATAGGGTTCTGTCGCAGCGAGCGTTTCTCTTCTGTTACGCCCGTTGGTTTTACTTCTGGTTCGCTTGTTGTTTTTCTCCATATATATGCTTCCCCGCGTTTTCGGAAAGGTTACCGCTTAACTGTTTCTCTTTCAGTTGCTTGACTGCGATTTGAGCGAGTGAAAAGGTAGTGAAAAGCTAGTGAAAAGGTGGTGCAAAGGTCTGAAAAGGTTGGTGAAGGTTCTCGGTCATTGGTCATTTGCCATTGGGGAGAACTGACGCCTGGCCATTGGCGCCTGATGCCTGAAGCTTTCCGGGATCGGTGAGGCCAAGCAGGAACTTCTTGCCGTCCTTGCCCTGGCCGTCATAGACCAGCCGATAGCGGCAGAGCGTGCCGTTGCGTCCGGATTCGAGCAGGACATATTCGAGGTCGAGAAGTTCCTTCAGATAGCGGTGAACACGGGCATTGCTCCAGCCGGTGAACTCACGGATGTCACGGCGGCTGAAAGAGAAGTCGTCTGTGGTCGCCTTGCTGTCAGGTTTTTCTTTCAGTTGCGCTTTTAGGCGTGTTTTCGCCATTTCTTCGAGCAGCAACAGCAGGTCGTGACCAGGGCGCGAAAGTTCGTCCAGCGAATGGCCTAGGATCTCGTGGGCCAGACGGTTGGCTAAAGCGATGTCCTCCGCGTCCACTTCAATGTATTCAGCCGCCACACCCTGAACCGCTGAACCCTGAACCCTGACC
>CAYWTX010000066.1:0-4086 GCA_964461295.1 uncultured Planctomycetaceae bacterium | reverse complement strand
CGTTGTCCTGCGGGCGGAAGCGTTCCTGCTCCTCGCCGGCCTTGGGTGCGGGGACGCCCTTGACCACCTGCATGCTCAACTGCTGGTCGAACACGGTGAGATACATCGAATCCATCCACTTGGAGTATTCGACGGTGAACCGCCACAAGTCGCGAAGCAAGCGGGCGGTTTCGCTCTGAGGCAGGGGCGTCCAGCCGCCGATCTCGATCTGGAATCCCCGCCGGGGTCCGGCGATGGGACGGGGGTTGTCCGCCTGGAGCGGTTCGGTCGCCGGACGGTCGGGCATGGGCGACAGGTACGTGGCCTTGACGTCCTCCAGGATGAGCACCTGGCGGTTGTTGCGGGGCGACTTGTCGAACACCTGCATCTCTCGCAACTTGCGGGCCACCAGCAACCGCTCAGCCATTGCCTTGGCCTGCTCGTCGGTGAGACCGGCGACCGCTTGCGGCTCGTTGGGCTCGCCGATGTTCTTCAGCAGGCGTTGCGACATCGCCCGCAGCGCCGGCCCCGGCTGCGCCAACTGCCTCCTCAGCACCATCTGCTCGGCCTCGCCCATCACCATCCGGGCCATTTGCGTGTCGCCCGCCGTGGCGCCGGCGCCTGAGCCGGCCAGCAGGCGCTCGCGGACGTCGGCGGGCACGGCCAGGAAGCGGGCGTAGCCTTCCAGCCGCTTCTGGTCGACGGCCACCGCGTCGACCGTCCCGTGCAGCAAACGGTTGAAGGCCAGCCAGAAGTCGCGGTAGTCGTACAGCCGGACGTTGTCGGCAATCAGGCGTTCTTCCTGGTCGCCGGCGCCCTTGAGGCTGTCGTACTTGCTGATGAGGCCCTGGAGATCGCCGCGAATGGTCGTCGCCAGCGGCAGCGCTCGCGAGCGGATCAACTGCTCGTCCTGGTCGGTCAGGTCCGCCTGACGGTACAGTTGCTCCAGCCGGGCGTTCAGTTCGTCGGGCTTGCTCGTCACGCGGGCGATCGCCTCGCCCTCGGCCAGGACGTTGAGGTCGATGTAGTTGCGGTACGCCGGGGCCGCCAGGGCCGCGATGATCGCCGCCGCCGCCGCCACGAACCAGGGGCGCTTGGCGTTCCACACCCGTTTGCGGAGGATTTCCCGCGGGAGCAGGTTGGTGTCCACGTCGGCCAGGCCCAGCCCCTGCACCGCCAGTCCGTACGCCACCGCGAACGACAGCACGTTCTCGTTCAGCGTTGGGGCGTTGACGGCCTCGGAGGGGCGCAGTCTGTTGTACGTGTCGACGCGGGCGACGGGGATGTTGAGGTTCTGCTCCATGAACTTCTGAAGTCCGGGCAGGCGGAAGCCGTTGCCCAGCCCCAGCAGCTTGACGAACCGCGTCTCGCGGTGGAGTTGCGTGTAGTAGCCCACCGACCGCTGGATCTCCTGCACCAGGTCGGCGAACACCGGGCGCATCGCCTGGAAGATCTGGCGAGCGTACTTGCTGCTGGCCGCGGTGCGCTTGTGCTGCTCGGCCTTGTCGAAGGACAGCTTGAAGGTGCGGAGAAGGGCCTCGGTGAAGTTGTTGCCGCCGATCTGGATCGTGCGGGTCCAGATCCGCCCGCTGTCGGCGACCACCAGGTCGGTCTTGTCGGCCCCCACGTCCACCAGGATGGTCGCCCCGCCCGGGGCGAGTTGCTCGTCGTGGTGCAGGAAGTTGTACAGCGCCAGCGGCACGATCTGCGCGACGTCCACGTTGAGGTCGGCGGCCGCGAAGTGCGACAGCATCTCGCTCACGTCGGATTTCTTCATGGCGAAGATGCCGACCTCGATGTCCGGGCTGTCGGGATCGCGGAAGGTCTTCCATCGCCAGACGACGTCGTTGATGGGGAAGGGGATCTGCTGCTCGGCCTCGAAGCGGACGATGTCCGGGATGCGGCGCGCCTCGATGGGGGGCAGCTTGACGAACTTGGAGAAGCTGTTGCCCGGGGCCGAGACGACCACGGCGCACCCGGCCACGCTGTTGCGGGACAGGAACTGGTCGAGGGCGGAGCGGATGAGTTCGGAGCGATTGGCATCGGCCTGGGACAGGATCTGAGGATGCTCGATGATGTCGAGCGCCTCGACCTGCAACTGGCCCTCAACCTGGCGGACCTTGAGGGCCTTCAGTGCGCATTGCCCAATGTCGATTCCCCAAACGGCTTTTGGTGTACCCATGCTCGTTCCTCGGCTGCAGTCACCGGCGGCACTACCCGGCTGGGCGGCTCAACGACTCCGCCCACGTGGCCTTGGAGCTTCCGGGCAAGGCGCTCGCCGGACCAGCCAGTGGGGGGACTATATCCTTTTCATTCGCGGGTTACAACTTCGCGTCCGCGGATATTGTCTTTTGGTTTACAATAATCTTTCAGCCACCAATCTTGGCGGAGCCGGCCTGGCCCGGCTTGGCTGGAACCGGATGCGGATTGCCCTGCATAGTCGCCCTTGAGCACCGTTTGCCCGTATGCGATTCAGTCTCACAACCCTGGGCTGCAAGGTCAACCAGTATGACGGACAGGCCGTCGCCGCCTTGCTGGGACGCTCGGGCCTGCTGCCCGCCGCCGGCCAGGACGCCGACCTGCTCGTCATCAACACATGCTGCGTGACCGGCGCAGCCATGCGCAAGAGCCGCCAGGCGATCCGCCGCGCCGTCCGTGATCGTCCCGCCGCCGCGGTCCTCGTTCTCGGCTGCTACGGCGACTACGACCGCCAGGCCATCCGTGCCGTGCTGGCCGAGTGCGGCGTTTCGAGCGGCGCCTCGCTCATTGCCGGCCACCACGGCGATCTCGCCGCCGATATCCCGCGATTCGTCGAGGGCCTCCGCCGCCGGGCGGCCCTTCCGGCCGATGGCGCCGCCGCTGACGAACCCGCGTTGGCGGGCACTATAAGAACACGCCGCCTGGCCGCAGTCAAGCGCGGCGCTCCGGGAGCCGCGAATCTTCCGCCCATCGACGGCTTTCCATCGCGCCAGCGGGCGTTCGTCAAGGTCCAGGACGGCTGCGACGCCTTCTGCTCGTACTGCATCGTTCCGTACACGCGACCGGTCGTCCGCTGCCGCCGCGAGGAAGACATCCTGCAGGAATGCCGCGCTCTCGTTGCTGCCGGCCACAAGGAAATCGTGCTCTGCGGCGTGTTCCTCGGGGCCTTTGGACGCGACACCGCCGTGCGATCCCGCTGGGGCGGCAAAGCTTCGGTCCTGCCCCGACTGCTTCGCCGTGTGGCCGCCCTGGAGGGACTGTGGCGAGTGCGCCTCAGCAGCCTCGAGCCGGGCGATCTGACCGACGACCTCCTGGCCGCCCTGCGCGATCTGCCGGCGGCCGCCCGGCATCTCCACCTGCCGCTACAGTCCGCCTCCGCCCGCGTCCTGCGGCTGATGAACCGACAGTACTCTCCCGACGAGTACTACCGGACTGTGGACCGTCTGCGCTCGACGCTGGATCGGCCCTCCTTGACGACGGACGTCATCGTGGGCTTCCCCGGCGAAGCGCCCGAGGATTTCCAGATGACCCTCGCGGCCGCGCGGTATGCGGGTTTCGCGAAGATCCACGCGTTCCCCTTCAGCGCGATCCGCGGCACGGCCGCGTGGGACCGGCGGGCCGGGGCGGCGTCGCCGGCGGTGGTGCGCGAGCGGATGGCCGAACTGGCGGCAGTGGAGCGCGAGCTTGCGGCGGCGTATCGAAGGCAATTCGTGGGCGAGACGATGGAGGGTCTTGTGGAGCGGGCGCGTGCGTCATCGCCGGGCCTGCGCCAGGCGATGACGGACCGCTACCTGCGGGTGGAGTTCGCGGCGCCGCCGCGGCGCCTTACGGGCCAGATCGTGCGGTTCGGCATCGACGGCGTGAGCGAGGGGGGATTGACTGGCACGCTGGCGGAGGGGCGGTAGAGTGGCTGCCGCACCATGATGAACCGCGACGAACTTCTTCAGGACGTGAAGGCGAGGCCCGTGACCGTTCGCGCCGCCGTCGTCGCCGGTGCCGGCAATCCGCGAGGGACCTTGCCCTGGCGTGGTCCCAACAGAGTCGTGGGGGGGCGGCCCGGGGGGCGGCCGGGCGCGGGCCGCCGCCCACCCCGGCCCCGGGGGGCCGGGGCCCCCCCCCGGGCGGGGC
>CAYWTX010000065.1:0-7355 GCA_964461295.1 uncultured Planctomycetaceae bacterium | reverse complement strand
TCGAGTCGTCCGCTCACGCGAGCTTCGCTGGCGCCGAACGTCAGTTCGCCGCTTCCGCCCCGCGTGACGAGGACCCCTCCGTCGCGCTTCGCCGACGCCTTCACTCGCATCGTCAGCGGGACACCCGCCGCCTTGCACCGGGCGGCATCGACGTAGGCCGCGCCGCCGGCGTCCACGAACACGTTGGCGTCGACGCGATCGCCGCCCACGCGCCCGCCTGCCTTCGCCCGCAGCACGCCCGACAGCCTGGCGTCCTTCACGTGAGCCGCCAGCGCCGGCACCGACGCCGTCAGCCAGCCCGCATCAACGGCGACATCGACCTCCACGTCGGCGGGCGCCGCGCCCGTCGCGGCGCCCAGGGGCGACGTGGATCGCAGTTGGATTGTCCCATTCGGCGCCTGGTAGCTCGCCGAAAGCGCCAAAACCCCCGACCTGCCCGCTGAAGCGGGCAGGTGCGTCGAATCGCCGAGGTCGCGGGCAGGAATGTCCGCGTTACTCACGCGCACCGTCACCCGCGCCGTGGCCGGCTCGCCCGCCGCCTTGCGCCACCACGCCCGCACCCCCAGGGCCGTCTCCCTCAAGTCGGCCGACGCGTTCGCGTCCATGCCGTACGGAGTCAGCCGCCCGCTCACGGCGGCCGACACGTTGCCCCCCGCAACGTCGGCCGCCTCGGCCGCCGGGGGGAACACCTCCCTCAACGCCCGCACGTTGTCAACCGCCAGCGCGCAGGTCGTCTCCAGCGTCTCGGCGGCCAACCGGATCTCGCCGCGCCGCACCCGCAACTGCGCCTTGCCGGCCGCGACGTCCACCTCCACGTTCCGCACGGTGCGCCCGTCGGGCTCGACGAGCGCCTCGGCGTCCAGCGTCAGGGGCGCCCCGGGGGCTTTGGCGATCAGCCCCGGCACGGTCAGCCGGCTGTCCGGCGAGACCTGGATGCCGCCGCGGACGCGCGCCCCGTGCACGCGCTCCACATGCAACCGCCCGCGGATCACGCCCTCCAGTTCGGCCGCACGCCACGGCCCCGCCGTCGCCGGCAGCAGGTCCGCCATCGCCGCCGCGTCCCGAATCTCGCACGATCCCGTCCAGCCCAGGCTCGCCAGTTGCGCCAGCGTGGAGGGCCACGCTTCGTCGTGGCCGCTCGGCGGGCCCGTCGCCGGACGCGACGAGGCGCGCCCCTCCAGGCCCGCCAGGCGCCGCGCCAACAGCCCCAGGTCGTCCATGGCCCCACGCCCCACGAACGTGTTGCCGCCGATCTCCGTCGCCACCTCCTCCACCACCAGCCGTCGCGGCTGGTGATGCAGCGCCCCCTCCAGCCGCAAGCGGCCGACGCGTCCGGCCGGCTTGAGCACGTCGGCGATGTGGGCGATCGACGCGGCATTGGCGTCCAGCGACAGGTTCAGCAGCGTCTTGGCGCCCTCGCGGCGGGCGTGCAGCGACAAGTCCACCGGCCCGGTCACCTTCACGCCGCCGCCCAAGCTCTCGCCGCCCAGCAGCATCTTCGCCAGCCGCGAGGGATACACCCGCCCGGCGAGCCCCAGGCGCTCGACGGCCTCGACGTGTCCGGCCAGGGCCTGGAGGTAGACCTTTGCCTCGCCGCGCAGCTCCGCCCCCGGCAACGACAGCGACGCCGACCGCACCTCCAGCGCCTCGTTGATCTGGTCGTATGCCGCCGACATCCGCAACGACGCCTCGTCGATCGCCGGCCACTTCTCTCCGCGCGCCGGCCAGACCTCCAGCCGACGCACGTCCAGCTCCAGCCCGAACGCCTCCACCACGCCTTGCCGGCTCACCTGCACGTCCAGCCGGCCCGCCAACCGCCCCAACAGCTCCTTCAGCGGCCCGTCCGCCGCCAGAGGCAGCTCGGCGAGGTCCAGGTTCGAGAACCGCACCGAAGCCGCGGCCGCCACGCTCGCGCCCTGCCGTCCGCGCGACAGGCTCACCGTCGCGTCCCCCGCCGAACCCGGCTGTTCCACCGCGGCCGACAGGCTCACCGGTCCCAGTTGACCCTCGGGCCCCAGCTCCGCCTGCAGGTCGTGAATCCTCAGCGCCAGCGCCCGCGAGGCATTGGCCACCCGCACGGCCACGCGCCCGCCGCGCACCGCGATGTGCCCCGCCGTCACGTCCATTCGCAGGCCGCGCAACGGCTCCAGGTTGCTCCGCCCATCGGCGGTCGTCCGCACCTGGACCTGGGGCTGATCGATCTCCATCCACTCCAGCCGGCGATTGACGAAGAAACCGATGGGCGACAAGTCCGTGCGGATGGAGTGGACGTGGACCAGCGGCTCGGGGCCGAATTCCCCGGGCGAATCGATCGTCAGGCCGTGGACCTCCACGCCGCGCTCCCAGGTGATGCCCAGCGAGGCGATGCGGACCGGCACGCCGAGTTGCTCGGACAGATCGTGCTCGATCCGCCGCGCGATCCACTCCGTGGGCGCCCACCAGGGCAGGGCCACGTACGCCGCCCACGCCAGCAGCACCACGGCCGCCAACGCTCGCGGCACCCGCTGCCACCATCGCGGCGGCACTCGCCGGCGGCGCCGCCGCCGCGGAACGCGGGGCTTGCCCGGCGCAACCTGTCCCACGGTGGCCGACATGCCAAACACCCGATTCCTCACCACAGAGGCACGGACCGACCAGCGGTCCCGTCTCAGACATTGAACCGGAAGTAGATGCAGTCCCCGTCCTTGACGACGTACTCCTTGCCCTCCAGGCGGATCTTCCCCGCCGCCTTCAACGCCTTCTCGTCCTTCGCCGAAAGGATCTCCTCGTAGGGGTACACCTCCGCCCGAATGAAACCGCGCGCAATGTCGGTGTGAATCCCCCCCGCCGCCGTCACCGCGTTCGTCCCGGCCGGCACCGTCCACGCCCGCGACTCGTCGGGCCCGTGCGTCAGAAAGCTGATCAGCTTCAGGGCGCGGTAGCACGCCTTGATGAGCTTGTCGCGGGCCGGCGCGTCAATCCCCAACTCGCCCAGGAAGTCCCTCCGCTCCGCCGGCGAGAGCTGTGCGATCTCCTCCTCGATCTTCGCCGATAGCTGCACGCACGGCAGGCCGGCAACCTGCTCCGGCCCCGCCGCGCCCGCCTGGCCTTCCGCCACGTTCCGCACCGCCAGCGTGGGCTTCAGCGTGAGGAACTGGAAACTCCGCATCAGCTTCGCCTCGGTCTCGGTCTTGACTTCCTCCGACACCGGCCGCTCCGCCTCCAGCGTCTTCAGCAACCGCTGCATGAGGTCCAGCTCTCGCTTCTGGTCGTCTTTGTGCTGCGTGGGCTTCTTCAGGGCCGCGTCCAGCTTCGTGATCCGGGCCGTCACGCGCTCCATGTCGGCGAAAACCATCTCGTTGAGCAGTTCCTTCACGTCGGCCTCGGGATCGACGCGGTTGCGGTAGGCCGCCACCGTGGGCGACTGGAACGCCGCCACCACGAACACCAGCATGTCGGCCAGTTCCATCTCCCGCCAGTGCGCGCGGGCGCGGTCGCGTCCCGCCGCCGACGCCAGGTCGAACCCCGGCAGGTCGACGAACTCCAACTCCGCGTGCGTGATCTTCTCGGACTTGTTCAGCGCCGCCAGCCAGTCCACCCGTTCGTCAGGCACCTTGACGACGGCCATGTGCGACTGGTCGGGCCGATGCACGTCGACCTGGCTGCCTCCGGCCTGCGCGACGGCGGCGAATAGGGTGGTCTTCCCCGACGACGGCGGACCGATCAGTGCGACTCTCATTCGTTGCCTCTTCGTGCGTTTTCATCGCGGATCGCCCAGTGCGTCCGCCGGAGGCCCCGGCCGGGCCGGTCGCCTGGCGAACGATTCTACCGCATCTTCGGCCCCGCGGTAACGGGCATCGGGCAAATCCAAGCCCCCCAGGTTGGCCTGCCGGGAACCGGGTGCGTGGTGGCAGCGGCGCGGCCCCGCCGGGACCGCGAGACATTCGCAAGCGGCTGCGGCGCGGCCTGGATGGACCGCGCCGCCGGCGGAAAGCCTTTTCCTTCGGGCCACAACGCAGACGCGACTAACTTGCCCGCCGGCGGACCGACCGGCGGACCGACCGGTTGCGGGGCCGGCGCGGTCGGCGTATACTGCTGACCCATCTGCCCTCGGTAGCCGAAGACAGTATATGGAGCTGTCGCCTGCCGTGGAAGCGGGCGGCCCGCCGTCGGCCCGTGTTCCGGCGGCGACACGCGGAGTGGCTGATGCCTGATCGTGCCTCAGATTCGGGGGGCGACCGGAACGCGAGCATTCCGCCCCCGCGGGTTCCCGACTTGCCCGCGTGCCGCTCGCCGTCCGGCCCGGCCGACCACGAGCCGCCCGCCGAGCCGCCGCGGCCGGCGGGGTCGCCGATCGTCGATGAGCAGGCCTTCCAGGTTCTCATCGCCGGTCGGGCCGCCGAAGCCGTACGCATGGCGTCCTACCTGCGCACGCGGGTGACCGGTTCGATGGTCTTCGCCCGCCCGCTGCTGGGCGAGGTGCTCCACCAGGCCGGCGAACTGGAGGAACTGCTCGACGCCTACGGCGCTCGCTACAACGAGCGATGGCACGTCTTTCGTTCGGTGATGGCGGCCGGCAGGCTCTTCGCCGGCGTGAACTACGAGCTTCTGCACGTGCAGCACTCGGCGCCGGCCTACCGCCTGCTGCCCATCGAGGGCGACTTCAAAGCAGCCATGCACGTGGCGATCCGCTTCACGGGGCAGGTGCTGGTGCGCGTGGCCGACCGGCTGCTGGAGCAGGCCCGGCGCCTGGGCCTGCCGGTGCTGCCGACAGAGGAGCACATCGAGCGGTACGAGGAACGCCTGCCCCCGGGGCGCCTGCCCCGCAACCGCGCCGCCGTGCGGGCCGTCGACGCCGGCGCCACCGTCACCTACCTGGCCACCGCGTTCCTCAACCTGGCCGCCGAGAGCGAAGTGCTCCACGTGCCGACGCGCAATCGGCCCGAGGACTACCCGACCTGCGTGCCCAAACTGGTGAGCGAGGAAAAGCTGCGCCACCTGCAGCACCGGTTCCACAACATGCAGTCCCTGTACGACACCAACGTGCTGGACACCGACACCGAGCAGCAGAACCCCGACCTGCCGGTCCTGCGCGGGCACATCAGCGTGATCCACCACCTTCTGGCCATCGGCACCGAATTCGCCCACTATTACGAGCGCCACATCATGTCGGTGCCGCACGCCGCCGAGGCCGGCGAAACGCCCTTCGTCTCGGCCGCGGGACTCCTGGACGTGCTGATGAACTACTGCCTGGTCTACGCCAGCCGCTACCTCGTGGCCGCCCGCGACCTGGCGCAGCAGATGCTCAAGCAGTACGCGGAGATCGGGAGCATCGACGTGCCCGGCCCGCGGTACAGGGGCTTCCACGTGCGCCCCTCGACGCTGGTGGCGAAGATCGTCCGCCACTACGGCAGCGACGTGACGATGGAGATGGACGGCAGCGGGTACGACGCCGCCAACCCGATGGACATCTTCCGCGCCAACGAGAAGATCAGCGCCCAGAAGCGCCGCTGGCTGACACAGCAGGTCTGCTCGCTGCCCAACTTCCGCGCTGGAAAGCTCGACGCCGACCTGGTGAAGGAGGTCCGCTCCGCCGTGCTGGCCCTGGCCGAGACGAACCGCGTCGTGATCTACGAGCGGCAGCTCCCCGTCCAGGGACCCGAGGAGTACTCCGAACCCAAGCAGCCCGTCCAGTACGTGCTGGACGAGATCGCGCGGCTGCAGGCGACCGGCGTCATCGACATCCAGAGCGACGTCACCGTGACGTTCCAGGGCGACAAGCGCGTCCTGGCCGACCTGCAACTCCTGGCCGAGAACGGCTACGGCGAGGACAACTTCGGCAACAACATCGCCCTGCCTCCGCAGTTGGCGTACCTGCGAAGGTAGCCGTCCCTGGCGCCCTCACTCTCCCCGCCTCCCCTTCGAAGGGTCAGCCGGTTCCGGCATCGACGTTCCGACCTCGACGTTCGCCTTTCTCTCCGTTCTTCGCTATAACAGCCTTCGATGAAGCACGCGAAGGCGGCCATTCTGGCGGCCATGGTTCTCGCCGCGGCGGCGGTGCTGGCTCTCGGCCCGCGCGGCGCCACGAAGCCCCCGCCCGGCTGCGTCGTCGTCGACTACTGGGAGAAGTGGGTGGGCGACGAGGCTGCCAAGATGAAGCAGATCGTCGACGACTTCAACAACTCCGTCGGGCGCGAGAAGAACATTCACGTCCGCTACCTGTCGATGAGCAACGTGCACCAGAAGACGCTGGTGGCCACGGCGGCGGGCGTGCCTCCCGACGTGGCCGGACTGTGGGACGCGCAGATGCCGCAGTTCGCCGCGATGCAGGCCGTGCGGCCGCTGGACGACCTGGCCGCGGCATACGGCATCACGCCCGAGCACTACAAGAGCGTCTACTGGTACGGCTGTACGTACGGCGGGAGGCTCTACGGGCTGGTGAGCACTCCGGCGGCCGTGGCGCTGCACTACAACACGCGGATCTTTCGCCAGGAGGCGGCGGCGCTGCGCGCGGCGGGGCTGGACCCCGACCGCCCGCCCCGAACGCTGGACGAACTGGACCGCTACGCCCTGGCCCTGGACAAGTCCGACCCCAACGACCCCGGGCGGATCGGGCGGGCCGGCTACCTGCCGGCCGAGCCGGGCTGGTATCTGTCCCAGACGGGCTACTGGTTCGGCGGGAGGATGTACGACGAGCCGACCGGGCGCTTCACCCTCGGCGAGCCGAACATGGTGCGGGCGTTTGAGTGGGTGGCGAGCTACTCGCGGCGGCTGGGGCAGGCGGCCATCAGCAACTTCCGCAGCGGGTTCGGCAGCTTCAACTCCGCGCAGAACCCCTTCCTGTCGGGCACGGTGGTGATGGAGCAGCAGGGGCCTTGGATGGCCAACTACATCGACAACCTCCAGCCGCGGATGTCGGGGCTGCGAACGGAGGCCGAGCGGAGGAACCCCCCTCCGCCGCGGCAGCGCAGCGGGCAGTACGAGTGGGCGGCCGCGCCGTTCCCCTCGGCCACCGGCGAACCCGACGTGACGTTCGCGGGCTTTGACGTGCTGGTGATACCGGCCGGGGCGCGGCACGTGAAGGAGGCGTTCGAGTTCATCGCGTACGTCAGCCGCCAGGACGCGATGGAGAAGCTCTGCTCGCTGCACTCGAAGAATTCGCCGCTGCGAAAGGTGAGCGCGAAGTTCCTGCGCGAGCACCCCAACCCGTACGTGGACGTGTTTGAGCGCCTGGCGGCCAGTCCTAACGCCTACCAGTTCCCGCGCTGTCCGATCATGCCCGAAGTGATGGACGAGATGAAGACGGTGACGGAGAAGATCACGCTGCTGAAGGAAACGCCCCGCGAGGCGCTGGAAGGAGCCCAGCAGCGCCTCCA
>CAYWTX010000064.1:0-2571 GCA_964461295.1 uncultured Planctomycetaceae bacterium | reverse complement strand
GCCCACCACCGCCACATACGGCGACCGGATGACGTCCAGGATCTGCTTCCCGAACGCCAGGCAGATCACCAGGCCCGCCCCCAGCCCGATCAGCGCCCGGATCAGCCGCGTCCGCAGCTCCTCCAGGTGCTCCACGAGCGTCATCTTCTTCATCCCCTCTTCTTCTCCGTCGTCCTCATCCTCCTCGTAGTCCTCGTACCCGCCGTCGCCCCCGCTGCCGCGCCGCTTGCCGCCCCATTCGTGCGCGTCCCCCCCCCCGGCCGAACCGCCGTCGCTCCCGGCCGAGGCGTCGCCGCACGCCCCCTGCGTCTCGTAGGCGTACGGGTCGTCGCCAATCTCGCTGACAGCCGTGTCAGCGACTGCCCCACCGCTCTGCGCAGCGGCGGCGGGCTCGCCCGCGATGGGCCCGTCCAACGGGCCGTCCACGGGCGCATCCGGCGGCTCGCCCGCGCCCACATCGTCTCCCGCCAGCTCCTCGCCATGCGGTCGTTCTTCCGGTCGCTCTTCCATCGTCAATCGCCTGAAAGCATCCAGCCGCAGAGTATAGCAGAACCGCAAGGCGACTTCGCAACGCCCGGCATCCCCCGCCGAAATATTTCCTCAGGTTTCGGGCCGAGCAGTCCGATAAGACAGCCGGAGCGAGGAGTGTGTGTCTCCCCGCCCTCTGCCGGGAAAGGCGGGCCACCATGACGCGCACAATCAGCATGACCAAGGGCGGACGGAAGTTCGTGTTCCGCTATCCCCGGGGGCACGAAGACGACATCGTCGACGCCATCGTCAGCTTGGCCGAGGACGACTCCTGCCCCATCGACTGGCTCGACGCCGCCACGCTCAGCTACCAGGTCACCCAGTATGCGGCGGCGGACTGCGCCCGTGTCCTGAAGTTGGTTGACGAGAAGGCGGCGTAGTATTGTCGATTGTCGATTGCTGATTGTCGATTGTCGATTCGGAACGTAAGGATGCAGACGATTGCTCTACCCCTGGTCGACCGCTTCCTCGACCACATCGACGCCGAACGCGGCTTCTCCGCGCACACCATCCGCTCCTACGGCGCCGACCTCGTCCAGTTCTGCCAGTATCTCGCCGCCGCCTCCGCCACCGGAGCCGACAGCACGCATCTGACGGCCGAGGACCTCGCCCTTGTCGAACTGGATGCCGGCAGCACGGAACGTGCGCTCCTGGCCGTCACGCCGCTGGAGATCCGCGGCTACCTGGCCTTCATGCGGAACTGGGGCTACAACAAGTCGAGCATCGCCCGCAAACTGGCCACGCTTCGCAGCTTCTATAAGTACATGGTCCGCTGCAAGCGCCTGGAGGCGTCGCCGGTCAGCGTCATCCGCACGCCCAGGCAGGACAAGCGACTGCCCAAGTGCCTGGAGTACCAGCAGATCGTCGCCCTGCTCGCCGCCCCCGACGCCGCCAACCTGCTCGGCTCGCGCGACAAGGCCATCCTCGAAACCATCTACTCCGCCGGCCTGCGCATCGGAGAACTGGTCGCCCTCGACCTCGAGGACCTCGACGAGTTCTCCGCGGCCGTGCGAGTCCGCGGAAAGGGCAGGAAGGAACGCATCGTGCCGTTGGGCGGCAAGGCGCTGGAAGCCATCCATGCCTACCTGGGCCTGCGGCAGCGCGAGAGTCTCACGGCCGCTCACGGCGCGCTGTTCGTCAACCGCCACGGCCGGCGGCTCACGGATCGCTCCATCCGCCGCAAGTTGGACAAGTACTTGCAGATGGCCGGCATCGACGCCCCCGCCAGCCCGCACACGTTGCGCCACAGCTTCGCCACGCACATGCTCAACGCCGGCGCCGATCTGCGCAGCGTGCAGGAACTCCTCGGCCACGAGAACCTCTCCACCACGCAGATCTACACCCACCTGACGACGAAACGCCTTCAGGAAGTGTACACTCGAGCGCACCCCCTGGCGCAGAAGTGATCGTCAGCCCAGATTCCAGGCCGCCCTCCGCCGCCGTCTGCGCTTCCTCGCGCCCGGCCGCGTTGGCCATCCAGGCACGACCGCGGCAGCGGTCCCGCCTGCCCCGTCCCCGTTCACCCCGCCAACCAGTTCGCCGCCGCCCGCGATCGGTTCGCCCGCCGCTGCCGACGCCTTGCGCCGCACCTCGCGCGCCCGGCGGACCCTCGCGCCCACGGCCGCGCCCAGCGTCACCACGCCCAGCACGATACAAGCCGGCAACGCCCAGGCCGGCGCCGGCTTGGGCCCCTTGGGCTTCGGCGGGAACAGCTTGACCAGCATCTTGCCGCGGATCTGCGTCTCGAACTGCCCCTCGATCCGCCCGTCCTCGCGTTTGCGCCCTTCCATGCGCCCGCCGTCCTCGAAGATCGTCATCGTGTGCCCGATGGGCCCGACGAACCTGCCCTTCAGCACGAACGTCGCCGCCGACCCGGCCCCCGCCTTCGTCGTCCCCACTTCCATGTTCGGGTCGGCGAAGAGCTGGTACACCTCGCAAGGGCCGCCGATCCTCCCGGCGTTGCAGTTGGCGTCCATCTTCATGCCCAGCACGCGCCCGGTCTTCTCGTCCACGCGGCCACGCATCGTCACCCACGCCGTCAGG
>CAYWTX010000063.1:0-1510 GCA_964461295.1 uncultured Planctomycetaceae bacterium | reverse complement strand
GCCGCATCGTGATTGAACTCATGCCGCCAGGAAGCTTCGCGGGCAAAGTCGAAGCGCACGATCGCCGTCCGCTCATCGCGCGGCACGACCGTCAGGTTCGTGATCGTCACCTCGGGATCGAAACCCCCCGCCGCACGAACCGAGCCGGCGGCCAAGCAGGCGAGCAGCATGACTTGCAGCATCGTTTTCATAACCGTTTGTCTCCTTCTTTGCTCCATGAATTGATAAGAAATCGCTTTTCGTCACCCCCGGTCGGCATCGACCCGCACGGGCCGAAAACATGCCGGACCCAGTCTGGAGCAGCGATGTCAAGGGAAAAACATGGCAGAAGTGGGTGCAAAGTCAATTCCACATCCTTCTTCCCAACGCCATACAGGCGGAACGGGTAGACCGGGTAGAGTTCGGGTGATTCGCAATTCCCGCGTTCGCCGAACTTCTCGGCCGGCACGATATACTTCTTCCCGTCGCGTTCGACCATCGGCATGGACAGCTCAAGTCCGCTTGACCATTTCATGGTCGCACACTGGCCGCTATTTCGGCCACACGTTCGAACTTGCTGACGGTTACGCCGGGAGGACACGAGTCGGAGTTGGCCAGCACAAACGGGCCGCCTGCCGCGTCCTGAATGACGGACCTTACATACGGATCCAACTGCACTTCCGGGAGGTTCAGAAAGGTGGTGGGTTCAATTCCGCCGATGATCCCCATCCCCGATCCGATGACGCCGCGGGCGTCCCGGATGGTCATGTTGCCCGTAGGCGGCGGAGAGATGCTTTCCACGGCAAATACCCCGTGCGCCCGCATCCGGGCCACCAGCGCGGACACGTGACCGCACGCATGCTGAACATAGTATTTCCCGCAGGCCGAGAGAACGCGACACCAGTCGCCGATTTCCGACCCGATGTAGGCGTCATACTGGTCCGGCGAATAATTCTGTGTGCTGGAATCTTCCCATGTGATGAAGTGGGTGTAAGGCGATTGCGCGGCAAGCCGCACCGCCTCCAAGTCTTTCTCCACCATGATCCGCCAAAGCGCCTCGACCGTTCCCGGAAAGTCCGCCAGAGCGAACACGAGTTCCTCCGTCCCGGCATAATGCTCCACCAGGCTCTGAAATGCAGACTTGCCGCGGGGAATCAGCATGCCCAGCGACAACCCTTCGCGCCCGTCGCCCGCGAGATGATTCTCGGCGGGCACAGGATCGTAAACCATCTTCGTGTGCTCCTCGATCCACAGTTGGACCTTGTAGTCCTTCTCCGTCTTCAGGGGGTGTTCGACCAGAAAACTCGTATTCCCGCTCTCGCTCCTGACCCAGGCCTGGCGCAACGTGCCCAGGGGCGTCACAGTCTCGACTTCCGTTCTGCCGTTGCCTTCCGTGTTCCGGTACTCGATTTCCGGCGGCATTACGGTCTTGACCGAACAGGGAGCTCCCCGCCACAGGGGATCGGCGCCGATCCGTTTATGAAACGCCAACGGTCCCTTGTCCCGGATGTCCTGAGGAAAATGCTCCCAG
>CAYWTX010000062.1:0-3592 GCA_964461295.1 uncultured Planctomycetaceae bacterium | reverse complement strand
CGTCTTGGTGCCCCGCTCCTTCAGTTCGTCGGCCAGGATGCGACGGTAGCGGACTTCGCCCAGCGGCACGCCGATCTCGCCGGTGCGGATCGGGTGGTCGGCGGCCAGCGGCTCCAGCGGCTGCCTGGGGTACAGTCTGGCGACCAGTTCGCGGAAGCTCTTGTCGAAGGCGATTCGCCCGCAGCAGGCGTCGGCGATCAGGCAGCCGCCTCGGTCGAGGTACCCGCGCAGGGCGGCGACTTCCTTGTCGGGCAGGGCGAAGTTGTGGTGCCCCGTCATCATCACCACGGGATACTCGAAGATCTTGTCGTCGTCGGCGCCGAGGTAGCGTCCGCGGGCGACGACGTCCACGCGGGCCCTGTCGCGCAGCAGGGCGGCCAGGCGCTCCTCGGCGTGCACGTCGGCCTTGCAGTCGCCGTCGTGCACGATGCGGGCGATGCGGACGGCGCCGCGAGGCGCCTCGACGGCCTTTGGGTCCTTGGGCGCCGCCGGCAGTTCGACGCGGTCCAGCTTGTCCTGGAGCAGTTCGCGTCCGGTGGCGTATGCGGCGATGTTCGCGCCGACCTGGAATGCCTTCTCCGACCACTTGGGGATCGTCTGCAACTCCCACAGGCAGCTCAACGCGTTGGGCGAGAAGAACACGCCCGTGCGGCAGCCGTGGTCCATGCCCTCCAGGCCGTACGGGTCGTCGAGCTTGTAGTAGCTGCGGAAGACCGGGTGCACCTCCTCCAGCGGGCGGAGGCGCTGGTCGGGCATCAGCCGCCGGGCGTACTGGCGGAAGCCGGCGGCGAATTCCTTGCTCCCGCAGCAGGCCTCGAACAGCAGCGTGCCGCCGGTCTGGACGTACTGACGCAGCTTGGCGGTCTCCTCGTCGCTGAAGCGGGCCAACTCGTGGCCGGTGATAAACAGCACCGGGCTGGCGCGCAGGAGGCGGATGTCCAGGTCGAGCGTGGCCGTCTGCCAGGTGACGCGCTTGCCGAACTTGTCGTCGACGAACGCGGTGAGGTTCTCCAGGTCGTGCACGTTGCGGTTCCAGCTCGGCTCGCGGTCGCCGCGCCATTGCAGCTTCTGGATCAGCAGCGGGC
This sequence comes from uncultured Planctomycetaceae bacterium, assembly GCA_964461295.1. Taxonomy (GTDB): domain Bacteria; phylum Planctomycetota; class Phycisphaerae; order SM23-33; family SM23-33; genus CAYWTX01. The sequence goes on along the minus strand of CAYWTX010000062.1, from coordinate 2,507 downwards.
GGTTGCCCTTGGCCAGGAACAGCAGGCCGAAGACGGTGTCGTGGCTGACGCGTCCGGCCCAGGCCTTGCGGACCTGCTGCATCGCCCGCGGATCCCCGGCGAACTGGTCGAGGGGGCCCCGGCTCCACGCGCCCTCGGGCGTCTGCGAGTTCACCAGGAACGTCGCGCCTTGGCGATACCAGTCGTGATCGCCGAAGTTCCGCAGCCCCGAGATCATGCCGCACCGCTCCATGCCGTACAGGTAGTAGTGCAGCCACGCCTTGCCGCGATTGCCCGGGTTCTCCTCCACGCTGAAGTTGTCGGCCATCCACTTGATGCCGGCCGCGAGGACCTTGTCTTGCAGGTACTTCCCGCAGTCGGGGTACGCGCCGTTGGCGAAGACGCGGCTGCCGCCGACGTTGAGGCGATGGCCGCAGATGTACAGGCTGGCGAGCCCGGCGGCCGTCATCGAACCGTAGCTCTTGGAGGCCGCGGGCGCGTCGTTGCCGGAGCTGCCGTGGAACACGTAGTTCCAGCCGCCGTCCCTGGATTGGGTGTTGGTGAAGTGCCTGGCGGACCTGGCCCAGACGGCCTGGGGGACCTTGGCCCCGGCCTTGGCGGCCTCGTGCAGCCCCAGCAGGGCGAACTGCGTGTTGGAGTTGTCGCCGCGCCCGCCGGCGTTGTGGTTCGCGTACGACCACATGCCGGTGGGAAGCTGGCCCTTGACGAGGAAGTCGACGGCCGCGTCACGCTGCTTCTCGAACCGCGGGTCGTTCAGGATGCCGTAGACCTGGGCCTTGAGCGATACCACGTACGTCGTCTGGTTGGGCGCTTTGTCCAAGGCGGCCAAACCCTTGGCGATCACGGGGTCGTCGGCCGGCACGCCCGCGTGCAGCAGGCCCAGCAGGGCCAGGGCCGTCATGCCGCCTGGATACCCGGCGTCCATCCAGGTCCCGTCGGCCTGGGCCTGGCGGATGTGCGCGACGGCCTTCTGGATCGACTGGCGAACCTCCTCGCCGCTGACCACGGCGCGGCCCAGGTCCTGCGCCGCCGGGGCCGACGCGCAGGCCGCGAAAACCGCCGCCGCCAGCGTCGCGGCGAAAGCCTTGTTGCCTCGTGCCGGCGTCCGTATCATGGCTGTGCGTCCTGGAGGGCCGCTCGGAAAGGCCCTTTGATGCTATCGTAGCGGCGGAGGGCGGCAATCGGAAGGCTTTTGGCAAAGCATCGCCGATTGCCGATTGCCGATCGACATTGAGGCATGTATGGCCAAGGAAACCTTCGAAACCCTGATGGAGCAGTTCGCCAGGACCCGCCAGATCATGATGCGCGAACTGTCCAAGGCCATCATCGGCCAGCACGAAGTGCTTGACCAGATCTTCTCGGCCGTCATATCCCGCGGGCACTGCCTGCTGGTGGGCGTGCCGGGTCTTGCCAAGACGATGATGGTTTCCTCGCTGGCGAAGATCATGGAACTGTCCTTCCGGCGCATCCAGTTCACGCCGGACCTGATGCCCTCGGACATCACGGGCACCAACGTGATCGAGGAGCCCGAGGCCGGTCGGCGCGAGTTCCGCTTCGTGCCCGGGCCGGTGTTCGCCAACATCATCCTCGCCGACGAGATCAACCGCACGCCGCCCAAGACGCAGGCGGCCCTGCTCCAGGCCATGCAGGAACGCGAGGTGAGCGCCGGACAGACGACCTACCCGCTGCCGGACCCGTTCTTCGTGATCGCGACGCAGAACCCCATCGAGCAGGAAGGCACCTACCCGCTGCCGGAAGCCCAACTCGACCGCTTCATGTTCAACATCTGGGTGGACTACCCCGGCGAGGCCGAGGAGGAGAGGATCCTGGCCGAGACGACGAGCGGGGGCACGCCGAGCCTGAGCGTGGTGTTCAACGCCAGGCAGATCCAGAACATGCAGAAGATCGTGCGATCCGTGCCCGTCAGCGAGTACGTGATCAAGTACGCGGCGAAGATCGTGCGGGCCACGCGTCCGAAGGACCCGACGGCCCCCGACTTCGTGAAACAGATGGTGGACTGGGGCGCGGGGCCGCGGGCCGGACAGTACCTCATCCTGGGGGGCAAGAGCTGCGCGGCCATGGACGGGCGGTTCACCGTGAGCACCGAAGACATCCGTCGCGTGGCCGTGCCGGTGCTGCGCCACCGCCTGGGGACGAATTTCGCGGCCAGCAGCGAGGGGATTGACAGCGTGGAGATCGTGAAGCGCCTGCTGGAGGCGGTCGCCGAGCCGGAGGTGCCGAAGTACGTCACGCGTGCCGAGCAGGCTCCGCCGCCGATCTCGCTGGAACTGGCGGAGGAAGGGGTGCAGTAGGGACCGTGGGACGGGGCGCCGTGGGACGGGGGATCGGGGAGACTCCCTTGGAGATGCCATCGGGCCTTTCCGCCACGCACCGAAGCCCTTGCATGGAATTCCCTTCGTTGTATACTATCTCGTGGCTTCGCGGGCTGTCGCCCCCCCGGAGCGTGGAGCATCACGATGTTCGCCGGTTCGGCTACAGCACTGGAT
>CAYWTX010000061.1:0-9442 GCA_964461295.1 uncultured Planctomycetaceae bacterium | reverse complement strand
CCATGTAAGCGTCTCCTGGGTGGGGTGTTTGGGCTTCTACCAATCCCCATCCTACCCCATTCCAGGAGACCCCGAAACCGCCCGCCGCTCACGGGGTTCCAGGATTATCTTGGACAAGAGTGGAAAGCGGATTCCGTTCTCCACGCTAGAACCAGATTCGCGAAGTCGTACGTGAGTCCGGCTGCGATGGCAGCCGCGACGTAGGAAAGAACTTTCCCGCGAGTTCTGCCGGTCAGGAACCACTCACCGATTGCCGCGGGTAGCGGCAAGAACACCGCCGTCAACCAGCCATACGGGAAGCGGAGTTCAACGTGCAGGATCTTCCAGCCCTCCGACAGGCAGAGCGCGGCAAGAAGGAACAGGAGCATCCAGAGCACATGTCTCCATTTCCCACGCTTTACTGCTCCGGGCAGGAAGAATGCCACCGCACCGGACACGATGCCGACGTACTTCCACCAACGGCCCCACGGATTGGCGAAGCCGATCACGAGTGCAGGCAGGATCAGCAGCAGTGCCAGCAGCGGAGTCGGAAGCTTGCGGATCGGCGACAGCCGCCGGCACAACCAGCAATGCAGCATGCCCAAAACGATGGCGGCATCCCGGGGCATTTCCACGAACGCGGAACGGCGAGTGGGCTTTTCGTCCGCAGCGTCGTTGGCTGGGTCCCAGTCCTCCGGGTGCAAGGTTTCCCCCGACTCATCGAGGTCTTCCGGACTGGCGGCATCGGCGTCCAGAGGCGGCTGCGGTTCCTCCGGCTTGTCGTCGTTTTCCTGTTCGCTGTCGTCCCAGTCGCGCTGGCTCATAGACTCCCCGTGATTTCATCGCCCTACTCTATCCGCCGGCGTATCTTCGCACCAGTGCGGCGCATTCGGCGGGCTGGTCGGAGTAGCGGTCGTAGATGCCCACGATCGCGCCGTCGGTGGGCTTGATGCCCGCGAACGTGTCGCCGAAGGCCTGCTCCACCCATTCGTGGCGGTCCGAGAGCCGCCCGGCCGCGAGAATCTTGAACGCCAGACAGGGGCGTTTGGTCTGGCGGATGGCCTTGTACATTCGCGGCGGGTCCTCGGTGAGGTAGACCTCGCCGACGCGGACGGGCACGTGCCCGAGAAGCTCCTTGAGGAGCTTTTCGCCGCGATGGCGCTCGTACACGCAGGCCATGTAGTAGTCGACGTCCCAGCCCTTGGATTCGATGGCGTCGATGACGTCGGGCATGTGCGTGGAGACGCCGACCAGCAGGCCGGCGTCGCGCACCTTCTTCAGGTAGTCGTTGATGCGGTTGAACGGGGCGGCGCCGGCCTTGAAGTTGCTGTCCGTCACCTCGCCGTGGTGTGCGATGGCCAGGCCGCCGGCTTTCTTCACGATGGGGATGTCGCCGGAGCTGGCGGAGATGGCGATGAAGTTCATCTTCCCGCCGGCATCGAGGTATCGCTGGTGCCTGGGGGCGTCGCCGGAGCTGCCCTGCCAGCAGGTGACGCCGACGGCCTCGCAGCGGAGCAGCGTCTGGGTGACCTGCTCGGGCGTGTAGTAGCGGCGCATCTCCTGGTTGACGAACGTGGATAGGTGCGAGCCGGCGTTGAAGCAGTTGGACCCGCACAGGAGCTTGGAGATGGTGTGCTTGCCGAGCCGCATCCGCGGCAAGCTGGCCGGGGGGGCGGCCGGCTTGGCGGCCGAAGCCGCCGCGCCCGCCGGTTCGCCGGCGGCTGCTTTGCGCGCGATGGCGACGGCGGCGGGCAGTGCGGCAGCGGCCTTAAGGAGCCTGCGGCGGGTGATGTTGGGCCTGTGGCCAGGGCGGCGGCGGGCGCGATCGGTCTTGCGGGCAGGCATCTCGTCACCTCGTTCTGCTGCGGCACAGGGGATAACTGGAGTTTGTGCAACCAGGGACAGTCCACCCTCACGCGAAGGCCCCGGCGACGGATGTCCCTGTGCTTAACGACTTGCGGGGCTCCATCTCCGCCGTCTGCGCGCCAGCGCCGCCGCGCCCGCAATGAGGAACAGCGAAAGCGTCGTCGGTTCGGGCAGCGCCAACGCGTCGACATTGCTGGGCCCGTACGGCGTCCCGCCCGGCGAGCGATACACGCCGAGGTCGCTGGCGTAGGCGTATACCCAGAACCCGCCGCGGAAGTCGGTGAAGAAGACGTCCCCGGCATCGAGGATGGAGTTTCCGCTCTGCTCGAGCGCCAGCGTGCTTGACCCTGGGGCCAGGCTGAACAGCGCGAAGTCCACGCCGGGTTCGGCGCCGGGGGAGTCGCCGGGGACGCCCGTGCGGCCGAAACGGTGCCCGCCGTCGCCGCGGTCGAAAACGATCAGCGCGTCAACGGAGTCGGTATTCGCGCCCGCGGAGTCCAGGCCCATCATCTCGGCGGTTGCCCACGCGATTTCCGGATTCTTGATCGTCTCGGGCGCCACGTCGAATACGTCTGCGGCCGAGATGGGTGCCGTGGTATGCGCGGGGTCGGCATTGACCACGGCTGCCTCGAATGGGGTGACGGCGAAGTACGACCATTCGTCGTAGACGGCGAAGTCGCCTGTGATGGGCACAGGAATGCCCGGGAAAGTGAACGAGGCCGTTATGATCTTCTGATTGGCAAAGTCGAATGCGTTCACGTTGTCGTGCGTCCCCGTGCTCGCGGCCTCGACCTCGACCGACGCGGGCGTCGGCTCGCCTCGACGAGTGCCGACTACGGTAAGCCCCAGTTCCGACTGGTTGATCCTGAGGAAGTTCAGGCCCGGGCTGGCGATTGCGCCCGCCGAAGAGAGCACGCCCTGATAGCCGGTCCCGGTTACCGGCCTGTTGCGGAAGCCGGCCGGATTGTCGAACCACGTGTTCGTGGTGAAGATGTCTCCGGGCTGCTGATTCTTCGCGGCCTGGTCGTGCAGGCCGGACCCGGACCCGGCGTAGCCCTGCCCCATGCGGTCGACGCTGAAGTGCAATCGGATCTTCCCCTGATCCTTGCCGAACTGGTTGGTCGAGAAGGCGTCCACCCAGAAGCCGTTGGGGGCGAACGGGATGGGCGAGTTCAGACCGGGGGGCGGGGGAAAGGACGGCGAGAAGATCATCCCGCTATCGTACTCGCCCAGCGATGGAGATGGCGCCAGCACAGGGATATCTTCGATCGCCAACCCGAATTCGTCCTCGGCGCCATTGCCGTAGAACGGCACGCCCAGTGCGCGGGAATCGGAACCAGTGGGCCTGCCGTCCAGCGAGAACGACTGTCCCACGGCTCCACTTGCCGCCATGCCCACCGCCACCGAAACCGCCACCCATCGCAGTGTTCCGCCCATTTCCGCCGGCCTCCTATTTGCCGTCCTGACCCTCGGTCGATACCAGAACCCGATCCGTATGGGCCGCGCTCGAATCCGATGCGCGTAACCCCGCCGCGCATCGCGATTCGTTCTCACGGCCCGCGTCGCATCGTCCTCAAAGGCGCACAGACTCACCTCGCGGTGGACGGACGAGCTTCCGCCAGCCGGCGATGAAATGCCATCCTCCCGCAACCCATCGGCCCGAGCCGGGCCGCCTCCGAACTCATATCACTCTGCCGCCATCTGGCCTCGATGTCAAGCGAAAAGTGGGCAATCACGCGACGCGGTCGCCTGGCATCCGCCAGACATGCACAAGAGCGGCGAGTGACTTCGCGGCACTTGGCGGGCCGAGCCGCTCTTAACGAAGGCGGGCCATGCACTGGCCGCGTGATCAGCGTTTGGGCTTCCTCGCGGGCGGGGCAAACTCGATCCGCAGCATGCCGCCCGGCGGGGCGTCCAGGTGCGTCCAGCCTCTCAGTTCGGCCTGCCGCCGGCGCAGTCTGACGCCCTGGCAGTCGAGGGCCGCCACGGTTGCCCTTCGGGGCCGCGCCGTGCGCACGAACAGGTCGCCCTTGTGCGTGCCGTTGAGGATCGTTGTCGCGCGTTCCAGCGGCACGGCGCCGCTGTTGTTGACAAGGAAGACGTAGTCTTCCGCGTCGGCCTGTAGCCTCAGCACGTTCGCCTCGCCGTCCAGCGGCGTGCGGTGCCTCATGAACTGCGTCAGGTTCGCGTTGTACCATCCGTTGTAGTGGGCGATCACTCGCTTGTTGGCCTCGCCCAGCCGGTCGAAGTCGATGCTGTAGGTTGGGATGCCGGCCGCGAGCATCTTGATGACGACGCACGCGGCGTCCTGGGGCGAGTCGGCGTTGGTGACGGTCTGGTAGTCGTTGATGGCGAAGGGGCTGTAGGCCTGCACGTGCAGCGTGCGGAGGTAGTTGCCTTCGGGGCAGTAGGGGGTGTCGCCCGCGCGCGTCATTGTGCCGTGCCGTGCCAGCCAGGGCGTGCCGTAGTTCTGCTTCAGTTCGATGATGTAGTCGGGGCGCAGGGCGCGGCAGCGCCGGGCCATCGCCTCCAACGTACGTTCCAGGCCCTCGACCATGCTGTCGGTGTCGTGGCGGTGCTCGACGGCGCGGCAGCGGGCGTTGGGCACGCAGTTGAACAGGTCGTACTTCGCGCCGTCGAAGCCCCACTCGGTGATGAAGTTCTCCGCGATGGCGGCCATCGCCTCGCGGGCCTCCGGGCACTGGAAGCACAGCGAATGGAAGCTGTTGGAGGTCGTGATGGGCTTGCCGTCGTCGCCGACGATCAGCAGCGGCCGGCGCTGCTGGAAGCAGTCGGCGCCCGCGGCGACGGCGTGCGGGGCGCACCACACCATCGGCCGAGCGCCGAGGGCCTTGATGTCCGCGACCAGGCGCGCCATGTCGGGGAACTTCGCCGGGTCCGGCCGCCAGTCGCCGATGTTCAGCGGCACGTCGAACTCGTTGTCCAGGCCGGGCCCGAACCAGCCGTCGTCGATGATGTAGTTGCCGATGCCGAGTTTGGTCCCTTCGCGGACCTGCTGGAGCACCACCTTGTCGGTGACGTCATTGCTGTGCCAATCGGTCCACGAGCACCACAGCGGCGCCATCGAGGCCAGGTTGCCGACGTCGGGAATGCGGTACAGGCGCTTCTGGTGGGCGGCGAAGTCGCGCAGCACGGAGACCCACGAAGCGGCGGGCATGTCCTGGGCGGTGCGGAAGTACAGGTGCTCGGTGATGGCGCCGTCGGCGTTGGCGGCGGCGACGCTGTCGGGGATGGGATACAGGTCCGTGCCGCGGCGAATCTGCATGGACAGCCGGCGCATGTAGACGATGAGCGCGCGGTTGTGCCGCGGCTCGAGGATGCGGAAGCCCGTCTCGTAGTTGCGCCCGATGATGCCGAAGGCCAGGCCGACGTTGAGGTCCGGCGCGGTGAAGATGTACAGCGGCGTCTTGACGTCGTTGACGGAGGACTCGATGTTGAACCGCCAGAAGGAAACGGTCTGAGCCGAGAAGATGTGCCACCGCCCGCTGTCGGGGATCACGACCCGCTGGTAGTTGCGCATGTCGGTGTACAGGTTGTACTCGATGCCGCGGACAAGGTCGGCCGCCGACGGCGGCGTCACAGTGACCGACGCCGGACTGCCGCGGCCGACCTTGACGGTGATGCCGTTGACGGCGCCGCGGAACGGCCTGCCGGGCCGGATGCCCTCGAAGATGGCCTCCCGGCCGGACCGGAGCACAACGCGAACCGTCAACGACACGCTCATGATGCCTCCTGGCAAGCGAATCAGCCGTCAGCCATCATCAGCTAACAGTCAATCGCTGCCAGGAACAAGACAGGCCGAGCGTATGTCGCGGCAAGCGGATAGTTCATAGCTGGCGGTTGGAAGCCGATGGCCGGCAAGAAGCACGAAGCATCCCTGGTGGTTGCGGCCCTCGACGCGCGCAATTCACAACCGCTGGATGGACGGAAGACGAGACCTCAGGGACGGCTTGTCCTGGCCGCTGGCAGTCGCTCAGCGCCGGTCGCCGCGCCCGCCGCCGGCGTCATCGCGAGGCCGGGCTTCGTTGACGCGAAGCGTGCGGCTGTCCAGTTCCTGACCGTTGGTGGCGGCCACGGCTGCGGCGCCTTCCTCGTCATTGGGCATGGTGACGAAGGCGAAACCGCGGACGCGTCCGGTCTCCCGGTCGGTGGGGATGTAGACTTCGTCCACCTGCCCGTGCTGGGAGAACAGATCCTGAATGGCCTGATGGGTGGTTTTGTAGTTCAGATTGCCCACGTAAATCTTCATCAACGATCGCTCCTGCCGCAGGCGAGCTCACGGACGAAGACTCGCGTAAGCGTCCCCGGCACCGAGAAGTCTCTTGTCGGCGCCCGCCGCCGACATCCAATGGGAATGATAGCGTCGGTCAAGAACGATGCCAGAGAATTTTTCTGTTTTTTGCGTCCCCATTGGCCGAACTTCTCTTCATCCGCCCCTCGTGTTCGGGCGGCCCTTGCGGTACAATTCCACCGTGTCGCCAGGGCGGCGTGGGAGCAAGTCATGGCCCTCAACCTTACCGTCGCGGACCTCTTCGACATGGCCAGGCAAGTCGAGGAGGACGCGCGGGCCTTCTACCTTAGCGCCGCCAACGCCGTCGCCAGCGACGGCGTGCGGCAACTGCTGCTGAGCCTGGCCGAAATGGAATCCGAGCACGCCGCCGTCTTCGGCGCCATGGGCAGCAGCCTGGCCGGCCGGGCCGACGGCTTCGTGCCCAAGTCCCTGGCGGTGACGCAGGTCCTGTGCTCCGGCGTGCGCCAGCACCTCGTGGACCGCTTCACCGGCCAGGAAAGCGAGGAGGAGGTTCTCCACAAGGCGGTGGAGTTCGAACGAGATACGATCGCCTTCCTGGTGGGCGCGAAGTCCGCCGTGCCGGAAGAACCTGAGCGGCGGAAGATCGACGCGCTCATCCGCGAGGAACTGGGCCACATCATGAAGCTGGCGGGATTGCAGGCCGGCAAGGAGCGACCGCCGCCGCTATCGAGCGGCGACGCCTTCGATTACCTGCAACAAAGCTAGAAGTGCTCCGGCAGATCCGTCCCGTTGTTCACCCTGGTTCTTCAAGGGCCGATAGGGAATACATCACGCGCCACAGGCTGGCCCCGGCAGGCGGGAAGGTGAGCGTACGCACATCCAGCCTGCATGGCCAGGCGTGACCGGAGATCCTGGGATGCGCGCACTGATTGCCGAGGGCGATGCGGCGATTCGCCTCGTGTTGCGGGAAATCGTCGAGAAGTTGCGGTTCGAGACCGTGCAGGCCGGCGACGGCCACCAGGCGAAGGACATCCTCGACGGGCCGGAACTGCCCTCGCTGGTGATCATCGGCGGGGGCCTGCAAGGGGTTGCCGCCCTGGACATCTGCCGGCACCTTCGCCATCGCGAGGATGGAAGCCACCCGCACGTTCTGATCCTGACGGACGAACAGACGCCCGCGGCGGTGAAGGAGGCCATGCAGGCCGGCGCCGACGATTGCCTCAGCCTTGCCTCGACAAGCGAGGAACTGGAGATACGTCTGATGCCGGCCGCCCGGGCGGCCCAACGGTGGGCGCAGGTGGTCAGCGCGCGGCCGACGGTGCGAACGCAGGCGGCTCATGACCTGCTGACGGGACTGGACACCAGGAGCCAGGTCCTCCGCAGGGCGCGATCGGAACTCAGCCGTGCCTGTCGGAGCGAAAGCCCGGTGGCGGCGATGCTGGTCGGCGTGGATCGCATCGAGGAGATCAACGAAATCTACGGGCGGCGCGCGGGCGACGCCCTCCTGTGCGAGGCGGCTCGGCGACTGGCGGGCGTGATCCGCCCCTACGACGTGGCGGGGCGGTACGGCGGGGCCGAGTTCCTGGTGCTGGCGCCGGGTTGCCCAGCCGAGGCGGCCGAGAGCGTGGGCGAGCGGCTCAGGCAGCGGCTGGTCTCCGAGCCGGTGCAGGCCGACAAGCGGGTGATCGCGCTGACGGTGAGCGTGGGCATCGCCGTGGTCGTGCCGGGCAGGGATGACGACGAGTCGGTCCTGCTGAAGCCGGCCTGCGAATCGCTGAACCTTGCCCGCAGCCGCGGGGGCAACCGGGTGGAGGTCGCCGCGACAGCGGCTGCGGCTGCATAGCAGGACGCCTCCCTCAGAAGTCGCACGAAGGCTCACAACTGGACGACTGCACGTATCGGCAGCCCAGCCCCGGCGGGGCACCGAGGATCTGTCCGGTGGCGTAAGCCACAGATAACCATGCAATTAGACACAGAACTCCGAAGGGGCGATAGAAGGTTTGCAGGTTGGCCAGATGCGGCGATGAAGGGATACCCCCCGCTTCGGCCACTTCTGGGGGAGGCGTCCAGCAGGCCCGATCTCCGGTTCTCGATCGCCCGCCGCCGATTGAGGCGGGGCCGGGCGCTCAGCGCAAAAGATAAGCCGTGCACCTCGCTTCGAACCGTCGCCACAGGGCCCGCAAGGCGGAACGGCTCCGGCCAGGTGGCCCTCCGGCACACGCTGTGTACACGCTTATGGCTGCTTCCTTCCGGACCTGACCAGGTTCACGGCACAGCGTTGCAGAGGATCCAGCCTTCATCACCGCCCGCCAGGCGAGTAGACCTGCCGCGACAAGCCCTCGACGAGGAATTCGGCCCCGCTTAAGCGGATTACGGGTCGTCCCTTTCGGGAGTCAGGGCACCGCTAGCGCCCCACCTAGCACGGCGTGAGGAATCATAGCGTACTGCCGCGCCGCGGGCAAGCGCCAGGAAGGATTGCCGATTGACGATTTTCGATCGGCGATTGCGGGACTCCCCGTTGGGGCCGATTGCGGGAGCCGACGCGGGCGTCAACCGCGCGACCGCTTCCGTTACCGGCGTCTGCGGTGGATCAAGGCCAGCCCGCCCAAGGCGAGCAAGGCCGGCGTGGCGGGTTCAAGGGACCTCAGAGACACGAAACCCGACGATGTCGTCCTCGTTCGCCGAGAAGTCGTAGTTCCGATTCGCCGCAAGCAGGCTGTCGACGTCCTAGTCGGACGAGCCGGCCCCCAGGCCGCGAGCGGACCCGCATAGGATGGCTTCGTTCCATTCTAGGACGTTGCTCCCCTGGTCGAACGTCCCGTACGGGCCGTCGGAGTTCTGGAACTCCCCGACGAGGGTCCGGCAATGGCGACTGCCGATCAGACAATCGCCGCTGGTGTAGTTGGCGTTGCTGCCGGAGGCGTCGGCCATGTCCCGCCCCGGGGCTGTATTGCTGCTTGTGGGGTAGTTGAAGTAAGGCGTCGTGCAAGAATAACATGAACAATACCGTGCAGATTTCCGGTCACGGGACGAGAGCCGCATACGAAAGAGCTGGTGATCCGGAAGAAAGCCGGCGACGCGGAGGCGGACAGCGCGGGCAAAAGCAAGGCGAGGACTGGTCGCCCCATCGGGGTCCGCGCTTCGCGCCGACTTCAGTGACCGATCCCTGCTCCTGGGCATGGTTAAGCCGAAGTTCCCTTCGATTTTGGGGCTGTTTTCGCGATAACCATCTCTGAATGCAGCGATTGCGGGTTGTTGCCGCCTGCAAAACGTAGTCATGTAATATGAGAAATAATGTGAAGTATGTACTTGAATTACGCCTCT
>CAYWTX010000060.1:0-3991 GCA_964461295.1 uncultured Planctomycetaceae bacterium | reverse complement strand
TCTTGTCCGCGATCTCCGGCATACCTTCCTTCTTCACCAGCGGGAAGACGGCCACCTTCACCGGGGCCAGGCGCGGGCAGAACTTCATCACGACGCGCGTCTGCATAGCGCCCTTGTCGTCGGGGGCCTGGTCCTCGGTGTACGCCTCGCACAGGAACGCCAGCGTCGCGCGGTCCACCCCGCCGGAGGGCTCGATCACGAACGGGATGAACCGTTCCTTGGTCTCGTCGTCGAAGTACTGCATGTCCTTGCCGCTCGCCGCCTGGTGCGCCTTAAGGTCGAAGTCCGTGCGGTTGGCGACGCCCTCCAACTCGCTGATGCCGAACGGGAACGAGTATTCCACGTCCGCGCACGCCCGCGCGTAGTGCGCCAGCTCGCTCTTCTCGTGGTCGCGCAGCCGCAGCTTGCTGCTGGTCAGCCCGTGGCGGATGTACCACTGGTAGCGCTCGTTGCGCCAGTACTCGTACCACTTGTCCGCCTCGTTGGGATGGCAGAAGAACTCGATCTCCATCTGCTCGAACTCGCGGCTGCGGAAGGTGTAGTTCCGCGGCGTGATCTCATTGCGGAAACTCTTGCCAATCTGGGCGATCCCAAAGGGGATCTTCAGCCGCGTGCTGTCCATGACGTTGCGATAGTTGCAGAAGATGCCCTGCGCCGTCTCGGGACGGAGGTAGACGCGGGTCGAATCATCCTGGACCACGCCGGCATAGGATTCGAACATAAGTTTGAACGGCGAAGCCGACCCGAGTTCGCCTCCGCACAACGGGCAAGGCTCCTGCAGTCCTGTAGCATTGAGTTGCTCGGTCGCCACATACTGCGTGATCTCCTGCAATGTCGGCGGTGCACCGGGTTGCCCGTTCACCCGCGTCGCAAGCCAGGACAGAGTCACTTCCGGGTTCCGAACCAGCGCGAGGTTCGGCGCAAGCCTCTTTCCCTTACCTCGCGCCCATTTCATCAGGCGTGGCGTGTCGATCTCCCCGGTGATGGGAGTGAACTCCTGGAGCAGCGACTCCATCCAGGTCGATTGCGTGGCCAATATCTCCCAGATCTGGTCAGCACGGACGAAATGTCCGCACTTGCCGCACTTCCGCATGGGATCGGCAAACGTCGCCAGATGCCCGCTGGCCTCCCAGACCTTGGGGTTCATGATAATGGAGCAGTCCAGGCCGACCATGTCGTCGCGTTTGCGGACGACGTCCTCCCACCACGCCTCTTTGACGTTGCGCTTCAGTTCGACGCCCAGCGGGCCGTAGTCCCAGAAGCCGTTGATCCCGCCGTAGATTTCCGAGGATTGGAAAATGAAGCCCCGGCGCTTGCACAAGGCCACCAGCTTCTCCATCAGATCGACGCCATCATGTGCCATAGGTAAGCCCTTCCGTCGCAAGGAACCTGTCGAACCCGCCCATGATACGAGCGAACGCCGGATGTGTCGAGGGGAGAAAAAGTGTCGAGCGTCAAGGGAAACAGGGAGGGCATGCGGCTTCCCTTCTTCCCTTGACACTTGACGCTCGACACTGGGTCCACGACCGTTCCTGCATCGCCTCCTCAGCCTGAAGGGCTGAGATATGACAGCCCTTCAGGCTGAAGATGCCAAGGCGCAACCACGGTCGTGCACCCCTCGACACTTCCCCCGTGGTCGCCACGTTGTACAATGCGCGGATGAATCTTCCGTCCATCGAGCGTCGGCGCACGCGCAGCGTGCGGGTCGGCGGCGTCGCCATCGGCGGCGGCGCGCCCGTCGTCGTCCAGAGCATGACCAACACGCCCACCTCCGACGCGGCCGCCACCATCGACCAGGTCCGCCGCCTCGCCGAGGCCGGGGCCGAGCTCGTCCGCGTGGCCGTGCCCACCCGCGCCGACACGGCCGCCTTGCCGCAGATCATCGCCGCCTCGCCCGTGCCGATCATCGCCGACGTCCACTTCCACTTCGACCGCGCCCTGGAGGCCATCGACGCCGGCGCGGCCAAGATCCGCCTCAACCCCGGCAACATCACCGACCGCGGGCAGGTCGGGCGCGTCATCCGCGCCGCGGCCGACGCGGGCATCCCCATCCGCGTGGGCGTCAACGAAGGCTCCGTCGTCGAGCGAGCCGACGCCAGCCGCCGGGCCGCCGACCTGGCCAAGCCGCTCGTCGACCTGATGGTCGAGAAACTCGCCGAGTACCTCCACGTCTTCGCCGACGAACACTTCGACAACCTCGTCCTCTCGGCCAAGAGCCACGATGCCGTAACCACCGTGGCCGTCAACCGCGCCCTGGCCGATCGCTGGGACCACCCGCTGCACCTGGGCGTCACGCACGCCGGCACGGCCGAAACCGGCGCCATCCGCTCCGCCGCGGCGCTGGGGGCCCTGCTGGCCGATGGAATCGGCGACACCATCCGCATCTCCTTCGCGGGCGACCCCACGAAGGAGGTGCGGTCCGGCCTGGAACTGCTCTGGTCCCTCCGCCTGCGGCAGCGAGTCGGCGTCGAACTCATCGCCTGCCCCACCTGCGGGCGCGCCCGGATGGACGTGGCCGCCCTGGCCGAACAGGTGAAGTCCGCCCTGGCCGGCGTGAAGGCCCCATTGACAGTGGCTGTGATGGGCTGCGTGGTGAACGGGCCCGGCGAGGCCGAGGGCGCCGACGTGGCCGTCTGCTGCGGCAAGGGCAAGGCCGTCCTTTACCGCCAAGGCAGGCAGGCGCGCACGGTGGCGGAGGGCGAGATTGTGGGGGCGATCCTCGGCGAAGTGGAGTCCATGGCGAGAGAGGCAGCAGGCAGCGGGCGATAGGCAGCCGTGCCGCACGGGGATCTTCGCGCGCCGCCGGAAATGGCCCCGCGGACGCGGGCAAGCGGATTCGCGGACAACCAGACCGTCGTCGCGCCCGGCCGCCCGCGCCCGGCCGCCTACTTCCCGGAAGGCAGCTTCAGCCCCAGTTCCTTCATCACCGCTTGCAGGTCGGCCCAGACCTTGCCGCGGATCTCGGGCGTGTAGGTGCGCAGCACATACGAGGGGTGGAAGGTCGGCATGACCTTGGTTCCGCCGATCCCCGGCGCCCATTCGGGCAGGCTCTGCCAGGTCCCCCGCAGCTTCGTGATGCCCACCATCGTGTTCAGCAGCCGGTGCGTGGCCGGGTTGCCCATCGTCACGATCACCCGCGGGCGAATGATCTGGATCTGCCGCACCAGGTAGCTCCAGCACAGCTCGGCCTCGTCAGGCGTCGGCGCTCGGTTGCCTGGCGGGCGGCACTTCAGCACGTTGGCGATGTAGACCTCCTCCCGCGCCAGGGCCATCGCCGCGATCATCTTCGCCAGCAGTTCGCCGGCCGCGCCCACGAAGGGCCGCCCGGAGAGGTCTTCCTCGGCCCCGGGCGCCTCGCCGACGAACATGAGCTTCGCGTCGGGACTGCCCTCGCCGAAAACGGTGTTGTTGCGGGCCTGGGACAGGACGCACTTGCGGCAGACCCTCACCTCGACCGAATCGATCTCCGCAAGAGCGGCGGCTTTCTGCTCGAACGTGAGGTCGCCCTCGATGGCAAGGGCCGAAGGCGAAGCAGGAGGAGAACAGGAGCCCGGCCCCGCCGGGCCGGGACGATGCGCCGGGCCGGGACGATGCGCCGGGGCAGGCGCCGCGACTGATTCCTGCCCCGGCCTGCCCGGGCCGGGGCTTGGAGCAGGCAGCGGGCTGCGCTTCCTGGGAATGTACGCTCCGCCCAACAGTTCCTCGATCGCGACCAGTTGCCGCGTCGCCTTCGTCAGTTGCTCCATCGCTTCGCTCATTGGCGGGATTGTAGCGAAACTGGACTCCGACGCCATACCGCGGCGGATGCGAACCGGCCGCCGCGGCGGCTTGCCTCGCGGCGCCTCCCCTCCCGTCTCCGCGGCTGGGGCCGCTTGGGGGCTGTCACGCCTTGGCGGCTTCGACCGCCTTCTCGCGGCGGCGGATGAGCCGGTTCATCAGCTTGACGACCACGAACACGCTGAAGGCGACGATGAGGAACTCAATCACTGTG
>CAYWTX010000059.1:0-14236 GCA_964461295.1 uncultured Planctomycetaceae bacterium | reverse complement strand
CTTGCCCTTGGGGTCGAAGTCGCTGCCGCCCTTGCCGCCGCCGATGGGCGTGGTGGTCAGGGCGTTCTTGAAAATTTGCTCGAAGCCCAGGAACTTGATGATGCCCAGGTACACCGAGGGGTGGAAGCGCAGGCCGCCCTTGTAGGGTCCGATGGCGCTGTTGAACTGCACGCGGAAGCCGCGGTTGACGCGGACCTCGCCCTTGTCGTCCACCCAGGGCACGCGGAACATCACCTGGCGTTCGGGCTCGACGAGCCGCTCGACGATCTTGGCCTTGGCGAGGTCCGGGCGCTTCTGGATCACGACCTCGATGGATTCGACCACCTCGCGCACCGCCTGGTGGAACTCCGGCTCTCCCGGGTTGCGCGCAACCACCGTCTCCATGACACTGCTGTAGAACTGGCTAGCCATGACCTTTTCCCTTTCCCTGCGGCGCCGGCCCATGTTCCGGAGCGCCCGCGAGGAAGGGGACATACCCTCCGAAGCATCGCTCCAGCACCGCGGGTGCTATAAATAAGTTGACTGTGGATTTGCCGCAAATCAAAATTGCTAATACGACATCGCGTCGGGCCTTATGTTTTCGGCCGTGTCGGGCGTCCGGTGGCGGGTGTCGAGGAACAGGTGATTCATGAACGTCGCCGTGATGAAATCGTTCTGCGACCTCATCGAGACCGGAAGCTTCTCCAAGGCGGCCGAGGCGAACAGCATCTCCCAGTCGGCCGTGTCGCAGCAGGTGGCCGCGCTGGAGCGGTCGTTGGGGACGCGGTTGCTGACTCGCGGCGGCGGGTTCGCGACGCCGACCGACGCGGGGCTGGTGTTCTACCGCGGCGCCAAGGACATCCTGCGCCGCTACGAGCAGGCGCTGGCGGAGATTCGTTCGGCCACCGACGCGGTGCGCGGCGTGCTCAAGGTGGGCACGATCTACTCGGTGGGCTTCTACCTGCTGAACGGGTGCATTGGGCGGTTCATCAAGGCCCACCCCGACGTGCATCTGGACGTGGAGTACACCCGCTGGAACCGCATCACCGCGATGGTCCTCAACGACGAGATGGACCTGGGGATCGTCGCATTCCCCGACAAGCACCGCAGCCTGGACATCCTGCCGCTGGTGACGGAGGAACTGGTGGCGGTGTTCCCGCCAGGGCACCGCCTGGCGGCCCGCAAGTCGATCGAGCCGTCCGACCTGCGCGGCGAGAAGATGGTGGCGTTCGAGGCGAACGTGCCGTCGCGGCGCCAGATCGACCGGGTGATGAAGAGCTTCCGCGTGGCCGTGGAAGTGGCGATGGAGTTCGACAACGTCGAGACGATCAAGCGGGCCATCGAGGTGGGCGCCGGCCTGAGCATCCTGCCCCGCAACACCGTGGAGCGCGAGGCGACCGAGGGGCACGTGGCGATCGTGCCGTTCAGCGCCCCGGCCCGCTGGCGGCGGAAGATCGCCGTGATCCGGCGCCGCGGCAAGGCGTACAGCCGGGCGGAGCGGATGTTCCTCCGCGTCCTGCGCGAGTCGCCGGACGCGACGCAGGCGGGGGCGTGAGGGGCCGTCACTTCCCCTCTTCCTTCTCGCCCTCGATCTTCGCCGTCACGCGGCGCAGGCGCCCGCCGGCGATCGTGTAGCTGCCCGTGAAGGTCCTGCCCTCGGGCTGCCTGAGCACCAACTTCCCGCCGCCGGCTTGCTTCTCCAGCGACCACTCCTTCAGCCCCCGCGCGCGGAGCAGGTTGCGCTCCAGAAGCGACGGCGGCAGCCACTGCTCGCCCAGCTTCAGCTCCCCGCCGCGAGCTGCCCTGAAGAACTCGCCCGCATCGGCGAACTGCTGGCCCTGGGCGGCCGCCCTCCCCGCGTACCCCGCCAGCGTCTGGACGGCGGCCTTGATGTACAGCGGTTCGGCCAGGTCGTCCTTGCAGGCCGTCCACCAGTCCTCGTAGCGTTTCTGGAAGGCCTGGATGTTCCGCCCGAAGCGGGTCTGGAAGGAGGCCCTCCAGTCGCCCCCGCGTCCGATGTCGCGGACGAAATCCTCGAAGCTCCGGCGGCACTTGCCGTTCTCGCCGTGCACCAGGAAATGCACCATCGACCACGACTGGTCGTAGTAGACCTGCGCCTTGCCGGCCGAGACAGCCTTCGTCCAATCGCTGGACCTGACCAGCAGCATGTCGAGGAAATCGACGAGTTTACGGTCGCGTATGGCGGCCCGGATGCGTTTGATTCGGCTGGGCGGCGCCAGGCCGATCACGAACGCGTCGCCGGTCCAGACGGCCTGGGCGAAGTACTCGGCCATGCCTTCGTTGAGCCACACCGGCATGTCGCCGCCGATGACCATGCCGGCGAACTGGTGCCATCCCTCATGCTGCACGACGTGCCAGAGGCGGTCGTCGGCCACGCCGCCCGCCGCGTGGGCCATCAGCAGCTTCCTGTGAGCGTTGTACATGCCGGCGCTGCCGGGCAGTCCGCCGGCCTGGCGGTAGTCCTCCTGGCGTTTGTAGAGGCAGAAGGTGAGCTTGTCGCGAATGACCCCGCCGAAGGCGCTGGTGCGGCGGTGATATTCCTCGGCCATGGCGGTCATTCGGGTCTCGGCCTCGCGCACGGCGTCGGCGTCGAGGTCGGTGTGAATGGTGTAGTAGCGGCCGGGGTAGGCCTTGAGCCGCTTGTCAAGCGGCTCGGGCGCGTCGGCTGGCCGGGCGGGAGTGGTCGGCTGGCCGGCGACGGTTGGGGGTACTGGCGCGGCGGCAGCGGGCGCGGTACGCAGCAGAAGCGCGAACCCCAGCCCCAGTGCGCCACACAGGATTGCACGCCCGGCCGTCCGAGACATCGGTACTCCTTTGGCAGGATACATTGTAAGCCCGCGTGACCAAGGGGGGGAGAGGGACGGTTCCGGCATCCCCGTCGAGGATGGCGGAGCCCGCAACACGAGCACCAAGGACGGAGGCGGCGCCGGCCGATCGTTTGGACGGCAGGCCGCGATCACGTCGGCCGCTCTACGCCTCCACCTGGTTCTCGCCGCTTGCCAGGGGGATTTCGCGCCCGCACAGGTGCAGCGTGCCCGTCGTCTGGGGCGGCAAGGCGACGCGGCCGATCGCCCGGCCGGCGGAGTGGTCGAAGCGGAACTCGGCCTGGACCCAGCCGCGGGGGTGTGGCATGCGGCCTCGGACGTGCTCCAGCGGCCCGGGCAGGGGAGCGACGTCGACGAGGGCGAAGCCGGGCGCGGCGGGGCGGATGCCGAGGATCGTCGCGTAGTAGTGGAACAGCGGGTGGGCGGCCCAGGCGTGGCAATCGCTGCGCGGGCTGGGCACCGTCTCGGGCGTGGTCTTGAACCCGTGTTCGACCATCCAGTGCCAAGTGTCCAGTTTGTGGAAGATGGCCTCGCCCAGCCTCGCGGCCGCATATGCCTCGAACAGGTAGTGCGAGAAGAAGATCTGGCAGCGCGTGAGGTCGGGGGCGTTGACCAGCCCGGCCGCGACGGCGCTGCGCTGGGCCGCGGTCAGCCGGCCCGACAGCAGGGCCATGCATTGCGTATGCTCGGAGAAGTGCTTGCGGGCGAGGTCGTCGGCCATGAGTTTGCGTCCGTGGTGCCAGAAGGCGCGACGGCACGCGGCGGCGAGGCGAGCCGCGTGGCGCGTGGCGCGGACGGCGAGTTCCTTCTCGCCCAGCCATGCCTCCAGGCGGGCCACCATGTCCAGCACGAGCACAGTCTGCCAGTTGAGGACGGCGCTGACGCCGTCCTGGCCATCCGGCGCGATGCCGTGCTGCCACGGCGCCGCCCAGTCCACGTAGTTCCAGCCCGGCGGGGCGGCGAGCAGGCCGTCGGCGGCGCGGCGCGAGCCGATGGCGTCCATGGTACGCCGCACGGCCGGCATGAGCGTGGCGGTGTACGCCGCGTCGCCGCGGTACATCATGTGGTCGTACACCATCGCCACGAACCACAGCGAGAAGCCGGGGACCACCAGCAGCCCGCGGCCGGGGTAGTACGCGGCCGGGAGGTCGTCGGCGCCGCGCGAGCCGGCGATGAGTTGCAGGCTCTTGCGTTGGAGGCGGTCGTCGGGCGTCATCACGTAGCCGCAGAGCATCTGCGGGCGCGTGTCGCCCACCCACATCTGCTGCTCGTAGTAGGGGCAGTCCATGTAGGTGTCGTGGGCGCATTCCTGGAGGGCGCGGACGAGGATGGGCGTGAGGCGGGCGAGGCGTTCGTCGCCGGCGGCGAAATCGCCCTCCATCTCCAGCGGGTAGCGGGTCTCGGCGATCTGGAGGCAGTCGATGGTCAGCGGCTCGCCGGCGGCGCGGACGTAGATCTCGAGGTATCGCCCGGCGTGCCACCAGTAGGTCTCGAAGCGCCGCCCGGCCTCGCCATCGGCGAGGAAGCGGTCGCCCCATCCGACGAAGTAGAGGCTGTCGACGCGGTCGCGGTGGGCCTTCGAGTCGCCCTTGCCATCGGGCGTGCCGTAGAGCGCCTCGGCCCAGGCGATGCGGACTTCCCCGCCGCGGCCGCCACTGAGCGTGAGCACCGGCCGGCCGCAGACGTAGTCGCCCATGTCGAGGATGGCGCGGACAGCGGTGTTGGCCGGGACGGCGACGGCGCCGCCGTCGCAGAGGCGTTGCCATGCGTCGCGGTCGGCCGACGCGGTGGCGGCCTCGGGCACGGGCAGGGCGGCAGTATCGGGCGAACTGACGTGCTGCACGGCCCGGACGCATCCCGGCTGGCGCAGGACGCGGTGGAGCGGCGGCAGCATGGAGGGACGGAGCACGTGCGAGTTGAGGCGGCGGTTGCTTGCGCCGCATCCGTGCGCTTCGCCGACCAGCCAGGGCCAGTCCCAGGAGGCGGAGAAGACGGCCGTGTCGGCCCAGCCCCCGCCGGCGCCGGCGGCGAAGTCCCAACAGATGCGGGCGGCGTCGTGGGTCTCGACCGGCCAGGCGGGGCGCCGCGTGGTGGTGTCGAACTCGTAGCCGCCCAGCGGCTTGGCCTGCCATGCGGCCGCTCCGGTGGCAAGCAGCCCCACGAGCGGACTGTCGGGATCGGGACACACCAGCAGGCCGGGGCGCAGGCTCACCTGGGGCCAGGGGGCCTGCTGGCCGATGGACCAGAGGCGCGCGACGAGCGTGTGCTCGCCGGCGGCGAGGGAGAGGTCGTGGCTGTCGAAGTACCAGTGCGTCTCGTCGCCGAGGTCGCTGCCGCGCCCGATCTCGGCGCCGTCGAGGTACAGTTCGTACCGCTCGTCGGCGGCGACGTGCAGGCGGAATGCGGCCGGCGAGTCGAGGCGGAAGCGGAGGCGATACGCGGCCGCACGGGGGCGGGCGCCTTCGGGCAGCGCGATCCAACGCGCGGGCCAGTAGTGGGTGGCGGCGTGGCGCGGACGGTTGGGCGGGCAGTAGCCCTCGAACGGGTCAGCATTCAGCAGGATGCGCATGGCGTTGGTCCTTGATTGTGGGAACGGCAATCGCCGCGAGGCAAGCGGGAGGCGGCTGTCGTCCCACGTTGCGGCGGGTCCCGCGTCGTCGGGCGAAGTGTAGCGAACGGTGCGGGCAGCGTCTATGACGCCCGGGATCGCCTATGGGCAAGGACACGCAACCTGGCGGCGTCCCCGCTGAGGAAGTTCCTGTGCGACGCGCTGGGGCCGCGGTGGTGAGCGATGGGGGCGTCAGGCGATTCACGCGTTGGGCGAGTCCAGGCCGCCGAAACGGCGGCGGCGGGATGCGTAGCTTTGCAGGGCCTCGCGGAAGCGATCGACGGTGAAGTCCGGCCAGCAGGCGTCCGTCACGTACAGTTCGGTGTACGAGATCTGCCAGAGCAGGAAGTTGCTGACCCGCATCTCGCCCGAGGTGCGGATGAGCAGATCCGGGTCGGGCACGCCGGCGGTGTCCAGGCTGCCGCTGATGAGCTTGTCGTCGACCTGGTCGGGGTGGACGTTCCCGGCCGCGACGGACCGCGCGATGCGCCGGACGGCGTCGGTGATCTCGGCGCGTGAGCCGTAGTTGAGGGCCAGGCAGAGGAACGTGCCGGTGCAGGCGGCGGTGGCTTGGGTGCAGCCGTCGAGTTCGTCGAGCACGCGGGCGGGCAGGCCGTCGCGCCGGCCGAGGTGGCGGAAGCGGATGTTGTTCTCGAGCATCGTCACCCGCTCCTGGCGGAGGTAGTCGGCATACAGGTCCATGAGGATGGCGATCTCGTCGTCGGGGCGGTTCCAGTTGTCCAGCGAGAAGGTGTAGAACGCCATCGCGTCCAGGCCCAGGCGCACGCCCTCGGTGACGATCTGTCGGACGAGGATGGCGCCGGCGGCGTGCCCGGCGGTGCGCGGCAGGCCGCGCTGGCGGGCCCACCGCCCGTTGCCGTCCATGATGATGGCGACACTACGCGGCAGGCGCTGGGGCGAGATGCCCAACTCGGCGCGGGCGGCGGCGATGGTTTCGGGGGCGATCGCGGCCATCAGGGGAGGCCTCGGATCTTCGTGTGATGCAGGATGGTCGCTTCCCGGTCGGCGCCGACGCCGATGACGCCGACGGGTCGGCCGACCAGTTGCTCGATGCGCTGCACGTACTTCTGTGCGGCCGGGGGCAGGTCGGCGAAGCGCCGTACGCCGGCGATGTCTTCCTTCCAGCCCTGGAGGGTTTCGTATACTGGCGTGGCGCCGGCCATCGCGGAAGGCTCGAACACGTCCACGCGCTTGCCGTCTCGCAGGTAGGCGGTGCAGATGCTGATCTCGTCCAGCCCGCACAGGACGTCCAGCAGGCTGAGGGCCAGTTCGTCAACGCCGGACAGGTCGGCGGCGTAGCGCGCGGCGAAGGCATCCAGCCAGCCGCAGCGGCGCGCCCGGCCGGTGGTCGTGCCGTATTCGTGCCCGCGTTCGCGCAGGAGGCTGCCGGTGGCGTTGTCCTGTTCAGTGGGGAAGGGTCCGGCCCCGACGCGGGTGGTATAGGCCTTCATCACCCCGACGACCCGTCCGACGGCGGAGGGAGGCACGCCGGCGCCGGCCGACACGCCGCACGCCGATACCGACGAACTGGTGACGTACGGATACGTGCCGTGATCGATGTCGAGCATGCTTCCCTGACCGCCCTCGAAGAAGATCGGCTCGCCCGCGGCGACGGCAGCGCGGAGCATCACGCCGGTGTTGCAGATCATGTCGCCCAGCCGCCGGCCGCAGGCGGCGTATTCGTCGGCGATGGCGGCGGGGTCGAGGCGCTCGGGGCTCTGGTACAGGGCCGCGAAGGTGCGGTTCTTGATGTCGGCGATGCGGGTGACCTGGTCGCGCAGGGCGGCCGCGTCGAGGAGGTCGCCGACTCGCACGGCCGTGGTGCGGCGGGCTTTGTCGGCATAGCAGGGGCCGATGCCGCGGGCGGTGGTGCCGATCTTGTCGGCGCCCAGCGACTGCTCGCTGAGGCGGTCCTCCAACTTGTGCCAGGGCATGACGACCTGGGCGGCGGCGCTGATGCGCAGGTTGGCCGGGCCGACGCCGATGCCGCGCTCGATCAGGCCGTCGATTTCCCCGATGGCCTGCGGCGGGTCGAACACGATGCCGTTGCCGATGACGTTGACCACGCCGTTGTGGAACACGCCGCAGGGAATGAGATGCAGGGCGAACTTCCGGCCGGCGATGACGACGGTGTGGCCGGCGTTGGCTCCGCCGCAGAAGCGCACGACGTACTTGCTGACGCGGCAAAGGGCGTCGACGACCTTGCCCTTGCCCTCGTCGCCCCATTGCAGGCCCACGACCGTGATGTTCGGCGAATCCATGGCGTCTCCGTGCCGCGGCAGGAAAGGAGGTAACGGTAACAGCATAGGGCGGAAACTCGCCGTGTCAAGGACCGGATGCCCGGTACCGTGGAACCGGGCTCCGCGGGCAGGGAAACCGCCCGGACCTCGCACGAAAGTCGCTGTTGGTGTAGAATGTCTCACGGTGCAAAGAGGCGCCGGGAGCGTTACTCGTGATCAGCGAAAACCGGAAAGCGAAGTTGCTGGGCATCGGATTGGACAAGCCCGACGGTCAGGTGCGCGTGACGCGAGGGAAGAACTTCGCGCTTCTGGGCGGCTCGAGGGAAACCCACGAGTCGATGCAGGAAAAGTGCATCAAGTTCAACGAGAAACTGGATGTCCGCGGCAAGCAACTGGAGGAGCTGGATCGCCGGGAATTCCTCGATCTCGCGGCCGAGTGTCGCATGAACGTGGGTCTCCCGGCGCGGCCGGAGGAGCCCTAGAACAAAGCGGCGTTGGTCGGGAATTTTCTTGTTGCCTTTCGCGGGCCGCGAGCCAATAATGGGTGCAACACATCGTCGGGTAGTACCGGACAGGAGGTCTGGCGTAAATCGGAGTCGCAGTTCCTCGGAGGGAGTTGCGATCTCGAAGTGAGGTTCCGGATGCGTGCATTTCGTCCTAGTTATTTTGCGCCTATGGACGAGTACGAGGAGGAACAGCAGCGACAGCGGGACGAGAATCTCCAGCGTTACCAGGAGCGTGCAGAGGCAGGTTTGCCGTTGTTTGACCCGTCCATGTCGATCCTGGCGGAGTTTCTGAGTCGCTTCCCGCTGGCGAAGTAGCCTTCGCTGTTCATTTCTTCGGCCGAGGCCTTGGCTGACCACGTACCACTCGGGCTGCCGGCGGCATGAAGTTGCCGCGGCGGAAGGTTCTGCTCTTCTGTTTCTCCGTGGTTTCTCCTCGTCGTCTCTCCCTCTTGCGCAAGTTGGTAATAAATTGTTGACAACTCGTAATATCCACTGTTTCATACTCCGGCAAAGGAGTCGCGCATGGCCAAGACAATCGTACCATGGACGGCGGCGCTGGTCGGCGTAGCGATCTGCGGAGGCGCGGCCTTCGCAGCCGACGCGAACTGCGCCGGGTTGTGCGAACGAGACACGCTGACGGACAACTGGCTGGGGTTGGGCAGAACGCTGGCGGAGCGGGGCATCGTCCTTTCACTGGCAAACACGCAGGTGTACCAGACGAACCTTCGCGGCGGCCTGGCCACGCACCGCCGCGCCGGTCGATACACGGGAAGCTACGACTTCGACATCGATCTCGACCTGGAGAAGCTGGTCGGTCTGACGGGCGGGCGGGCGTACGCGCAGGCGCAGGGAGGCTGGTCGAAGGGCTTGAACGAGTCTTCGGTCGGCAGCCTGCTGGGGATCAACGGCGACGCGGCCGGCGATGGATCGGCCGACCTGGCCGAGCTGTGGTACGAACAGGCGCTGCCGGGTAAGAAGGTGATCGTGCGGGCAGGAAAGATCGACTTGACCTGTGGGTTCGAACATCACAACTGTCCGGTAGGTTTCGATTGCAGCAAGTACGCCAACAGTGAGAACACGCAGTTCCTTGCCGACGCGCTGGTGAACAACCCAACGATCCCGTTCCCGGACAATGGACTGGGAGCGGCCGTGTACGTGGAGCCGGCCGATCGCTTCTACTTCGGCGCGGCCATCGCAGATGCACGGGCGGACAAACGCGAGACGGGATTCAACACGGCGTTCCACGATGAAGACTACTTCCTCGCGATCTTTGAGACAGGGCTCGTGACGGACTGGGGCAAGGGATTAACGGGCGCGTATCGCCTGGGATTCTGGTACGACCCGCAGCCGAAGGATCGGTTCAGCGGTTCGACGAAGCGGGACGACCACGGCGTGTACGCGACGTTCGATCAACTCGTGTGCAAAGAGAACGTCGACCCCAACGACGACCAGGGACTAGGGCTGTTCGCTCGCTTCGGCTGCGCCGACGGGGACGTGAGCGAGATCAACACGTTCTGGTCCTTCGGCGGGCAGTACAAGGGGCTGATCCGGGGGCGCCACGCCGACGTGGTGGGCATCGGCGTGGCGCAGGGGGTTCTCAGCCGCGACGCGGTGCCTGACCGGACGAGCCAGGAGACTGTGGTGGAAACGTACTATAGCGCTGAGGTACTCAAATGGCTGCACGTGAGCGGGCACGTGCAGTACGTGGCGAATCCGGGCGGCAGCGGCAGCGCGGACGACGCGGTGGTGGTGGGCGTGCGTGTACGGATGAGTTTCTAAGGGTCGGTCGGATCGGACGAACTACTAAGGAGTGCCGCAATGCACATGGCTGATGCGCTGATTTCTCCGGCGGTCGGGGGCACGATGTGGGCCGCCTCGGCCGGGTTGATTGCCTACAGCGCCCGCAGGCTGCGGCGTCTGATGGATGATCGCCGCGTGCCTCTGATGGGCGTGATGGGCGCATTCGTCTTCGCCGCCCAGATGGTGAATTTCACCATCCCGGCGACGGGTTCCAGCGGGCACCTTGGCGGCGGACTGCTGCTGGCCATTCTGCTGGGGCCGGAGGCGGCGTTCATCACGATTGCGTCAGTCCTCACCGTGCAGGCGTTGTTCTTCGCCGACGGCGGGCTCTTGGCGCTGGGCTGCAACATCATCAACCTGGGCCTGTTCCCGTGTTTCCTGGCCTATCCGTTGATCTACCGCCCGCTGGTCGGATCTCGGCCGACGCCCGGGCGCATCGCCCTGGCCGCGACTGTCGCCGCCGTGGCCGGGCTCCAACTCGGGGCGTTCGGCGTGGTCCTGGAGACGACGATGTCGGGCATCTCCGACCTGCCGTTCTCGAAGTTCGTCCTGCTGATGCAACCTATCCACTTGGCGATCGGCTTGGTCGAGGGACTGGTCACGGCGGCGGTCGTCAGTTTCGTGTGGAAGGCTCGACCTGAAGTACTCGATCTTGCCGCGCCTACCGGCCAGGACCGTGCGAGCTTCCGCCCGGTCGTGATCGGGCTGCTGATTGCCGCCGTCGCAACCGGCGGAGTGATGAGCTGGTTCGCCTCGAGGAACAGCGACGGTCTGGAGTGGTCTATGGCCAGGAGCTCCGGCAAGGAGGAACTGGCCGAGCCGACGGGCGGCGTCCACGGCGCGCTCAAGCACATCCAGGAGCGGACCGCTGTCCTGCCTGACTACGACTTCGCCCGTAAGGGGGACGCCGTGATCGGCTCGGCCGCGGCAAGCCGCCCGGCGCCGCCGGAGGCCCCCTGGGGCACTCCCAGCGCCGGCGCCACGGTCGCCGGGTTGGTCGGCGGGGCCATCACGCTGGTTCTGACGCTGACGGCCGCGTGGTTACTCCGCCGCCGGGCTGCATCGTCTTCGCATTCGTAGTCACGCAAGAGGTGGATAGGCATGGCTGGCATTGACAGCAAGGCAGGCGAGATCGGCTGGCTGGACCGCCTGGCCAGCCGAGACACGCCCCTGCATCGCATTGATCCGCGGGCCAAGCTGCTTGCCACGCTGGCGTTCATCGTGACGGTGCTGTCCTACGGCAAGTACCAGATCACGCCGCTGTTGCCGTTGGCCGCCTACCCGCTGGTGCTGATGGCGGTGGGTGACGTGCCCGCCAGGTTCGTCATCCGCAAGCTGCTGATCGTCTCGCCGTTCGCGGTGTTCGTAGGCATGTTCAACCCGCTGTTCGACCGTCACACGATCATGACCATCGGACCCGTCCACGTAGCCGGCGGCTGGGTGTCCTGCGCCTCGATCCTGATGCGGTTCGCCCTGACGGTCGGGGCGACACTTGCGATGATAGCCGGCACCGGCATCCACAACGTCTGTCGCGGCCTGGAACGTCTGGGCGTGCCGTCCGTGTTCACCGTGCAGGTGCTGATGCTTTACCGCTACCTGTTTGTTCTCGTCGAGGACGGCACGCGCATGGTCCGGGCCCGGGCGATGCGGTCTGTCGGCCGGCGGGGCCTGGGCCCGCGGGTGTATGGGGCGATGCTTGGCAGCCTGCTGCTGCGGACGCTGGACCGGGCCCAGCGGGTTCACGCCGCCATGTGCTGCCGTGGCTTCGACGGCCATGTTCGCACACTGGAGTCGCTGCATCTGCGGATCGGCGACGTGCTCTTCGTGGCGGGCTGGGTGACTTTCTTCGTGCTATTGCGGGTCTTCGACCTGGCCGGGTTGCTCGGCTCGTTGGTTACCGGAGGCAGACTATGAGCCATCACATCGTTCAGGCCCAGGACGTTCACTACAGCTACTCGGATGGCACCAAGGCCGTGTGCGGGGTGTCGTTCCTGATCACCCATGGCCAGTCGGTCGCCATCGTCGGGGCTAACGGGGCCGGCAAGAGCACGCTGCTTCAGCATCTCAACGGCTACCTGACGCCCACGAGCGGCACGATCAAGATCGGCGACACGCTGCTGACGCGACAGACCATGCCCGTCATCCGCCGCACGGTCGGCATGGTGTTCCAGGACCCCGATGACCAGTTGTTCATGCCCACGGTGTTCGATGATGTCGCCTTCGGGCCAATCAACCTCGGCTTGCCGGCCGATCAGGTGCGTGCCCGCGTCGCCGAGGCGTTGGAGACCGTCGGTATGTCTCACGTGGCCCAGCGGCCGCCTTACAGGTTGTCCGGCGGCGAGAAGCGGGCCGTGTCCATCTCCACCGTGCTGGCCATGAGCCCCGACATCCTGGTGATGGACGAGCCCAGTTCGAACCTGGACCCGCGGGCGCGACGGCGACTGATCGAACTGCTCAAGACGTTCGTCCATACCAAGATCATCGCCACGCACGACCTGGACCTGGCGATGGAAGTCTGTAGCCGCACGATCGTGCTGCACCAGGGCCGCGTGGCCGGTGACGGCCCGACCGCCGACGTCCTCCGCGATGAGTCGATCCTCGGTCCCTGCGGGCTTGAGAAGCCCTTGAGCCTTCAGGGTTGCCCGTTCTGCTCCGCCGCCAGGGGGGGGCAGAACACCTCGTGACGCCGGGGGCGGAGTGCTAAGGGCCCAGGTCCCCGGGCTTCGGGAACGGGAAACAACCGAGGAAGAGGACGACGACGAGGACGGCGGACGGGACTGGGAGACAGTCGGAAGAACGAGAACGAAGTACTGACCCGCCAGCGTCAGCTTCCGCTCGCGATCGTGACTCGTGATTCGCGATCGGTTTTCTCTCCTCCCGTTCGTCTTCGGCTGTTTCCCTCCCGGTCCCGGTCGTCCTCGTCGTCCTCGGTTGTTTCTTAGACCGGCCGGTTGCATTTCTGCTCTTCTTCCGGGTAAATGGGGATATGGACAATGCAGTGCATCCGACGGAAGTGCTGTTGCCCCCGGTAAGGCCGCTAGGGAAGTTGCATGGCGGCAAGCTCGTGGCGGCGGCTCCGGCGAAGATCAACCTGAACCTGCTGGTGGCGCCGAGACGGGCGGACGGCTATCACGACCTCGACTCGATCGTGGTGAAGGTGTCGCTGTGCGACGTGCTGACGCTGCGGGCTCGCGAGGACGGCGAGATCGGCCTGACTTGCGAAGGGGCCGACTGCGGGCCGAGGGAGGAGAACCTGGCGTACCGGGCGGCCGCCCTGATGCGGGAGCGCCACGAGCGGGGCAAGTTGGGGGTCGAGATCCACCTGCTGAAGCGGATACCCCCGGGGCAGGGGCTGGGCGGCGGCTCGTCGGACGCGGCGACGATGCTGGCGGCCGCGGGCGTGCTGTGGCGGTGCGGCTTCTCGCACGAGGTGTTCCACGAGATGGCCGCCAAGCTCGGCAGCGACGTGCCCCTGTTCCTGGGGCCGGCGGCGGCGCGGATGACCGGCCGGGGGGCGAAGCTCCGGCCGACGGTGGTTCACCCGTTCCTTGCGGTGCTGCACATGCCGCCGCTGATGTGCCCGACGAAGGCCGTGTACGCCGCGTTCGACGCGGCGGGCAAGACGGAGATGGGTGTGCAACTCGACGCGGCGGAGTTGGCCGGCCAGCCGCCAAGCGTCTGGCGCGGACGGCTGGTGAACCAACTCGCGGAGGCGGCGATGACGGTGTGCCCGCCGTTGCGGGAAGTGCACCGCACGCTGCAAGACGCGGTGGCGCAACCGGTGTGCGTGACCGGCAGCGGCAGCGCGATGTTCGTTCTGTGCGACGACTACGCCGAGGCGCAGCAGGTGGGCAGGGCGATTGACGACCTCCATCTGCCGGGAACCACGCTGACGGTGGCGCCGAACCCGTGGTAGTGGGAGTTCCTCAGTTGGGAAGATGGGTCCGTGTTCACCTCGCCGGTGGGGGGGGCAAGGGGGACCGCAACGGGGAAGGCGTCGCCTTTGCGGGATCCCAACGGAGCCGTGCCGTGTCGGCACGGTTGCCTTCGGACCGGTGACCGGTTCCATCGTGGGCGCGGGCGGGCGCGTCTCCATCGCGGGCGCGGGCGGGCGCGGGCGGAAGCGGTCCCTCATTCGTACCCGACCGTGCCGACACGGCACGGCTCTGTTGTGTTGCGGAATCGCTCACCGGGTTCGGAGAGCTGGTCCCGGTTCCATCGCGGGCGCGGGCGGGC
>CAYWTX010000058.1:0-8307 GCA_964461295.1 uncultured Planctomycetaceae bacterium | reverse complement strand
CTACGACGCCCTGGACGGCGCCGACGCCCTGGTCGTCTGCTGCGAGTGGCCCGAATACCGCACCCCCGACTTCGTGCGCATGCGAAGGCTGCTCAAGCAGCCGGTCATCTTCGACGGGCGGAATCTATACGACCTCGACTGGATGCGCGACCTGAGGTTCGACTACTTCAGCATCGGGCGCCCGGCCGTGACGGCGGCCCAGGCGCCGGCGAGGAACGCCGAATGAGAATTCTGCTGACCGGAGCGGCGGGGTTCATCGGCTCGCACGCCGCCCAGGCGCTGGCGCGGGCCGGCAGCGATGTGGTGGGCCTGGACAACTTCGACGCCTTCTACGGCCGCGCGTCGAAGGAAGCCAACCTGGCCGAGGTGCGCTCCGCCTGCGGCCGGCGATTCTCCTTCGTCGAGGCCGACATCCGCAACGCCGCTGCCGTGGCCGACGTGTTCACGCGCCTCGGCCCCTTCGACGCCGTCGTGCACCTGGCCGCCAAGGCCGGCGTGCGCCCCAGCATCGCCGACCCCGCCGGTTACGAGGCCGCCAACGTCGCCGGCACCATCCACCTGCTCGATGCGGCGATTGGCCTCCAGCCCCGGCCTCGCTTCGTCTTCGCCTCCAGCAGCAGCGTGTACGGCAACGCGCCCAAGGCGCCCTTCAGCGAGACCGACAACGTCGACTTCCCCATCAGCCCCTACGCGGCCACCAAGAAGGCCGGCGAACTGGTCTGCCACGCCTACCACCACTTGCACGGCCTGCCGGTCTTCTGCCTGCGGTTCTTCACCGTCTACGGGCCGCGACAGAGGCCTGATCTCGCCATCTGCAAGTTCACGCGCTCGATCCTCGCGGGCAAGCCCATCCAGGTCTTCGGCGACGGCCAGTCCAGCCGCGACTACACGTATGTCGACGACGTCATCGGCGGCGTGCTCGCCGCCGTTGACCGTTGCAGCGGCTACGAGATCATCAACCTCGGCAGCGAGCGCCCCATCGCGCTGCAACGCATGGTGGACACGATCGCGGCGGCCTGCGGGCGCCAGGCGGCCATCGAGCGCCTGCCGATGCAGCCGGGCGACGTGGAGCGCACGTTCGCCGACGTGACAAAGGCCCGCCGCCTGCTGGACTACCGCCCGTCCATGCCGTTCGATGAAGGCGTCCGGCGGCAGGTGGCATGGACTCGGGAGCGGCCCCAGGAATCGGTCTGATCCGACCGATCCGACCGATGCCCACGCCACGGGCAGCAACTTGCGGGGCTGGGCACGGCGGCGGACAATGCCCCCCATGACTGCCACGGACATCCAGGCACGCCTGCGGTCGCTCGGCAACCCCCGGGAGGCTGCCTTCCTGGCCGGGTTCTTCAAGACCGGCCCCGGGCAGTACGGCGAAGGCGACGTATTCCTCGGCCTGCGCGTGCCCGTCGTGCGCAAGGTGGCGCGCGAGTTCGGGACGCTGCCGCTGGACGAAGCGGAAAGCCTGCTTCACTCGCCCATTCACGAGGAGCGACTGGCCGCGCTGGTGATCCTGACCATGCAGGCTGCCAAGGGCGACGCCGCCGGCCGCAAGCGGATCTACGACTTCTACCTCGCCAATACGCGGTACGTGAACAACTGGGACCTGGTGGACCTGTCAGCCCCGCAGATCGTCGGGGCGCACCTGGCCGGGCGGAGCCGCCGCCCGCTCTACCGGCTCGCCTGCTCGCGGTGGCTGTGGGACCGGCGGATCGCCATCCTGGCCACGTTTCATTTCGTCCGGCAGATGGACTTCGCCGACACGCTACGGATCGCGGAGCTCCTCCTGAACGACGAGCACGACCTCCTCCACAAGGCCGTGGGGTGGATGCTGCGCGAAGTGGGCAAGCGCGACGTGGCCGTGCTGGAAGGCTTTCTCGCGCGGCATTGCCGCACGATGCCGAGGACGATGCTGCGGTACGCGATCGAGCGATTGCCGGAGAGCAAACGCCGGGAGTACATGGCGGCGAAGAGAAAGCGGAAGCAGACGGCCGCCGTTCCGGACAAGCGGCGCCGCCTGACAGGGCGAGATATGGGAGACAGCAGCGTTGACCTGATCCGCCAGGACCGCGAGCGGTGAAGGGGGCCCGAATCTCGATGCGACCTGCTATCGGGAACGGGGCCGTTCGCAGTCCCGCCGTCAGGCGGAATCCCGGAACGTCCCCAACCGGGAAACGGCCCGCCTTACGGCGGAACTACGAACGCGAGCATAAGGGCGTCTTCTCCTGGATCTCAGCGTTCCCAGGGGAAACAGAAGCCCCGGCCGCGCCGGACCGGGGCTTGGAGGGGAGTCGCAGAGACAATCGAATCCAGCGACCGCTTCCCGCCGGAAGCTGGTCGCCTGAAGCTGGCGGTCTCCTTTACGCTTTCACGATTTTCTTCCTGCCGCGTTTCACTTTCGCCGTCGCGTTGCGGGTGTCGATCACCAGCTTGGCGTGGTCGACGATGAACGGGTAGTCGTAGCTGCTGTGGTCGGTGCTGATGAGCACCGCGTCGTAGCCGGCCAGCATCGCCGGCGTGAGCTTCCTGCTGGACATCTTCAGGTCGTGTTCGCGCATCTTGTGCGTGGCCGGGACGTGCGGGTCGTTGTAGTCGACCTTGGCGCCCTTGTGTTTCAGGATCTCGATGAGCTCCAGCGATGGGCTCTCCCGCACGTCGTCGATGTCCTTCTTGTACGCCAGGCCCAGCACCAGCACTTTGGCGCCCTTCAGGGCCTTGCCCCGCTCGTTCAGCGCCTCCATCAGGCGCGTGATCACGTACCGCGGCATGGCCACGTTCACCTCGCCGGCCAACTCGATGAACCGCGTCGTCAGTCCGTACTGGCGGGCCTTCCACGACAGGTAGAACGGGTCGATCGGGATGCAGTGCCCGCCCAGCCCGGGACCCGGGTAAAACGCCGTGAAGCCGAACGGCTTCGTCGCGGCCGCGCGAATCACCTCCCACACGTCGATGCCCATGCGGTCGAACAGGACCTTCAACTCGTTCACCAGCGCAATGTTGACGCAGCGATATGTGTTCTCCAGGATCTTCGCCGCTTCGGCTGCCTCGCAACTCGACACCGCCACCACGTTGTCGATGGCGATCTCGTAGCATTTCACGGCCGCGGCGAGCGAGCTGGCGTCGTAGCCCCCCACGACCTTGGGAATGGTCTGGGTGGTGTAGTCCTTACGACCGGGGTCCTCGCGCTCGGGAGAGAAGGCCAGCAGGAAATCCCTGCCGACCTTGAGGCCGGTCTGCTCGA
Source organism: uncultured Planctomycetaceae bacterium (assembly GCA_964461295.1). GTDB lineage: Bacteria > Planctomycetota > Phycisphaerae > SM23-33 > SM23-33 > CAYWTX01. The sequence goes on along the minus strand of CAYWTX010000058.1, from coordinate 5,069 downwards.
GGATGGGCAGGCAGACCTCTCGCGTCGTGCCGGGGTAGGTGGTGGACTCCAGCACGACGAGTTGGCCCCTTCGCAGCCGCTGGCTGATGGCCTGCGTGGTGTTGACGATGTAGCTCATGTCGGGGTCGCGCGTCTTGGTCAACGGCGTGGGCACGCAGATGATGATGCAGTCGGGGTCCTTGAGACGGTCGAAGTCGGTGGTGGGCGTGAAGCGCCCGGTGTCGATGATCTGCTTGACGAGGCTGGAGGGGATGTGCTCGATGTAGCTCTTGCCGGCCTTGAGGAAGCGGACCTTCTCGGGGTCGATGTCGAAGCCCATGACGGTGGCGCCGCCGCGAGTGAATTCGCGAACGAGCGGCAGGCCGACGTAACCCAGGCCGATCACGCCGATGATCGCTTCCTTGGAGTCCAGCTTCGCGAGCAGTTGCTTGACCATGGGGGTTCCTTTGTGGTGGGGACCGCCGTGGTGCGGCGATTCCCTCGTACCTCTATCGGCATTTCGGGCCGGGGGTCTTTGCCCGCCCACGGCAGGACCGGCATGATATGCGCGACGGGGGAGCGAGGGAAGGCGGTTCGTGCCGGCGCTCGCTGCCGGCATGGGAGAGCCCGCGGCCGGGGCGCTCCATGGCCGTTCCTGCGGCGTTTCTTCAGCCTGAAGGGCTGATGTATGACAGCCCTTCAGGCTGAAGATGCCAAGGCGCAGCTACGGTCGTGGAGCCCCCGCGGCCGAAAGGGCTTGGCAGACCCGGCGCATGCCGATAGAATCGCCTTCTCCGCCGGGCGTATCGGCCGCGACAACCCCCTGGGCGAAGTGCCAAAGAGGCTGCCATGACCCGTTCATGCGACGAGATCCGGAGCCAGTTCATCGAGTTCTTTCAGCAGCGCAGCCACGCGTTCGTGCCCTCCAGCCCGCTGCTGCCGGGCGAGGACCCCACGCTGCTGTTCGCCAACGCGGGCATGAACCAGTTCAAGGACATCTTCCTGGGTCTGGTCCGCCGCGATTACGTGCGGGCGGTCAACAGCCAGAAGTGCATCCGCGCCGGCGGCAAGCACAACGACCTCGAGGACGTCGGGCACGACACCTACCACCACACGTTTTTCGAGATGCTGGGCAACTGGAGCTTCGGCGACTACTTCAAGGCCGAGGCGATCGCCTGGGCGTGGGAGCTGCTGACCACGCTGTGGGGCCTGGACAAGACCCGCCTGCACGCGACCGTCTTCGGCGGGGACGCCAAGGAGAACCTGGCCCCCGACGAGGAGGCCGAGCGGCTGTGGCGCGAGGTCACGGACATCAACCCCGCCAACATTCACCGAGGCAACAAGCAGGACAACTTCTGGGAGATGGGCGAGACCGGCCCGTGCGGGCCGTGCAGCGAGATCCACATCGACCTGACGCCGGACAAGTCGGGCGCGGCGCTGGTGAACGCCGGCGACGCCCGCGTGATGGAGATCTGGAACCTCGTGTTCATGCAGTACAACCGCGGCAGCGACGGGCGGCTGACGCCGCTGCCGGCCCGGCACGTGGACACGGGCATGGGCTTCGAGCGAATCAGCATGGTGCTGGGCGGCAAGAGGAGCAACTACGCCACCAGCCTGTTCGTGCCCATCATCGAGAGGATCGAGACGCTGACGAGCCACCGCTACGGGATCGGCGCGAACCTGCCCGACCGGTTCGACGTCACCGGCGAGGCGGACATCCGCGACGTGGCCTGCCGCGTGATCGCCGACCACGCCCGCTCGCTGACGTTCGCCATCGCCGATGGCGTGATGCCCGGCAACGAGGGGCGCGGGTACGTCCTGAGGCGGATCCTCCGCCGCGCCGCCCGCTACGGGCGCCAATACCTCGATATCGCCGGACCGTTCGTCGTCAAGCTCGTGCCCGCCGTCGTGGACCTCATGGGCGCGGCCTTCCCGGAACTCGTCGCCCGCAGGGAGTACGTCATCGAGACCATCCGCGCCGAGGAGGAATCCTTCGGCCGAACGCTCGACCGCGGCATCGAGCTGTTCGAGAAGCAGGCGGCGCGGCTGGCGAAGGCGGGCGAGGGGCGCAAGGTGCTGCCCGGCGAGGTGGTGTTTGACCTGTACGCGACCTTCGGCTTCCCGGTTGACCTGACGCAGATCATGGCCTCCGAGCGCGGGCTCGAGGTGGACCTGGCCGGCTACGAAGAGGCCATGCAGAAGCATCGCGAGCTCAGCGGCGGGGGCAAGGCGTTCGCCGCGGCCGAGAGCATCGCCCTGCCGCAGACGAACGACTCGGCGAAGTACCGCCTGGAGCCCATCGAGGCGAAGGTGCTGGGCTGGGTGGCGGGCGGCCAACTCGTCAGCGGCGGCGGCATCGAGGTAGGCCAGGAGGTCGCCCTGGTGCTCGACCGCACGAACTTCTACGCCGAGCAGGGCGGGCAGGTCGGCGACACGGGCGTCATCACCTGGCGGGGCGGCAAGTTCGCCGTGGGCGGCACCAGGCCGGCCGGCAGCGGCATCCTGCACCTGGGCGCCGTCGAGGTCGGTAGCCTGGCCGTCGGGCAGACCGTGCACCTGGAGGTGGACAGCCACCGCCTGGACACCATGCGGAACCACACCGGCACGCACGTGCTGAACTGGGCCTTGCGCGAGGTGCTGGGCGACCACGTCAACCAGGCCGGCAGCATCGTGGCGCCCGACCGGTTCCGGTTCGACTTATCGCACAACCAGGCGGTTGCGGCAGAGCAGCTTGCCGAGGTCGAGCGCCTGGCGAACGAGCGGATCCTGGCCGACGAGCCGGTGGAGGCGCGGACCATGCCGCTGGCCGAAGCGAAGAAAATCGCCGGCGTGCGAGCCGTGTTCGGCGAGAAGTACCCCGACCCCGTGCGCGTGATCTCCATCGGCGGCGGGGCGACGCTCTCGGCTGAGTTCTGCGGCGGCACGCACCTGGGACGAACCGGGCAGATCGGCCTGCTGAAGATCGTGAGCGAGGAGTCCGTCGCCAAGGGCGTGCGGCGGATCACCGGACTGACGGGCCGCGCTGCCCTCGACCACGTGAGGCAACGCGACGCGATCCTGCACGCGTTGACGGCCGCGCTGCGCGTCGGCGCCGCCGACCTGCCCGAACGCGTCGCCGCTTTGCAGAAGGAACTCAAAGACCTGCGCAAGGGCAAGGGCGCAACCCCCGCCGCCGCGCCGGCGGCGGACTTCGCGCCCGAGGCGACCCTCGATTCGCCCGTCGGCAAGGTGTTTGTCGGGCGGTTCGCCACGCCCGACGCCAACGCGATGCGGGCCGAGTGCGACCGCCAACGCCAGAAGGGCGCCGCCGGCCTGTTGCTCGGCGCGGCCGAGGGCCCCAAGGTGATGCTGGTGGCGATGGTCAGCGACGAACTGATCGCGGGCGGCAAGCTGAAGGCCGACGAATGGGTGAAGGCCGCGGCGGCGCTGGTGGGCGGCGGCGGCGGCGGAAGGCCCACGCTGGCCCAGGCCGGCGGAAAAGCGCCGGAGAAGCTGCCCGAAGCGCTCGCCGCCGCGGCGGAGTACGCCGGCAAGGCGCTGGGGCAATAGAGCCTGCGATCGATGCCGCCTGCGGTATGGCGACGGCCACTTGGCCCCCCGCTGAACCGCAAGCGGCAGGGGCGGCCTTCGTCCGTGTTCATCGCTATGGCTGTTTCCTGGCCTTTGTCGGCCTCACGGAAGGGATGGGAGATGGGCGACCTGAAGATCGCGATTATCGGAGCCGGAAGCCACGTGTTCGGGCCCGGCGCGCTGAACGGCGCGATACTCGACAACCGCCTGGACAGCGCTGAATTGGCCCTGATGGACATCGACGCCGAGGCCCTGGAAGTGATGGGCGGCCTGGGGCGGCGCCTGGCCGCCGAGGCGGGCGTGAACGCCCGCGTCACCACGCACACCACGCGCGGCTCGGCCCTGGACGGAGCCCACTTCGTCCTCTGCTCGGCAGCGCCGGACTTCCGCCGCCGACACGAGATCGACTGCGACATCGTGGACCGCCTTGCCCCCGGCCACGGCGGAACCGAGTTCGGCGGCGTCACGGGGATCAGCTATTCGCTGCGCCAGATCGCGTTCGTCGAGCAGATCGCCGCGGACATGCGGCGGCTGTGCCCCAAGGCCCGCTTCCTGAATTCCGCCAACCCGCTGCCGCGCATCTGCCAGGCCATGCACGCGCTGGGCATCGAGTCCTACGGCTTCTGCATGGCCTCGCGAACCGGCTACCTGATGCTCTGCCGCATCTTCGACGTGGGGTTCCCGCAATTGAAGGACGGCCGCGACAGCGAACGGCGCCAGAAAACGGGGGCTGAAGGGACGCGCGCCGTCGCGTCGGCTCCCGCGGGCCCGCACGACTACGACTGGTTCGAGGCGACCGGCAGGCAGCTCTGGGACGTGACCATGGCGGGGCTGAACCACTTCAGTTGGGTGCTCGCGATGCGCGACCGGGCGAGCGACGCCGACCTGCTGGCCGAACTCCGCCGACGCGTCGCGGGCGGCGCCACCAGCAGCCACCCCCGCGCCGACGCCATCACGCGCCAGACGGGCTTCCTCCTGGTGCCCGAGGACCGGCACACGGCCGACTTCCTCCCCCCGGCGGGACCGGGGCCGCAGGAGACGCGCCGCCAGATGTGGCACGGCGGGCCGGACGAACGCCGCCAACGCCTGGACGTCCTGCGCGCCGCGGCCGAGGGAACCGTGCCGATCTCGGTCGCCCTGACGCACAGGGCGTGGGAAAGGCCGATGGACCTCGTGGCCGCCTTGGCCCGCGGCAAGCCGGCCTCGTTCCACGCGCTGAACCTCATCAACCGCGGGCAGGTAAGCAACCTGCCGACGAACGTGTTCGTTGAGACCGCCGCCCAGGCCGACGCCACCGGCGTCCGCCCACAGCCCGTCACGCTGCCGGAAACGGTGCTCCCCTACTGCCGCAGCGCCGCGGCCGTCACCGACGCGATCGTCCGCGCCGCCCTCGCCCGCAGCCGCAAGCTCGTCCACCAGGCCGTGGAACTGGACCCGACGGTTGTCGACAAGTCCGCCGGCCTGGCCGCCATCGACGCGGTCCTGGAAGCCCACGCGGACATGCTGCCGGGGTACAGGTA
>CAYWTX010000057.1:0-2228 GCA_964461295.1 uncultured Planctomycetaceae bacterium | reverse complement strand
CCTGAAACAAGCGTGATGTTCTGTGGTCGTTCAGTCGCCAAAGTCTTCAAGGGAAAGACATACCTTCAGCGGGCGACGGGCGAGGCGTCGGGGGTGGGCATCGGGTTGCGTTTGTTTCATCGGCAGGTGTTCTTTCTGGGTTTGGGGCCGCGGCGGACCGGAGCATCCGGACTCCGGCTTCAACACGCGCTGCTCAGCACCGCAGCGGACGTCGCAACTGGCTCACCAGTCGCAGCAGCACAGCGGCCCACGGATTCCAACTCAGCAGCCGATAAACGATGCGACGGCCCGTCCGCACGATTTGGCAAGGGATGTGAATCATCGCCTGTACGAACGTGCCAAACTCCATCCGCAGCAGCCGCTGCTTCTCGGCCCCGCGCTGCTTCCCCCAGCGGCCATCTTCCTTCAGCCACAACGCCGACCACACCTTCAACGTCCAGGCCAGCGAGGCCATCACCATGTACGCCCAGTTGCTCACCAGGCTGTCGACCGGCAGGGACAATGCCTTCACGCCTCCTTTGAGTTGGGCGTTCAGGTTCTCTTGGTTACAGCGCTGGTTGGCATCCCGTACGATTTGCGCCGCCGACTTCTCTCGGTCGTTGGTGAGGTAGAAGAACCACAGCACCTCGTCGAACAGCCGCTGCTGCCCGCGCTCCACGGCGATCGTCTTCCGCAGGATCACCAGCCGGTAGATTTTCCCACAAGCCGCAGGAGAATAGGCGACCTCCGCCACGTCCTCGCGCACCAGCCGCCGGTCCTCGAAGTTCTTCTCGATCACAATTTGCTGTTTGACGTTCGGCGGCCTCCTACGCGGCTTGGTCTTGACCTGGTACTTGGGCGGACGCACCAAAGGCCGGAAGGCCAATTGCGGCAGGTTTTCCGCCAATTCCTTCAGGTTCCGCATGGCATCCAGGCCGAACACGAACTTCACCCCGGCCTTGTCCCAGCCATCCAGATACTTCGTCTGGCTGAAATCCGTGTCGCCGCGGAGGCGAATCTTCTGGAATCCGGCACGACGGCAGAGCGTGATCGCCCGATCGAACCAGGCCGCCGCACCTTCAGCCGAAGGCCGGTTGCCGCTGCGATTGATCACGTACAACGGCTCTCCGGTATTGGCCAGCGAGATCACCAGCGGATGGTAGCCCCACTGGCCGTCGTAGGTCAACTGCATGCCCTCCTTGCACTCACCCAAGGTGGGGGCGATGGTGCCGTCGCCGTCGATCACCGCTTCCTGGAAGAACGCCTTCGGCTGTCGCCTCCACACCCGCAAGCGAGCTTCGTTGATGCACTCCAACAGCCGTTCCACGTCCGCCGCCTCGAATCGCCGACAGAAATCGCCTGCCGTGGTCGGATCGGGAATCCGCTCCGCTCCCAAGGCATCCAGGTACACCTCGTTGTTACGCCGCAATTCCAGGTGCTCGATCCGCGAGCCGCCCGCCAGCACGTTGTAGGCGAGATTCAACACGTGATCCGACTCGTGGTACGGGAGGTGCCGTTTGAGCACGTGTACATGCTCGTCGATCAAATCGATCAAACCGCTCTGCTGCGCCAGCAGGTGCATGGCACCGATGCCCCCGGCGGCCAGCCCGCTGACGCGATCCGCCACGTCGTAGCGGATGTTATGCGCCGCGAGCATTGGCTCTGGCTGCTCGACCCAGACTTTCGGTCGCAGCCGTTTTTCAATCCGCCGTCTGGCTTTCTCCAGCCGATTCTGTATACTTGCTTTCACTCGAAATCCTCCGTGTTCGGGTTTAAGCGGATGTGTACACCCCTCTTAAACGCCGGAAAACACCGGAGGTTTTCGAGTTTTTTCGTTCTTGGTCAGAACATCACGCTTGTTTCAGGGCTAGCGCAGATCGGCACGCGGGATTTCCGCGGGAGCCGGATACCGTTGGCCAGCGGTGAGACGCCGTGCACCCGCGAGTTTCATGATGTCTGTCAATGATCGACGACGGTCAGAGCGACTCCGGGTGGCGGTTTGCCTCGATACGCGACAGTCGGCGCACCGGAGGATTGCCGCTGAGTTGATTGCCTACGGGCGTCAGCGGGCCGCGTGGGAGGTCGTGCTCGACCCGGACCTCTCGCTGTGCGGCGCCGATCCGCGGGCGCACGGGATCGCTGGTCTCATCGTCTGCCTGCAAGTCTGCCCCGGCTCGGTCAAAATGCTGGAGCGGCTAGCCGTGCCGTGGGCGGCGGTGGAGAGCGGCGGCACGCAGACCGATCTCCCG
>CAYWTX010000056.1:0-11072 GCA_964461295.1 uncultured Planctomycetaceae bacterium | reverse complement strand
TTGCCGGGTCAAGCCGGAGGCCATCGGCGGGCGCATGACCGTAGTTGCTGAGACCGGGTTTGGGATCTGCACCGGATTCTTCAGCCTGAAGGGCTGAGATATGACAGCCCAGGGCAACGCCCTGGGAACCCTACGCCAAAGTACGTCAAGCCCTGAAGGGGCGGGACAAACGCCGCGTGAGGCCCTTATGTCGCCCTTACAGGGCTTGTCATCTGAATCGCCACATCTCCCAGGGCGTTGCCCTGGGCTGTCATATCTCAGCCCTTCAGGCCCAAGAGGCGATGCAAGAACGGTCATGGACCCGCCGTCGGCCGTCATCCCGCAATGCTGGTTTCTCCTGCCCCTCCGAAGCCGGCCGCTGGAGGGTGGAAGCTACTCCTTCAGCAGCCACATATTCGCCAGGCCCTGGAGGATCTCCTCCACGTCGCGGCCCGTCCGGGCCGGCGTGGGGCGCGGCTTGCCCTTGCCGCGAAGCGTGCCCGCGTCGTACTGGGCCTGGAGGGCGGAAGCGATCTCGCCGGCCGTGCGCGTCCCGTCGGCCAGGAGAAGCACCGCCCGCGGCACGGCGTCGAGGCGCACGCCGTGGTGGCGCAGGTTGGTCACGTCGTTGCGGGTCGCCGCGACCTGACGTGCGACGGCCGAGGCGGCGGGGCGCTGTCCCGGCGTGGCCGGCAGCGGCGGGAGATACGTGTGCAGGTCGACCACGCCGTTGGTCGCACAGCGGAGCATTGCCTCGGCCAGTTCGTTGACGTCGACGTGGCCCAATTCGGCGGCGATCGCCGCGGCCAGGTCGTCGAAGGCCATCGCCCGCGGGCGGGCCCGGCTCAGCAGGACCAAGGCGGTTTTCAATGGGGGGAAATCCGTCGAAAGGCTCGGCCCCCCGGGGACGCAGAATCTCTGCATCGACCTGTCGGCCGTGCGGTACTTGGCGGCGGCCGGGGCGGCGGTGCCGACCAGGCGCAGCGACCGCAAAGCGGCCGGCTGGGGCTGGGCCGACGGTTGCCGGCCGGCGAGGCAGAGCACGTCGCGGCGGAAGAGACGGTTGTGCAGGATGTCGAGTGCCTGCTCGCGGCGGGCGGGGTCGGCGAGGGGGTCGGCCAGCACCGGCGGGGCGGCGGCGGGGGCGGATCGATGCTCCAAATCGGCCTGGTCGACGAAGGCCAGGCCGGCGGCGGCCGCGCGGGCGAGGAACTCCTCGAAGCAGACCGGCAGGTTCCACTCGCAGAGGTACTCGTGGAAGACGTAGTAGTCATCGCGTCCGGCCAGCGATTCCGCCGCGGCTTTCAGGGTCTGGGCGTAGGGCGAATCGGGTTTGGCAAGGGCCTTGGCGGTGGCGTCGAGGAAGGCGCGGGCCTGGCGGACCTGCTGGACGAGGCCGGCACCGGCGGCGCCGCGGGCGCCCATGCGAAGCACGTCGCGCACGGCCATTTGCGCCCGCCAGCCGGGCAGGGCGTTGTAGCTGATGACGGCCAGGCCCAGAGGTCGCAGGTGCCGCGAGCAGACTCGCAGGATGCCGTCCTGCACGTCCGGGGGCACCCACGAGAACACGCCGTGGCAGAGGATGTAGTCGAACTTGCCGTCGGCGGGGGCCAGTTCGAGCAGGTTCTGCACGCGGAACTCGATGTTCGGCAGGCCCAGTTCGGTGGCGGCGGCGCGCCCGAGGTCGATCTGCCGAGGCGAGATGTCGATGCCGAGGAAGCTGGCGTTCGGCAGCGCCTCGGCCATCGGCAGCACGTTGCCGCCGATGCCGCAGCCGATCTCCAGCACGCGGCAGGCGTCCACCGGCGGGGCGTGCAGGCCGTGCAGCGTGGCCATGACGGCCAGGCGGTCGGGGTGGATGGCGCGGAACGACGTGTCGGCGTAGGGCAGTTCATCGTACGTTGCCGCCAGGGCGGCCGATGGGGAAACAAGGTGTGCGGCGTCGCTCATGGTGAGGGGATTGTCGGTTCCGGATCGCCGATTGTCGATTGCGGACTTGGGGCAAATCGCTCGCGGCTTCAGCGGTTGCGGAATCGCAGGCGGTAGGCGGTGGGCGTGGCGCCCACGGCGCGGTGGAAGACGGTGGCCATGTGCTGGGGCCTGGCGAACCCGCTGCGGCGGGCGACTTCGGCCATGGGGTAGTCGGTGTGGATGAGCAGGTGCTGGGCCTCCTGGAGGTGGAGGCGGCGGATTTCTTCCAACGGTGTTCGGCCGAGGTGCTGGCGGAACTTTCGTTCGAGGGATTTGCGGCTGACGACCAGCTCGTCGAGCACGTCCTCGACGGTGATGGACTGGCGGAGGTGCCCGCGTATGAAGCGCAGGGCGGCGACGACGACGCTGTCGCGGGTGGCGAGCGCCTCGGTGGAGGCCCGCACGACGACGCCCAGGGGCGGGACCCACGTCGGGGCCTTGGGCGGGTCGGCCCCGGCCAGCAGGTCGGCCAGCAACATGACCGCCCGGCAGCCGACCTGCTCGCCCGCCGTCTGGATGCTCGAAAGCGGGGGATTCACCGATTCACAGGCGATCTCGTCGTTGTTGACCCCCAGGACGGCGACCTCGTCGGGCACGCCCCGGCCGGCCCGCTTGCAGGCGCTGACGACGGCAGCGCCGACCAGGTTCCCGACGGCGAAGACGGCGGTGGCCGAAGGCAAGGCGCGGGCCCACCGCACCATGTCGGCCGTGGGTTCCGACAATGCGTGTCCGCCGGCCAGGGCGGCGCTGCCGTGGGCAAAAGACAGATGCCCGAGGTTCTCCGCCTTCAGACGCGAGGCAAAGCCTTCTTCCAGTCGCGGCGCGAAGGCGCCGTGGTGCCCGACATAGGCGAAGCTGCGGTACCCGCGTTCAAGGAAGTGCTCGGCCGCCATCCGCCCGATGGTCAGGTCGTCGTTGGCGACGACGGGCCAGGGGCAGTCGGGCAGCGACGCGGAGACGTTGACGAGGGGTTTACGGCTACAGGCGAAGGCTCTGGCGGCATGGGAGTTGTTGATGAAGGCGATGATGCCGTGCGCGCGAGCCACCAGCCGGGGCGAAGGGGTTCTTCGGCCGGGGAGCTGGCGCTGGACCTCCCAGTCGGGGCGATGGCGGGCGAACTGGACGACGCCGCGGACGATGTCGCGCCCGTGGGAGAAGCTCTCCGGCACCCACAGCAGGATGTTCCGCTTCTGGAACACAACCGGAGCATAGGCCCTGTCGCAGGCGGGGACAAGAAATTTCCGCTTGCGGCCATCCCGGAAGCTGTGCCCATGTTCACGGATGAGCCTGTTGCCCATGTGCCCGGTTGCACAGAGCAGCAATCCGTCTGCCGCCGGAAGACGCCGCCGCGCTGTGTCCGGGCCGGCGGGGAAGGCTGTCGCGTCTGGGAACGTGCTTTACGCAATCGCGTAGCCACGCGGCGGGGCGGGAGAGGTTACAGTCATGGCTTGAGGCTATCGGGCATCCGCGGCGAGGCGGGGGGCGACATACGGGTCGATCAGGAACGGACGGAAGGTCCGGGAGGCATTCGATGAAATCATCGGCAGGTGAGGGCGGCGCCGCGAAGACGGCGGTCCCGCGGGTCGCGATGGGCAGGCTCCAGGTCAGCCGGCTGGCCATCGGCGGAAACATGTTCAGCGGCTTCTCGCACATCAGTCCGGCCAAGGACATGGAGATGACCCGCTACTACACGGCCGCGCGGATCAAGGCGACGTGGCGCCAGGCGGAGGCGGCGGGCGTGAACACGTTCATCGGGCGGGCCGACCGGCACGTGGGACGTCTGCTGCGGGAGTACTGGGACGAGGGCGGCAAGATCCAGTGGATCGCGCAGACGGCGTCGGAATTCGGCGGCGTGCAGGGGCCGATCTCGCTGGCGGCGGATTTCGGCGCCTCGGCGATCTACATCCACGGGGGGAAGATGGACTGGCTTCACGCGGCCGGGAACATGGACGAGGCCCTCAAGGGCGTGGAGATGATCCGCAAGGCGGCCCTGCCGGCGGGCGTGGCCTCGCACAGGCCGGCGGTGCTGGAATGGGCCGAGAAGCAGAAGCTGGACGTGGACTTCTACATGTGCTCGTACTACGACCCGGCCCCGCGGACCGAGAACCCGATGCACGACCCCAAGGCCAACGAGACGTACGACACGGCCGACCGCGACGCGATGGTGGCGGCGATTGCGAAGCTGAGCAAGCCGGCGATTCACTACAAGGTGCTGGCCGGCGGCCGCACGCCGGCGGCGCAGGCGTTCGCGTACGTTCGGGACCACTGGCGGACGGGCGACGCGGTGTGCGTGGGCATCTACACCGGCGACAAGGCGGACATGATCGAAGAGAACGTCCGGCTGCTGTTCGGGTGAGAGATTCGACGGACCAGCGGTCCGTTCGGGATGCGACGAACCTGCCATCGGAGACCTGTAGTGGCTTACGTATACCCAACCCAGGGGCTGAAGCGATACCGCTTCCCGACGCACGTGAACGACCTGGTGTTCGACCGTTCGGAGGCCCGGTGCTCCGAGGCGTTCGTGGTCGTGCTGGCCCCGGGCCAGTCGCCGCCGCGGCACAAGCATGACGACACCGAGCAGGTGTTCCACGTCCTGGAGGGCCGCGGCACGCTGACCGTGGGCGACGACGCCGCCGGCCACGTCGTGGCCCCCGGCGACGTGGTGCTGATTCCGCCGGGCACGTGGCACGCCATCCGGGCCGAGGGCGGGCCGATGCGATACCTGGCGGTGGACTGCTTCGTGTCGGACCGCGCCCGCGAGGAGCCCACGTGGGACGAGCACGCCCGGGCGATGTGCGCGCGGAACGGATGGGACTACGAGAAGGTCGTGTCGGCGGGCGCGCCCCGCCCGCAGGGAGATGGGAAATGACTCGGCGTGACGCGCCGGCCGGCGGCGGCCTGACCGTCGGCGTGATCGGCCTGGGCGGCATGGGCATGCAGCACTGCCGCAACATCGCTGCCCACGTGCCGGAGATGAAGCTCTCAGCCGTGTGCGACGCCGACGCCGCGCAGGCGCGGAAGGTGGGCGAGGAATTGGGCGTGCCGTGGTTCTCCTCGCACGCCGAACTGCTCGGCGCCGGGCTGTGCGCCGCGGCGCTGGTGGCCACGCCGCATCCGCTGCACGCGCCGATCGCCATCGACTGTTTTGCCGCCGGCCTGCACGTGCTGAGCGAGAAGCCGCTGGCGGAGAGCGTTTCGGCGGCCGACGGGATGGTGGAGGCCTCCCGGCGGGCCGGGCGGGCGCTGGGCGTGATGTACCAGATGCGGTTCATTCCGGCCTGCCGGCGGGCGATCGAGATCGCGCGGCGCGGGGAGCTTGGGGCGCTGATCCGCGCGACGCTGATCGCGCCGGACTACCGCAGCCAGGCGTATTACGACGCGGGCAAGTGGCGGGCGACGTGGGTGGGCGAGGGCGGCGGCGTGCTGCTCAACCAGTCGCCGCACATCACCGACCTGTTCCTCAGCCTCACCGGCCTGCCGGTGTGGGTGCAGGGCTTCACGGGCGCGGCGATGCACGACATCGAGGTGGAGGACTGTGCCCAGGCGGTGCTTCGCTTCGCGGGCGGCGGATTCGGCTACCTGTACTGCTCGACCATCGAGCCCGGCCCGTGCCAGTCGATGGAGGTTTACGGCGACCTGGGCAAGATCCTCTATCGCGACGGCGTGGTGAAGCATTACCGCTTCAAGCGGGCGGTGCGGGAGTTCACGAAGGCCAACACGGAGATGTGGGCCAGGCCGGAGTGCGAGGAAGTGCCCTTGGGCGTCGAGGATCGGCCCACCGGGCACGTCGACGTGATGCGCAATTTCGCCCGGCACGTGCTGGGCGGCGAGGAGTTGCTCTGCGACGGCCGGTCGGGGGCGGCGCAGGTGGAACTGGCCAACGCGGTGATCTACTCCGGGCGGACGGGCAAGGGCGTGTCCCTGCCGCTGGACCGCGCGGCGTACGACGCGACGCTGGCGGAACTGCGGAAGGGCTCGGGCTACGGCGCCAAGGCCGATCAGGCCAAGCGAATCACCGATCCGGGGTTCCTGAGGAAGGCGTGACATGCGGATCGCGGCGGCATCTTGCGGGCTGGACGCGCCGACGACGGCGACAGGCCTGGTGTTCGACGTGCAGCGGTTCTGCCTGCACGACGGGCCGGGCATCCGCACCACGGTGTTCCTCAAGGGCTGTCCGCTGCGATGCTCGTGGTGCCACAACCCCGAGGGCCTGGGCCCCGAGCCGGAACTGATGTTCACCCGCGCGCTGTGCACGGGTTGCGGCGCGTGCGTGTCGGCCTGTCCCAGCGGCGCGCACAGCGTGGGCGGCGGCGGGCACGCGATCGACCGCGCCCGCTGCCGGGCGTGCGGGGCCTGCGTGTCGGCCTGTCCCGGCGGCGCGATGGCGCTGGCCGGGCGATGGATGAGCGTCCAGCAGGTGCTGCGGGCGGCCCTGGAAGACCGGGCGTACTACGAGGCATCCGGCGGCGGGGTGACGCTGTCGGGCGGCGAGCCGCTGGCGCAGGCGGAGTTCTGCCTGGAGTTGCTCCGCGCCTGCCGCGACGCGGGCCTGCACACGGCGCTGGACACGGCCCTGCACGCCCCGTGGCAGACCGTCGCGACGCTGCTGCCGGTGGTGGATCTGTTCCTGGCCGATCTGAAGCACGTCGATTCGGCCAGGCACCGCTCGGCCACGGGCGCGGGCAACGACCTGATCCTGGCGAACCTGCGCCGGTTGGCGCGGCACGATGCCGCGGTCGTCCTCCGCGTGCCGATGATCGGCGGCTTCAACGACTCGCCGGACGACGCGGCCGACATCGCGTCCTTCGTTGCCGCCCTGGGCAACGTGCGGCGGGTGGAACTGCTGGCGCACCATGCCCTGGGCGAGGGCAAGCGGCAGGCACTGGGGCAAGACGTGGCCGGGGCGACGAACTCGCCGCCGTCGGCCGAGGCGATCGGCCGCATGGCGCGGGCGTTGGAGTCTCGCGGCCTGCCCGTGCGCTGCGCGGCGGCGCAGCCGCCGCGGGCGGCCGGAACGGGCGCCTGCCAGGCCCGCCTGGAGGCGCTGCGCCGGACGAAGCTGCGTCACACGGCCGTCAAGAGGCAGCAGGGCCCGCGCGACGTGGACGACTGGGGCCAGGTGCCGCTGGAAGGCCGGGCGCTGGCCTTCACGCCGCGGACGGATCGCTCCGACGGGCGCGTGGCGGGCCCGCTGGGCTGTGCGCGGAACTTCCGGGCGTTCCTCAACGCCTGCCCGACCTACGTGGACGCCGACAGTTCCTTGCTGGGCGGCTACTACGTCACGTTCGACCCGTACGTCGCCGGATGGGACGCCCAGGGACTGTGGGGGCATCTGGCAGCCGAGCAGGACAAGTACGGCATTGTGCATGGGATTGGGGCCACGCAGCACTTCCTTCCGGACGTTGAGGTCGGGCTGGGACTGGGCTTCGGCGGGCTGCTGGCGAAGATCGACCGCTACCGGGCGGTCAACCGGGGGGCCCAGCAGCAGGAGTACTACCACGCCCTGACGGAGTTCGTGCGCGGCGTGCAGGAATGGATCGCCCGGCACGGCGCCGACGCGTGCGCGGCGGCGGCGGGCGAGACCGACGCGGCTCGCCGGGCGAATCTGCTGGAGATGGCCGAGCTGAACAAGCGGCTGGTCGCGGCGCCGCCGGCGACGTTCCGCGAGGCGTGCCAGTGGCTGGCGTGGTATCAGATGGCCAAGAGGGCATACATCGGCGGCGGGTCCATCGGGCGCATCGACCGGCTGCTGCATCCATACTACGTGCGCGACCGCCAGGCGGGGCGGCTAGGCGACGAGGAGGCGACGCTGCACCTGGCGTGCTTCCTGCTGAAGGATTCCTCCTACGTGCAGGTGGGCGGCGTGGACGAGCAGGGGCGCGACGTGTGCAATCCGGTCTCGCTGCTGGTGCTGGAGGCGGCCAGCCGGGTGGCGATCCCGGCGAACATCGCGGTGATGGTGCACGACGCGATGGACCCGGCGCTGATGCGCCGGGCCGTGGAACTTCTGCTCGCCGGCAGGATGGGCATTCCGCGGTTCGCGGGCCTGGAGGCCGTGGTGGACGGCTTCGTGCGGCGCGGCTTCCCGCTGGAGGCGGCGCGGCAAAGGGTCCAGGCGGGGTGCCACTGGTTCTGCCTCCCCGGGCGCGAGTACAGCTTCTGCGACGTCATCAAGATCAACTTCGCCAAGGTGCTCCTGGCCGCCCTGGACGAACTGCTGCCCGACGCCGCCTCGGCAAGCGTGCAGCGGCTGTGGGAACTGTTCGTGCGACACCTGCGGCGGGCGGTGGCCGTGACGGCCGAGGGGATCGACATCCACATGGCCCACCAGCACCGGCTGTATCCGGAGCTGGCCTTGTCGCTGCTGTGCCATGGCCCCATCGAGAAGGGCGTGGACGCCTCGCACGGGAGCCTGGAGTTCACGAACATCGGCGTGGACGGCGCGGCCCTGGCGACGGCGGCGGACTCGCTGGCCGCCATCGAGCAGCGCGTCCAGCGCGAGGGCGCGGTGAGCTGGGCCCAACTGCACCGGTGTCTGCGCGACAACTGGGCCGGCCAGGACAGCGCGCGCCGGCTCATGCGGACCGTCGGCGGGTTCGGGCGCGGGGCGACGCCCGGGCTGCAATGGGCCCAACGAATCTCGCGAGAGTTCGCGGAGATGGTGACGGCCTCGCCGACGCCGGCGGGCCACCGCATGAGCCCCGGGTTGTTCTCATGGGCCAGCACGGTGTCGATGGGCCGCCAGACGGGCGCGACGCCCGACGGGCGGGGCGCCGGCGAGCCGATCTCGTTCGGCGCCAACCCGAATCCCGGACGCCTGCACGGCGGGGCGATGTCGCCCACGGCCGTGTCCAGCGCCGTCGCGGCGGTGCAGTGCGGGTACGGCAACCCGGCGCCGCTGCAACTGGACGTGGACATCGCCTCGGGGATCGACGACGAGGCCGTCGCCAAGTTCGAGGCCCTCATCCGCACGCATTTCCGCCTGGGCGGAACGCTGATCAACGCCAACGTGCTGGACAAGCAGACGATCGAGGACGCGTGCAGGCATCCCGAGAATCACGGCGACCTCATCGTGCGGGTCACGGGCTTCTCGGCGTACTTCGCGAGCCTGTCCGACGACTTCCGCCGCCTGGTGTGCGAACGGATCGTCGGCGAGCAATAGGAGCGTCGCATGAAACTGGGATTCTCGACGCTGGGCTGCCCCGAGTGGACGCTGGAGCAGATTGCCCGCAACGCCGCGGCCTGCGGGTTCGACGGCGTGGAACTGCGGGTCGCCGAGGACGGCCTGCACCTCAGGCCCGACGCGTCCGCCGACGAACTGCGGCGGGTGAGGGAGGTATTCTCCCGCGCGGGCGCGTCGATCTTCGCCTTGTCGGCCTACACGTCGTATGCGTCCGCCGACGGGCGGCAGGTGCGGGCCAACCAGGACCTCACGCGGCGGCTGATGGCCCTGGGCGCGGCGCTGGGGGCCGGGGCGGTGCGGTGCTACGGGGGCAAGCCCGAAGGGGAGGAACGTTCGGCGGTGGCCGCACGGATCGCGGCGGCGCTGCGCCCGCTGGCGAAGGAGGCGGCGGACGGGGGGATCGTGCTGGCCCTGGAGACGCACACGGTGTGGTCGCGCGGCGCCGACCTCATGCAGATCGTCGGCGCGGTGGACTCGCCCGGCTTGGGCGTGGTCTTCGACCTCAACAACACCTTCGCCGACACCGGCGAGTGGCGGGAGACGTACCGGCTGATCCGGCCGCGGATCGCGTACTGCCACGTCAAGGATGACTACGTCGGCATCGATGGGAAGCGGCATCACGTGATGCTGGGCGCCGGAGACCTGCCGTTGGGCGAGATGCTGGGCCAGCTCAAGCGGGACGGCTTCGCGGGCTACCTGAGCTACGAGTGGGAGAAGCGATGGGAGCCGGAGCTTGCCCCGCCGGAGCAGGTGTTCCCGCATTACGTCCACAAGGTGCGCAGCGTGTGGGGCCAGTGAGATTGCCGATGGCCGATTGACCGACGGACGTCGATGTCGAGGAACCTGGGAAGAAGGAGTTCAACATGAAACTTGCGGTATGCAACGAGGTTTTCGCCGGATGGTCGTGGCATCGCACGTGCGAATACGCCCGCGCCCAGGGACTGGAGGGGCTGGAGATCGCGCCGTTCACCTTCGCCGAGTCGGTGACGGACATACCGGCCGAGGGGCGTGCCGAGATTCGCCGCACGGCGGCCGACCACGGCCTGGCGATCGTCGCCATGCACATGCTGCTGTACTCTCCGAAGGGGCTTCACACGAATTCAGCCGACGCGGCGAAGCGGCAGAAGGCGGTGGACTACATCCGCGCCCTGATCCAGTTCGCCGCGGACGTGGGCTGCCCGCTGATGGTCTACGGCTCGCCGCCGACCCGCAACGTGGACGCGGGTCTCACCTACCGCCAGGCCCGCGCCTACATGAAGGACTCGCTGCTGAAGTGCATGGACCTGGCTGCCCGGCACGGCGTCACGATGTGCATCGAGCCCCTGCCGGGCGACTGCACCCAACTGTTCAGTTCGGTGGAGGCGGCGCTGGGTTTCGTCTGCGAGGTCAACCACCCCAACCTCGGCCTGATGGTGGACACCAAGGCGATGTCCAACGACGTGCGTCCCGTGGCCGACACGATCCGTCTGTTCGCGCCGGAGATTCGCCACGTTCACGCCAACGACTCGCTGGGCGTCGCTCCCGGCTTCGGGACGCTCGACTTCCGCCCCATCCTGGAGGCCCTCCGCCAGGTCGGCTACGACGGCTGGGTGTCGCTGGAACCGTTCCACTTCCGCCCGGACGCCGAATCGAACGTGGCCACCAGCCTGCGGTACCTGCGGGCGATTCTGTCGGAGTTGGGCAAGGCCAAGGGCGCCTCGACGTGACGCCGTGGCCGTAGTTCGGGGGTAAGGTTCCGGAAGAATGGCAACGGCATTTCATGGCAACGACCCGCTCAAAGGCTATGGCGGCGCGGTGGGCGGGATCTGGCGGGACCGCAAACAAAGGCGCCGTCACGAAATAGCTTGTTCACGTTTCCCAGGTGGCACAGGTCTCCGACCTGTGCTGCACAGCTTGGAAAGCTGTGCCACCAAGACTGGCTTGCTCAGGTTATTTCGTG
>CAYWTX010000055.1:0-4957 GCA_964461295.1 uncultured Planctomycetaceae bacterium | reverse complement strand
AGGAGCAGTTCGTCTCCTACGACTTCGAGAGTTGGCGCGAGCTGAGCGAGCTTCGCCGCGAATACGAGCGCGACCGCCACGACTGGGTCCGCTGCGTGCGGTTCGAGTTGGCCGTTCCGCGCATCGTCCGCCTGCTGTTCTACGACCGGCTGCCGCGCACGAACGTGAGATTCACGCGGCGGAACATCTACGCTCGCGACGAGAACCGCTGCCAGTACTGCGGCAAACGGTTTTCCACCGCCGAACTCAGTCTGGACCACATCGTGCCTCGCAGCCAGGGCGGGCAGAGCAACTGGGAAAACATCGTCTGCTGCTGCGTGAAGTGCAACATTCGCAAGGGCGGGCGCACGCCCATCCAGGCCGGGCTGAAACTGTTCCGCCCGCCGATCAAGCCGAAGCGCTCGCCGATCATCGCCCTTCGTCTGGGCAGTGAGAAGTACGCATCCTGGAGGCAGTTCCTCGACGCGGCGTACTGGAACGTCGAACTGCGGGACTGAGCCGGGGACTCAACCGCAAGGAACGGGGAGATCACGGAGGTTCCCGAGACCTCTACAGGGATCGGGCATCGACGGCGGAGTGCGTGAACGCGATCAGCCGCAACCGGGGGCTGCGTCAGTTCCTGGCGCGTGGATTACGGAAGGTTCGCGCCGTTGTGCTGTGGTTTGCCATAGCCCGCAACCTGGTGCGAGCGGCGGCACTGTGCGCTGAGGCAGCCGTCGCGGCCGCCTGAAGGCCAGAAAGAGGCGCAAGACAGAGACTGTAGCATCATTGTTGCGTTCTGTTCAGCCCAACGGGCTGACGGAATGCAGCCCAGGGCAACGCCCTGGGTGCCGGAAACCCAAAAGGACAAGCCCTGTAAGGGCGGCAGAAGTGCGTGCAGAGATTCTCTCGCCCTTACAGGGCTTGGGCTTGGAAGGTAACGAGTTCCGAGGGCGTTGCCCTGGGCTGTCATATGTCAGCCTTTCAGGCTGAGGAACACGCATCACCCCCGGCTCGGACCGCAATAATGATGCCACATTCTCGTAAGACAGACGCCTCCCTCAGAAGTCGCAGAATACCTGTGTGGCTCAAGACTTCGTAGGTTCGCCTCTTAGCCCCGAAGGGGCGTCGAGGATCAGCCGGGGGCGTAAGCCCCCGGTATGCAAGCAACTAAGCATGGAGCCCCGAAGGGGCGACAGAAGACCTCCTGCGTGGGGCAAGTCGCGAGTTTCGATTCCTTCACAGGCTCTGAGTACACGAGGGAAGCGTGTTCCTGTGTTTCCCGGTGCCGGTCGTCCTCGTCGTCGTCCTCGGTCGTTCCCTACGCGCTCTCGTCAAAGGACGTCGCCGGTTCGGGCCTGCCGAACAGGACGATGGCGGCGAACATCGCGGCGCCCGACAGGATCAGCAGCAGCGTACGCGTGCCGGGACGCTGCACTCGGGCGGCCGCCTGCGTGATCCAGTTCTCCTTCACGCCCGGGCGGTCGTGCGGCTTGATGATCACCTGCCCGGGCACTTCGCGGCTGGCGTACGCCGGGTCGAGGACGACGATCTCCTTCTCCGGCCAGTAGCCGAACTGGTTCATCATCATCCGCTTGGCCAGGACGGGATCCTCGGGCAGGGCGTCCATCAGCCGCTTGTTGGCGGCGATCTGATCCTTCAGGTCCTCGAGGATGGCCGCCTGCCGGTCGCGTTCGTTGTCGGCCTGGAGCAAGGCCACGTATTCGGCCGGCAGCATCACCGCGCCGAGCAGGGCCAGCGACGTCCCGGCCAGCAGGATGAACCCCGCCAGCCGGGCCGTCTTCCCGAGCGACGCGCCGAGCGGATGCCCGCAAGCTTCCGCGGCGTCGCTATCCCTTTGTCCAGGTGGCAGCGCCATAGATTGCCCTGCTCCCCAGGGCCTCTTCGATCCGCAGGAGCTGGTTGTACTTGCACACGCGGTCGGTTCGGCTGGCCGAGCCGGTCTTGATCTGCCCGGTGTTCTTCGCCACGGCGATGTCCGCGATGGCCACATCTTCCGTCTCGCCGCTGCGGTGGCTGGTGACGGCAGAGTAACCGTTGCTCGCGGCCAGGTCGATGGTGGCGAACGTTTCGGTCAGAGAGCCGATCTGGTTGACCTTGATGAGGATGCTGTTGGCGGACCCCTCGGCGATGCCTCGCCGCAGGAACTTCACGTTGGTGACGAACAGGTCGTCGCCGACGAGTTGGACCTTCTCTCCCAGCCGCTCGGTGAGCTTCTTCCAGCCGGCCCAGTCGTTCTCGGCCAGGCCGTCCTCGATGCTGCGGATGGGGTACTTGTCGCACCAGCTCGCCCAGAGGTCGATCATCTCGTCGCTGGAGGCGATGCGGCCGGGGTCGGACTTGAAGAAGCAGTATCCATCCTTGCCGCGCTGGCGGGCCTCGTTGGCCAACTCGCTGGCGGCCGGGTCCAAGGCGATCCAGATGTCCTGGCCGGGCCTGTAGCCAGCGGCCTCGATGGCCTGGAGGATGAGTTCGGGCGCTTCGTCGTTGCTGCGGAGGCTGGGTGCATAGCCGCCTTCGTCGCCGACGGAGGTGTTGTAGCCTCTGGTTTTGAGGACCTTCTTGAGGGCGTGGAAGACCTCGGTGCCCATTCGCAGGCCCTCGGAGAACGAGGCCGCGCCCCAGGGCTGGACCATGAATTCCTGGAAGTCGACGGTGCCGTCGGCGTGCTTGCCGCCGTTGAGGATGTTCATCATCGGCACGGGCAGCACGACGGCCTTGTCGCCGCCGAGGTAGGCGAACAAGGGCTTCTGGGCCCGCTTGGCGGCGGCCTGGGCGACGGCCATGGAGACGCCGAGAATGGCGTTGGCGCCGAGGCGGCTCTTGGTGGGCGTGCCGTCGGCGGCAATCATCTTGTTGTCGATGGCGGCCTGCTCGAAGGGGTCCATGCCGACGATCAGCCCGGCCAGTTCGGTGTTGACGTTGTTGACGGCCCCGAGGACGCCTTTGCCGAGGTAGTGCGACTTGTCGCCGTCGCGAAGCTCGCAGGCCTCGTTCTCGCCGGTGGAAGCGCCCGAGGGCACGGCCGCGCGGCCGAGGATGCCGTCGGTCAGCAGCACGTCCACCTCGACGGTGGGGTTGCCGCGGGAGTCGAGCACCTGCCGGCCGTGAACGGCGGCGATCCGCGGGGCGGTGACGACGGCGGTGAGCGCGACGCGCGACTTGGGGGCTCGTGCGGGCCTCTTCGCCTTGGGTTTGGGCTTGGCGGCCTTGGCCTTGACGGGGGCGCGGGGGGCGACCTTCCTGGGAGCCGGGGCGGCCTTCTTTGGAGCTTTCTTTGAGGTCTTCTTTGCGGCTTTCGCCATGGTGCACTTCCTTTTCTATCGGAATGGGACGTTGGTTCGCGTGAACCATTCCCCCTCCGTGGGGGAGGCCGGGCAACATCTTAGCGAACCCGACGGAGGGTGCAAGATGTTGAGAAAGGTATAATCCGACGGGAGGGAAACGACCGAGGACGAGGACGAGGACGACCGGAAACGGAAGAATTGCCGCACAGAGGCGCGGAGGTACAGAGGAAGGATGAGATCAAGGTTTGGCAACAGAACGCGCTGTCTGGCCTCTGTCTCTCTGAGCTTCTGTATCGCGTCTTTCTCCTCCGCCGCGGTTCCCGCGCCCGCCGGCATGCCGGCTCGCATCAACGTGGAGGGGCGATCCTCGACGCCCGTGGAGGTGGCCGTCGCCGCGACCGGGCAGGAGGTACCCCTCACGTTCTCCGCCGGCCGCGTGAGGAACACGCCGGGGTTCTCCTGGCACGTGAGCCGGCACTTCGCGATGAAAACCGACTACGGGGCGGAGAAGGCGAAGTTCTACCTCACGCTCCTGGAGCAGGCCTGGCCGCACTACGTGGCCCTGTTCGGCTCGGAACCGCCGGGCATGGACAGGGAGGGCAAGCGGTTGGCGGTGGTGTACGGTTCGAGCAAGTCGCAGCTTCACAGGGCGCTGTTGGGCGACGGAATCGTGTGGGACTTCCGCGGCGGCGGGGTCACCTACGAGAGCGGCTACCGCTGCGCGTACGTGTACCCCAGCGGGACGCTGAACTACCACCAGCGGTATATTCTTCTACACGAATGCGCACATCTGTTCCAGATGTGCCTGGCGGGCACGTTGTACAACACGCCGGGCTGGTTCTACGAGGGCGTGGCCGACGCGCTGGGCCACCACGTGCATGAGTCGGCGAGCGGGCGAGTGACGTTCTGGGTGCTGGACAAGGCCACGACGGCGAACTACCTCGACGAGGGCCTGGCCGCGTTCGGGGGCGACGCGCGGAGTCTGAAGCAGTTGCTCCAAGACGACGGCGCCTTGCGGGGCCAGAGCTTCCTGGTGATCCACTTCCTGCGAACCCAGCCGCGGCGACTGGCCCAGTTCGAGGCGTGGCGCGACAAGCAGGTAGCCGGCAGGAAGTGCCATGCCCGCCAGGCGGCCGACGAACTGGCCGCGGCGCTGGGCGGCTGGGAGAAGTTCGAGGCCGAGTTCACGCGGTGGCGAGGCGCGATGAGCAACACCTTCCACTACGCCGAGTGGGGCTGGGAGCAGGACGGTCCCACGCTGTGGTCGTACGGGTTCGCCGAGGGCGGCCGGCTGTCGCGGACCGACGTGCGGCTGCCGCCGGGCAGGGCGGGCGGCGACGAGCCGTGGCGGATGGATTACCCGCGCGGTCCCGCGCCGGCGTTGGTGGGGTTGGTCGCGCGAGGCGTCGCCGAGCCGAGCGTCGGCGCGGTGATCGACTTCAGCCGCTGCCCCGGGCGCGGTCTGGCTGGGATCGGCCTGGGACTGGCGGGGGCCGAGGAGAAGAAGCCGGCAGCGGGCAAGCCGGAGGCAACGTGGCTGGGATTGCTGATCGACCGGCAGTGGGAACTGGCCATCGAGGGGCGGGCGATAGGAGTGCAGGACAAGGCGTTCCTGCTGCCGGCGGAATTCCGCGACGCGATGAAGGCGGGGGGGCAGAAACTGGGCATGA
>CAYWTX010000054.1:0-6690 GCA_964461295.1 uncultured Planctomycetaceae bacterium | reverse complement strand
CAGGCTGCCGAGTCGAGCAACTGGTTCCGCTGGCCCTGCAAAGACAGGCCCGCCAGCATTGGAGGCCAGATGATTCCGTGAATGCTAACGTATTGTACATACACCACTTATGGTGGCGCGCATTCGCGCACGGTCATTTAGGGAAACTAGGGAAACTAGGGAAACTAGGGACGCGCCCTAGTTTCTGAGGACAAAGGACAGAAGATCAAAGCTCCCGGACAAGGATTTGAACCTTGAACCTAGCGGTTAACAGCCGCTCGCTCTACCATTGAGCTATCCGGGAATCACTCGCTCTGCCATCGACCCCGCGGCAACAACCGGCCCGAAGGGCAGAGGGCTCAAGTGCTTCTAGGATACAGTATCGGCCAAGCCAGTCAACAGGTTTTGTTTGCGGCTGAGCCGGTCGCGTTGTGGGAGTAGCGCGGCCCACCCAAGCCGCGGAACACGCGGAAGCGGCCACGGCGTGGCCTGGACAGACCGCGCTACTGGCGGAACACCGTTCATTGCGGGCCGCAACCCAACCGGATCTTTGCGGCCCCGCCGCGGCGGCGGGGAAGGGCGGGCAACCGCCCGGGATCGCCCTCCCTCCGCTCCGCAGGCTTGACGAGCCCTGGGGGCGACACCTCAATTGCGACACGAAGCAGTGACACTTCCATTGAGACAGGACACGATTGGCGGCAGCCAGTTGGCGATGGCGGGGAACCGCGTTACACTTTGGGCTGGCGGTTCCGAGGTCACGACAGAAAGGAAGACGCGATGCCGAGTCGGAAGGACGTCGAGGTGCTGAGGACACTGGGCAGGCAGGTCGCGGAGATCGCGGCCTTGCCGCAGCAACAGCGCACTATCGATCTGTGGAAGGCCGTCAACGACCTCAAGCCGGTCCGGCCGATGGTGATGATCGACCAGGTCTGCTGGCACGAGATGAACGTGGACGGGGAGTTGACAAACGTCACCGAGGACAAGGCCTGCCAGGGCATCGAGGCGCACCTGCGGCGGAAGCTGTACCGATGGAAGCACATGAGCGTGGATTACGTCGTCGAGCCGCGCATCACGGTCTGGCCGGCGGTCAGCGGCATGGAGTTCGGCCTGAGCGTCAGCGAGGACCGCGCCGTCCTGGATCCGCAGAACAGCGTGATCGGCCATCTGTACCACGACCAGCTTCGGACCGAGGA
Source organism: uncultured Planctomycetaceae bacterium (assembly GCA_964461295.1). Lineage (GTDB taxonomy): Bacteria > Planctomycetota > Phycisphaerae > SM23-33 > SM23-33 > CAYWTX01. The sequence continues at coordinate 5,518 of CAYWTX010000054.1, read as the reverse complement.
CGATCTGGAGAAGATCAAGATGCCGCACCTGCAGCACGACGAGGTCGCCACCGCCGGCAAACTCGCCTGGACGCGCGAAATCTTCGACGGCATCCTCGCGGTGGAGGTGGACGGCATCGCGCCGATGTACAACCTGTGGGACCAGATCGTCTGCTGGCGCGGCGTCGAGGCTGTGCTGATGGACATGGCGGACCGGCCGGAGTTTCTCCGCAAGTTGATGGCCCGCCTGACGCGGGCGTACACGTCGCAACTCGACCAGCTCGAGGCGATGGGCCTGCTGGCGAGGCCCCAGAGCTGGGTCCACTGCACGGGGGCTTTCACCAACGAATTGCCCGCGCCCGGCTACGACCCAGCCAAGCCGCGGGCGAAGGACATCTGGACGGCCGGGATGGCGCAGATCTTCGGCTCGGTCTCGCCGGCGATGCACCAGGAGTTCGACCTGGATTACCTCAATCCGATCTACCAGCGGTTCGGCCGCGTGTACTACGGCTGCTGCGAGCCGCTGCACCTGAAGATGGACCTGGTGACGAAGATTCCCAACGTCCGCAAGGTGTCGATGAGCCCGTGGGTGAACGTCGAGATCGGGGCGGAGAAGATCGGGCGCAGCCTGGTCTTCTCGCGCAAGCCCAGCCCGGCGATCCTGGCGCGCGACGGGTGGGACCTCGCCGCCGCCGAAGCCGACCTGAAGGAAACCATCGAGGCGTGCAAGCGGCACGGTTGCCCGCTGGAACTGATCCTCAAGGACATCAGCACGGTGCGGTACGAGCCGCAACGGCTCTGGCAGTGGGCCGATACGGCGATGAAGCTGGTGCGGAGCTGAAGTGACCAGCGACTGAGGCCCAACTCCCTGCCGATTGCCTCCAGACGATATCGCCTAATCCATCCAGACGGCCGAGGCCCTGCTCGCCCGATGGTGGCGGCGAGGAGTGCCACCCTCTGGACACGCCGCAAGGGCGGGGCTACCATTCCCCGCTGCTTCCCAACACCAAGCAAGGAGCCAATGGCGTGTCCAAACTGAAAGTCGGCTGCGTCGGGACGGGCGGAATCTGGAACCTCGCGCACGGCAAGCCCTGGATGGAGCATCCCGAGACCCAGATCGCCGCGGTGTGCGACATCGTCAAGGCCAAGGCCGAGAAAGCCGCGGCCGTGTGCGGGGCCAAGCACGTCTTCACCGACTACCGCGAACTGTTGGCGATGGATGAGATCGACATCATCGACATCTGCACGCCGAACGTGCTGCACTCGGAGATTTCGGTGGCCGCGTTGAACGCGGGCAAGCACGTGCTGTGCGAGAAGCCCGACGCGGTGAGCGTGGAGGAGGCGAGGAAGATGGCCGACGCCGCCCGCAAGAGCGGCAGGACTCTCATGGTGATCCGCAACAACCGCTTCCGCAGCGACACACAGTTCCTGAAGCGATACGTCGACGCGGGGCACATGGGCGAGGTGTACACCGGGCGCTGCGGTTGGATTCGCCGGCGCGGCATCCCGGGCAAGGGCGGCTGGTTCACGACGAAGGCAATGTCCGGCGGCGGGCCGCTGATCGACCTGGGCGTGCACGTCATCGACCTGGCGATGTGGCTGATGGGCAACCCGCGCCCCGTCAGCGTCGTCGGCGCGACCTACTGCAAGTTCGCCAAGGTCTCCGGCCCGGCCGACTCGATACACGCGCAGTTCGGCGAGGCGAAGGACGGGGGGGTGTTCGACGTGGAGGACCTGGCCAGCGGGTTCATCCGCTTCGAGAACGGCGCGACGTTGCAGATCGAGTTCTCGTGGGCGTCGAACATCGATCACGAGATGACGTTCGTGGAACTCCGCGGCGCCAAGGCGGGCTTCAACCTCGGCGGGGGGCCGGAACTTCGCATCGCCACGGAGATCGAGGGCACGCTGTGCGACATCGTTCCGCGCCCGGCGAAGATCGCCCACGAGCACCAGGGGGGGAACATCGGGCACTTCGTGGATGTGCTCCGCGGGCGCGCGAAACCGACGCTGACGCCCGAGCAGGGGCTGGATATGATCAAGGTCCTGTGCGCAATCTACGAGTCGGCCGAGACGAAGGAAGAAGTGGTCCTGTAAGAATTGTCGAGTGTCGATTGGTTCTTCGTCTTTGAGGGCTGGCCACTTCAGTGGCCGGTTCCCGTTGTTTCCCTCATTGCGTCCTTGCACTTCGGGGAAAGGTAGAAGCCGGGTTCTGCCGATTAAGTACACTAAGGTGTTACGGGCCCGCGGGGCCCGCTTCGTTCGTACCAGGTAGTAGGAATTGGAATGATAGTTGCGCATGTAACGCATGAGGCGGTGGAGAAGATCGGGGGAATCGGCACGGTGATCGCCGGTCTGACGACGGCCGAAGCATACGCGGCGTCGGCGGCGAGAACGATCCTCGTCGGCCCGCTGCTGTCGACGGACGCGCCGGTGAACCGGCGGCTGGGCGTCGGCGGGCACATCCGCTACAGTTCGATGGACGCGATCATGCCGCCGGAATGGCGCGAGAAGTTCCTCCCCATCGAGAAGACATACGACGTCCACATCATCTACGGCACGCGCACCGTGGACGACGCCACGACGGGCAAGGAGAAGGAAGTCGAGGTCCTGGTCGTGGACGTGTTCCACGCCAACATGGCCCGGCTGAACCTGTTCAAGGGCGAACTGTTCAAGAAGTTCGCCATCGCCAGCCACGAGTATGAGAAGATCTGGGAATACGAGGAATACATCCGCCTCGCCGAGCCCGGGTTCGAGGCCCTGGAGGCGATCTGTCGCGGCGACAGCAACGGCGACGGGCGCATGCTCATCCTGGCCCACGAGCACATGGGCGTGCCTCTGGCCCTGCGGGCCGTGCTGGCCGGCAACAAGGACATCCGCACGGTGTTCTACGCGCACGAGGTGGCGTCGGTGCGGCCTGTGGTGGAGGAACATTCCGGCCACGACACGATGTTCTACAACGTGATGGACCTCGCCCGCCGCATGGAGTTGAGGCTCGAGGACGTGTTCCCCGAGGTCAGGAGCAACTACAAGCACCCGCTGGTGAAGGCCGCCCGGTACCTCGACGAAGTCTTCGCCGTGGGCGACTACGTCATCCGCGAACTGGAATTCGTCGACCCGCACTTCCAGACGATGGGCATCGACCTGGTCTACAACGGCGTGCCGGCCGAGCGAATCACCGCGACCGAGAGCCGGACCAGCAAGGCCAAGTTGGCGCGGTACGCCGAGCGGCTCCTGGGCTATCAACCCAGTTGGGTGTTCAGCCACGTGTGCCGCCCGGTGCTGAGCAAGGCGCTCTGGCGCGACCTGGCGGTGCTGCACCAGCTCGAGCCGATGCTGGCCGAGCGAGGCCAGACGGCCGTGCACTTCATCCTGGGCACGCTGGCGGGGCAGCGGCGCCAGCCCGACGTGCGGCAGATGGAGCGAGTGTACGGCTGGCCGGTGTACCACGAACTGGGCTACCCGGACCTGTGCCAGGGCGAGGAGGTCGTCGGGAAGATGGTGAACATCTTCAACCGCGACCACCGGGCGGTGCGGACGGTGTTCGTGAATCAGTGGGACTGGAACGCGGCAGTGTGCGGCGACCGCATGCCGGGAGACATGACGTTCGCCGACCTGCGGCGAGGCGCCGACGCGGAGTTCGGATTGAGCATCTACGAGCCGTTCGGCATCAGCCAGTTCGAGCCCCTCAGCTACGGGGCCATCTGCCTGGTCAGCAATGTCTGCGGCTGCATGGGCTTTGCCCGTCGGGCGGCCGAGGAAATGCCCGACCAGGAGAACATCATCGAGGCGAACTACCTGCATGTGCCGGAGGACATGAGCCTGGATCGGCTCAGGCAGATCTCCATGGGCGAGCGCGACACCGTCGAGGCGGCGGAGTCGTACCGCCTGGCGTGTCTGCTGCGCGACCGGCTGACGACGGACCCGGCCGCGATGGAGCGGCGGATCGCGAGGGGCTTTGAACTGGCCCGGCGAATGAGCTGGGAGCAGGTGGTCACCGACTACTTCCTGCCGGGCCTGGCGAGCACGGCAAGGCTGTAGGCGACGAGTCTCACGAAGGGGAGGGAGACGGCCCGTCGGCGTCAAGAAGAAACAGCCTCTCCCCCGAAGGTGCTGGCGCTGGCCAGCGCGGCGGGAGAGGCGGGCGGCGGCGTTGCCGCGGCCCAGACGACCGAGAACCGCGTCGATCCGGGTGAAGCCGGCGGCCGGGCGGGCGTCTTCACGTCGGGCATCGTCTCGAAGGCCGGCGAACACGAGATCGCGCTGTTCCTCACCGGGCACAAGCACGCCGGCGAGAACCTGTTCGATCTGCTCCAGCAGCGCTCAACCCAGCTCGGCCCTCCGATCCAGATGTGCGACGCCCTGTCGCGCAACGTGCTGGACGAACTACAGACCCTCCTGGCCAACTGCCTGGCGCACGGCAGGCGAAGGTTCGTGGATGTCGCGGGGAGCTTCCCGGAGGAGTGCATTCATGTCCTGGAGATCCTCAAGGACGTCTACCGCAACGACGCGATCGCCAAGGGCCAGGGGATGTCTCCCGAGCAGCGCCTGGGCTTTCATCAGGCCCGGAGCGGCCCTCGGATGGCCGAGCTCGAGGCGTGGATGAAGGCGCAGATCGAGGACAGGAAGGTGGAACCCAACAGCAGCCTCGGCGAGGCGATCGCTTACATGCGCAAGCACTGGAACGAACTGGCCCTGTTCCTCCGCGTGCCCGGGGCCCCCCTGGACAACAACGTCTGCGAACGAGCGCTCAGGAAGGCCATCCTGCACCGCAAGAACGCCTACTTCTACAAGACCGAGAACGGCGCCCGTGTCGGCGACCTGTTCATGAGCCTCATCCACACCTGCCAGCTCAACGGCCCCAATCCGTTCCACTACCTCACCGAACTGCAGAAACACGCGAGCGAGTTGGCCGCCGCCCCCGCCGACTGGATGCCGTGGAACTACCTCCGCACGCTTGAATCAAGCCAGGGCCTGCCGTCCGGATAGGGTCCACGCCCCGCTCCCTGCCTCCACGCCTTCGCTCCGCCGACGAGCCACGCCCGCTCCACCGCTTGATCCATGGCCCCGCTATAGCGCCGCTACGCGGGTTCTGAAGATCTTTCAGCTCTGCCGAAAGGACACCAGCCCTACAGATTGAGGAAACGCCGCAAGAACGGTCGTGGACCCCGTTCGCGCCTCGCCGTTCGGCGGGGCGGCGGCCGCTTGCCGTTGGCCGACCTACAGCCCCCATCACGGCGCGTCCTTGCCGTGTCCATCCGAGACACATGGCCCGATGGGGATCCCACCATCTTCTGTCCTCTGCTCTCCGAAACTAGGGCGCGTCCCTAGTTTCCCCCGTCCCTAGTTTCCCCCCGTCCCTAGTGTCCTCCGGTTGATACAAAATCACCGGTCGGTCCAGCTTATTGCGGTTCGCAAAAGTAATGTAACGACTCTTACCAGTTGAAAGGTGACGGTAGTTCCGAGGCCAAGATGAAGGAACGCAGTTTGTCCTGGGAACGGCGCACCCTGTAGGTATTGGCGTGAATGCTGACTCGGATAT
>CAYWTX010000053.1:0-5098 GCA_964461295.1 uncultured Planctomycetaceae bacterium | reverse complement strand
CCGTTCATCCATTACCATACTGAGAGACTGGTACTTCCGCCGGATCCGTCCGAGACTGTGCGTGGCGTCCATGAATCCTTCATCGACGTTTCACCGGAAGGTCCAGCAGTGAATTGTTCAAGTTATTCTTGAGCGCGCCCTTAGCCCCGAAGGGGCGACAGAAAGCGTCCAGAGTGGGCAGACCTGCGAGTTCTAGTTCTTTCACAAACTCTGAGGGAAGCGTCCAGGTCGGCTATGGGGCGAGATCGATTGTCGCTATCGCGCGAGGCTTTGCCCGGGCGTCCGCGTCCGCGCGCCGTCAACGCGGTTGGGAGAAGATCCCGACAGAGCCGGGCCGTGTCGGCCCGGTCGCTGCACTGCCGGCGGCAGCGCCTACGCGCATCGCGTGCGAGCCTCGTGCCCCCGGCTCGCCTCGCCCCGGAACGAACACCGGGCCTCGCCTGACGGCGAAGCCCGGTTCCCCCACCCCGCGGCGTACCTCGGCTGCTCCCGCTCTATTGCTCCTTCGCCACGACCGAAGACCACTGTATGACCTCGTCCAGTTCGGGCGACTGGGCCATGATCGACAGCATGGCCTCCTTGAATACCGCCAGCGCGGCCGCGTCGGGCCGCGCGAAGTCCACGTACTGGTCGAAGAGCTTGGCCACGTCCAGCCTTCGAGGCGTGTGGGCGGCCCACTGGACCACCTCGCCGCCGCCGTTGTAGTCGACGGCCAGCACGTACCCCGGGGCCTCCGTGCGGAACAGCATGACGCTGAACTGCGGGCCTGTGGGGTCGCGCAAAGACGTCTCCTTCGCGATCAGGTCTCCGAAGAACGTCAACATCGGCTGCCCGGATCTTGGGACGCGGTATCGGCTCATCCGGCTCTCCTCACCTGTCGCCCCGGCGATGGGCTGGGCTGCCCTCGCCGGCACCTCTGGTTCGCCGCCGTCCCTGACACGCTGGGCCTCTTCCGTGGCCGATCGGATTCCTGCTGGCGTTGAGGAGACTACGCGACTCGAGTGACACCTGTCTGTCACCACCGCGGGAATATCTGGACGGGCAGTAACAATTTCCACCGCGGGCGAAAAGGGTTCTCTTCGCCGCTGCGCTCCGCCCAACGGGACCCGCTGGGCTGCGACGGATGCCAGCGGCCCACGGGTTGCGGCCCTGGCCGCGCCGGGGAGAATCTCCGCATGGCCGCGAATAGATTGCTCGTCGCGAAGCTGGAAGCTGGAAGCCGGCCGCTGGAAGCCATAAGCTGATTCCATGGCGACGAACGTCACCCCCCAGTACGAGAAGGCCAACGAACGGTTCCGCCAGGCGACGACCGACGAGGAGAAGCTCGCGGCCCTGCAGGAAATGCTCCGGCTGATGCCCAAGCACAAGGCGTCGGAGAAGCTGCAAGCCGACGTCAAGCACCGCATCAGCCAGCTCCGCAAGGGCGAGGGGAAGAAGCCCGTCGCCGCCAAGGCCGCCGATCCCTTCCACGTGCCGCGAAGCGGCGCCGGGCAGGTGGTTCTGCTGGGGGCGCCCAACTGCGGCAAGAGCGCCCTGGTGGCCGCCACCACCAACGCGCCCGTCAAGGTCGCCGACTACCCGTTCACGACGTCGGCGCCTTGTCCGGGCATGTGGCCCCACGAGGGCGCGCAGATCCAACTTGTGGACATGCCGCCCGTCACGGCGGAGCACGTGCCGGCCGGGCTCATGGGCACGGTTCGCGGGGCCGATGCGATCGTGCTCGTGGTGGACGCCGCCGGCGAGGCGCTGGAGCAGGCCGAGATGCTGCTGGGGCTCTTCGCCCAGCGCGAACTGAAGCTGCTGTCGCTGCCGCGCAGCCAGATTGACCCGGCCGACCGGTCGGCGTACTGCGGACTGATGGTCGCGACGAAGATCGACCTGCCGGGGGGGGTGGGGGCGGTCGAGACGCTGGCGGAGCTGTACGCGGGCAAGGTGCAGGTGATGGGCATATCCAGCACGACGCGGGAAGGCCTGGACTGCCTGCGGCGCCGCCTGTGGGAACTGCTGTGCGTCCTGCGCGTGTACACCAAGGAGCCCGGCCAGGGCGTGGACAAGGCCAAGCCCTTCATCCTGCCGGTGGGAGCAACGGTGGAGGACCTGGCCCGCCAGATTCACCGCGACCTGCCCGACATGATCAAGTTCGCTCGCGTGTGGGGCGAGGGGCGCCACGACGGCATGCACGTCCACAAGACCGCCCCGCTGCACGACAAGGACGTGGTGGAAATCCACCAGTAGGGGGCGACCCCGTTTGCGCGCCGGGTCGTCCGTGCCGTCGCGAGTCTCCGACCGGAACGGAAAGCCGCGAACGCCCGGCCGGGGCGGCGGGGGAGTCGGCGATTCCGCCGGCTTGGTTTGACATCGCCGGCGGCCATCCGTTCTAATTGCGTTCCATGGAAGCTTGGGCGCATCGTGTCGTGCTGGGGTTGCTGTCCGTCGCGGCGGCGGCATCGGCGGGGTGCGGGGGGCAGTATGTCGTCACCGTGCCCGACCAGCTTGCCCCGGCGGGGGGCCAGACGGCCGCGGTGATCCGTCTACAGCGGAACGAGTTCCGCGCCGTCAACATGCCGGTGGATGCGGCGCCGGTGCGGATGCGGGCCGGCGAGGCCCCGGAGCGATGCGCCTATACCGACCGCCTCGGCTACGCCGGCGCGATGCTGCCGGCTCCGAAGGCGCCCGGGCGGTACGACTTCCTGGTTTCGCACCTGGACCCGTGGGGGGACGAAGTGGACGGCCGGGGGAACTACTACGCCTGGGAGCCCAACGCGCCGGCAGTGGCGGTGGACCTGGACGGCCTGCCGGGGTTGACGACGCCCAACGCGGGCGATGCGCCGGCGGCGATTCGCCGGCTGGCGGGCACGGCGAACGTGCTGTATCTCACGCGCCGTTCGCCGCGGGAGTTGGCCGCGATCCACTGGCAGATCAACGAGGCGGGCTATCCGGACGGCCCGGTGCTGTGCTGGCAGCGCGAGGATTGGCACGTCACGTACGAGGTGGTGGCGAACGTGACCGTGCCGCGGATCGTTGTGGAGGCTCGCCTGGTGAATTCGCTGCCGTCGATCCGCCAGACGTTTCCCAACCTGAAGGTCGGGGCGTGCAATTCGGCGATGGCGGCGGAGGCCTTCAAGGCGGCCGGCATGCGGGTGGTGGACCTTTCGGGCCACGGCGCCCCGCCCGCGACGGGCCGCGAGTGGTGGCGGTGGGTGGACCTCCGCAAGAAGGGGGGGCAATGAACAGTGAGAACGCTACTGGTGTAGCGGTTACCCCATAGGCACGTCGGGGTGTTTTCGGCCGGCGAGGGATTCCACTCTGATGCTGCCGCCGTTTTCGATGGCCTGGGCCTGCTTCTCGCGTTTGATGGCTTCGTAGACTTCCTTGCGGTGAACGGGGACGTGCGGGGGCGCGGAGATTCCCAGACGGACTTTCTCGCCTCGGATGTCGACGATGGTGATTTCGATGTCATCACCGATCTTGATCGATTCGTCTCGTTGTCGCGAAAGCACCAGCATCCGCGGCTCCTTCCCTGGATCGGCCTGTGGGCCAGGGCTCCGGCGGCGCCGTGGGAGGTTCACTTCCTCTGCCGCCGGGACCCAATCTCGCTTCCTATGATAGCCAGTATATCGGCCGGAACGGGCGGGAACGTGAATGGCGTTTTGCATATCGGCATGAGGAGAGGAAGGCCCGCAGGCAAGCCGCCCGCGGGCGCATCGGCGCGCCGGAGGAGAATTGGCGTTGGGTTTCGCCGCGCCGTGGTGTAGTTTCAGATGCCATGACGACACGCGCGACACAGACGATCGAGCCGCCGGCGAAGGTGGTGGAGTGGGTTGGCGACCCCGCGGCGGGCTTTCTGAGGCTGCTGGACCAGACGGGCCTGCCCGAGCACGTGGAGTACCTCAACTGCCGCGACGTGCCGACGCTCCGCGACGCGATCCTCCGCCTGGTGGTGCGCGGGGCGCCCGCCATCGGCGTCGCGGCCGGGTACGGCATGGCGCTGGCCGCGCAGGAAGCGGCCGGGGCGGGCGACTTCCTGCCGGCGCTGCGGCGCCTGGCGGAGACGCTGGCGTCCGCTCGCCCGACGGCCGTCAACCTTGCCTGGGCCGTGCGGCGCGTGATGCAGTTGGCCGAGGCGCGGTCGTCGGCCGGTGCGGGCGTCGCGGCCGTGGGGGAGGCGATCCTGGCCGAGGCGCGGGCGATCCACGCGGAGGACGCGGCGCTGTGCCTGGCCATCGGCCGCTACGCCGAGCCGCTCATCCGCCGATGCCGGGGCGTCCTGACGCACTGCAACGCCGGGGCGCTGGCCACGGCGGGGATCGGCACGGCTACCGCGGGCATGTACCTCGCCCACGCCGGCGGGCACCGCTTCACGGTCTACTGCGACGAGACGCGGCCGCTGCTTCAGGGCAGCCGGCTGACGGCGTGGGAGCTGGCTCGCGGCGGGCTGGACGCGGTGGTGATCACCGACAACATGGCCGCCCAGGTGATGCGCGAGGGTCGCGTGCAGGCGGCGATCACGGGGGCCGACCGAATCGCCGCCAACGGCGACGCGGCCAACAAGATCGGCACCTACGGCGTCGCCATCCTGGCGGCGCGGCACAAGATCCCGTTCTACGTCGCGGCGCCCTACAGCACCTTCGACTTGTCGCTGCCCTCCGGCGACGCCATCCCCATCGAGCAGCGCTCGGCCGAGGAAATCACCAACGGCTTCGGGCGCCGGACGGCCCCACGCGACATCCGCACCTATTCGCCCGCGTTCGACGTCACTCCGGCCGAACTGATCACCGCGATCATCACCGACCGGGGCGTGATCGAGCCGGTGAATGAGAAAAACGTGCGGGAGGTGATCGGGGGATAGGGTCCGGCCGGGCAATCCAACAGAGCCGTCCCTTAGGGACGGTCGGGTGCGAATGAGGGACCGCTCACGCATGCTCTGCCCGCGATGGAGACGCTTCCGCACGCCCGACGCCCGCGATGGAACCGGTCCCCGGTCCGTAGGCAACCGTGCCGGCACGGCACGGCTCTGCTGGAACCCCGCAAAGGCGACGCCCTTCCCGGGACGGTCGCCGCTTCCGCCCGACGCCCGCGATGGAACCGGTCCCAACTC
>CAYWTX010000052.1:0-1614 GCA_964461295.1 uncultured Planctomycetaceae bacterium | reverse complement strand
ACTACGCGGCCTGGGCAGTCCGAGGCGCGTCGGGGCAGACCGTTTCGTTCTGTCTGAAATGGGACCAACCGGTCGAAGTCGCCGAACTGCTGTACTATGGTCGAACCGCGTGGTCTCTTCAGGAATGCTGGAAGGACTACGAGCTGTATCTGGACGGTGGCGCGGTCCCGGTCGCCAAGGGCGCCTTCGCCGCTATGCAGGGGCCGCAACGCATTCAACTGGACAAGCCGACTCGGACCGGCGGACTTACGCTCAGGTTCCTGACCAGCCACGGTGGCGCAAACCCTGGCGCGTCCGAAGTCCGGGTCCTGAGCGTGCCCATCGCCTCTCCCCAAGATGCCGATTGGGACGTCGTCGACCTGCGGGGCGTGGCCATGGCCGTTCTGGCCGAACTGCGAGCCAAGCAGGGAATCCCCGGTGCCGGGAGGTGACGCAATGCGACGTCTGAGAGGTTGTGAAGGAACTGGGGAAGCGGCCCCATCCCTTTTCGCCCGGAAGGGGCGATCAGGGCCTGGCCGGGGACGTGGGCCCCTGCCGCTACCCACATCTCCGCCGCCAACGGGGTGCACCATGAAGCGTGGCCGTTGCGGTTTGGCTTCTCTTCGCCCCCCAAGCGCAGCGATTGAGGATAGCCACGGGCGCCAGCCCGTGGAAACGGAGAGATGGGCTCCCAGAACCCCCGAAGGGCCGATCAAGGCCAGGCCGTGCGCCACAATCGGCCGCTTCGCGGGATCCATGCGCGATATGCCGCTGGTCCACGGGCTTGGGCCTGTGGCTGCCACCAACCGTGCCCTTCGGGGACTGGTGGGGAACCCAGCGTCACGCGAGGTACGCTGCGCCGGCGTGCCCTTGGTTTTCATCCTGGTCCTGGCATCGTGTGCGATGGGCGCCCATGCGCTGGCCGGCCCTTCCGGCGCCGTGGTGGCCGAGTGGGAGCAGGACTGGACGTTCCACCACCCTGATGGCAAGGCCCGGCCGGCACGTGTGCCGGCGAATCGGCCGCATCACCCCCTGGCCCTGACCGACCTGTCGGCCGAGCGCGATCTGCTGGATGTGGTCCTGTCGCGGACCGATACGCTCCTGAAGGATCTGGCAAGACTGCCAGGCTGTCGCGATCTGAGCGGCGAGCGGGCCGCATGGCAGGCGCTGGCGGATGAAGCGGGAAAGGTGCCCCGGAGCGATATGGCCGCGCGCCGTGCCCTCTACTTGCGCGCGTGCCATTTGCGTCGGCAGGTCGCCCTGACCAATCCACTCCTGGATTTCAAAGGGATCCTGTTCGCCAAGACGGCGATGCCCCAACTCAGCTTCTACAGTCTGGCGGGCCAAGGTCCGTCGGCTATCGTCCCCGGTTCGGGGATCCAATCGCTGAGCGGATGGCGCACCGAATCGCCCCAGGTTCGCGATATGCTGACCGGCCGCTCGGCAACCAACGAGACGGCCCGCCGCGCCGAGATCGCCGAGCGGGCGGCCAATGCCTCGGGCGCGCGGGCGAAGGAAGGCTCAGCCATACGTGGGAGATAGAGCGATGCCAACATGGGTGAAACAGGCCGTCGGGTGCGCCGCGGCGTTTGCCGCGTGCCTGGCGGCCGCGCGGGGCGCCGAAGGCGGCGCCGG
>CAYWTX010000051.1:0-6818 GCA_964461295.1 uncultured Planctomycetaceae bacterium | reverse complement strand
GGGGCCGCCTTCGTCATGTCGTAGCCGGCGTGGCCGTAGTCGTCCGCCTTGAGCTTCTTACCGTCCAGCATCAACAGGCCCATCACTCGCTGGTGACTGAACGCCTGCTTGAGGAAATCCTCCAGCCAGGGACTTCGCACGTCCCTCAGGACGTTGACCCGCTCCTCGAGCATGTAGACCGTCTCGCTGATGCCGTCGAACGCGTCGTAGGTGGAGTACTTGAAGGCCATGAACTCGATGCCGCCGTCGTCGCCGCGATGGATCAGCCCCCGGCCGAAGGCGTACAGATGATGGTAACGGTCCTTTGCGGAGTCGGCTCGGCCGTTCTCGCCCACGACCCTTCCGTCCTGGAGTTCGGCCACGAGCTTGGCCTGGTCGGCGCGAGGCGCCAGCCTGCCCAGAGCATACGCGGCGTTGTCGCGCAGATACCAATCATGGTGCCCGCGAAGAACCCGGCGCAGCGGCTCCACCGCATCGGCGGAGTCCAGCCGGGCCAGGGCGACGGGAATCTGCTGGCGTGCGGTGTTTCGGCCGGTCAGATCGCCCGGCTTGCCGCGGCTGCGCTCGCCTTGATCCTGGGCGTAAACGTTGTCGGGGGCATCCAGGCAGCGGATGAGCACCGTCGCCACCCGCGCATCCTTGAACGGCGCGAAGTCGACGCCCTTGTAGCCGTCGAAGTCGCTGGCCAGGTAGGCGTACTCTCCCACCGCCGTCAGCGGATGCCCGGGCAACTTCTGGCAGAACTCGGCCTCGCCGCCGTCGAGAACCAGGCCCACAAGGCATCCCGCGAACTCCTTCACGAAGCCCGCGGGGAACTCCTTCCGCTCCGGCCGGCCGCGCTCCAGCAGAAAATGCCCCATGCGCAGCTTCAGTTCGCGCGGGCTATCCTTGGCCCTAAGAACCGCCACGGCCGTGCGCATCGCCTCATTGGCGTCGAGCACGTCCAACTGGAACAGCGCCATCATTCGCGTCTCTTCTTCGCCGGCCAGCGTCTTCAGCCGGTCGATCTTCTGCTGCTTCGACAACTCCGCCGAATTGACAATCTCCATGACCTTCCTGTAGCTCGGCGAGCGAAGGCTCTTGGCCAGCCCGGCCGAGGCCAGGACCATCATCGCAACCGCGACGAACACGCACGTTCGGACCATCGTGGACTCCTGATCGGTCCCCTCGGCCGCTTGCCGACCACGGGGCCGGAACCTGCATGTTGGACGCCGCCGCCACGCTTTTGTTCCAAGCAGCGCCCGGAAAAACCTGACCTCGAAATGGGCCAGTCGGCGCGGCAAAATGGCCGCATGAGGAACGTGGCTGAACGAAAGAGGCCATCGCCGCCTGAAAGGCCGCTTGTGGCGACGCGACCGGCTCGCATTCTGCCGCAGGGGTTCCTGTAATCTGCCCCATGCGGTATCATGGTTGTGGAAGGCAAAACGAAATTGACGGACATACAACTGCTGGCGCGCATAGCTGCTGGCCCGGAAGTCATGGCCGGCAAGCCTGTGATTCGCGGTACCAGGCTAACCGTAGATTTCATTCTGAGCTTGCTGGCGCACGGGCAGTCCGCTTCGGACATCCCCGCCGAGTACGATGGGCTTACGCCCGAGGACATCCAGGCCTGCCTGCTGTTTGCCTCCAAGTCCCTTGAGGATACGGCATTTGTTCCGTTTGAATCAGGAACAGCGGCATGAGGTTCGTTGTCGGCGAATGCGTCGGCCCGAGGGTTGCCAAGCAGCTCGCCGAGTGGGGGCATGATGTCTTCTCCGTTTATCATCAGGCAAGGGGCATCGCCGATTTGCAGGTTCTCGTGATGGCAGATGAAACACATCGAGTACTCCTCACTTGCGGCAAGCGATTCGCCGAACGAATCTATCGGCATCGTCTGCCGCACAGCGGACTCATTCTGCTCCGCCTGGCGAACGAGCGCACGCAGAACAAGATTGATGTCCTGCGCCGATTGCCCGATAAGTACGCGGATAGGTTGGAGGGGCGTTTCACAGTAGCGACCGAGAAGACAGTGCGTATAGCGGAGAGCCACCAAACATGATGCGAAGCGACAACGTGAAGAAGGGCGACCAGCGCGGGCCGCACCGCAGTCTCTTCAAGGCCACCGGCCTGACCGACGCGGACATCCGCAAGCCGTTTATCGCCGTCGTCAACAGCTACACCGACGTGGTGCCCGGGCACGTGCATCTGGACGCCGTGGGCCAGTACGTCAAGAAGCAGGTGCGAGCCGCCGGCGGCACGGCGTTTGAGTTCAACACCATCGCCATCTGCGACGGCATCGCCATGGGCCACGCGGGCATGAAGTATTCGCTCGCCAGCCGCGAACTGATCGCCGACAGCGTCGAGGCGATGATGGAAGCCCACCAGTTCGACGCGATGATCTGCATCCCCAACTGCGACAAGGTCATCCCCGGCATGTTGCTGGCCGCACTGCGGCTGAACGTGCCGGCCATCTTCGTCTCCGGCGGGCCGATGGAGGCCGGGCGCGTGGCTGGACGCGACGTGGACCTGATCGACCAGTTCTACGCCGTCGCCCAGTTGCGGACGGGCAAGATGACGGGCAAGCAGGTGGCCGAGTACGAGTGCAACACGTGCCCCGGCTGCGGCTCGTGCAGCGGCATGTTCACCGCCAACAGCATGAACTGCCTGTGCGAGGCGATCGGCATGGCGCTGCCGGGCAACGGCACGTGCCTGGCGACTTCGCCGGCGCGGATGGACCTCTACGCCGCAGCCGCCAAGCGCATCGTGAAGATGGCCGGCGAGTGGTCCCGCGGGGGCTGCAAGAAGACCTGGCCCCTGCTGCCGCAGAGCATCATGAGCAGGAAGGCGTTCGAGAACGCCTTCACGGTGGACATGGCCATGGGCGGATCGAGCAACACCGTGCTGCACTTGCTGGCGATGGCGAGCGAAGCGGGCGTGAAGTTCGGCCTCAAGGACATCGAGCGCGTGTCGGCCCGCACGCCGAACATCTGCCGCGTGGCGCCGTCGTCGACGCCCGAGGGGCGCACCTACCACATGCAGGACGTGCACCGCGCGGGCGGCATCCACACGATCATGGGGCAACTCTGGTGGGACAAGCCCGAGCTGGTCCACACCGACTGCATGACCGTCACCGGCGAAAGCGTGATGGACAACCTGGTGAAATGGTCGCTGCGCGGCAAGAGGATTTCCCCGGCCGCGAGGAAGATGTACGCCGAGGGCTGGAAGGCCACCGGGCGCGGCGTTGAGCAGGTGCGAGCCATGCTGCGGGGGCAGCGCCCCGCGAAGCTGCCGGTGCGCAACGCCGGCAAGCTCGACGCTCAGGACGTGATCCGCCCGATCGAACGCGCGTTCACCGCCAAGGGCGGGTTGGTCGTCCTGTACGGCAACATCGCCCGCAACGGCGCCATCGTCAAACAGGCGGGCCTGAGCCCCTCCATGTATCGCTTCACCGGGAAGGCGGCGATCTGTGAGAGCCAGGAAGACGCCTGCCGCGTCATCCTCAGCGGCAAAGTGAAGCCCGGCGACGTGGTGGTCATCCGCAACGAGGGCCCGCGCGGCGGGCCCGGCATGCAGGAGATGCTCGCGCCCACCAGCTACATCAAGGGCCTCGGGCTGTACGACAAGTGCTTCCTCATCACGGACGGGCGGTTCAGCGGCGGCACCAGCGGGCCGGCGATCGGGCACATCGCCCCCGAAGCCGCCGCCCGCGGCGAGATCGGGCTGCTGACCGACGGCGACATCATCGAGATCGATCTGCCGGCCGGGAAGCTCAACGCCCGCGTGTCGGCGGCGGAGTTTGCGCGTCGGCGAAAGGCGTACAAGCCCCGCCCGCCGCAGGTCACCCACGGCATGCTCGGCCGTTACGCCGCCCATGCCACCTCGGCCGAGACTGGCGCCGTCCTGGACTGGCCCGGCAAGACGAGGAAATAGGCGGCGGTCGTGGCACGGGTCTCGGGAGCGGGAACGACGGAACGTCTCGCCGGCGTTGCGTTGTCCCTATGGGGTTCTGGATGGAAGCCACGGTTGGGCGGACTGGCTGCGCTTCGTCCGCGTCTGCCGTTATGTGCCCTCGTGACTGCGGGATGGCCTTGGCGCGTCCGCCGGCTGCGCGAGGCCGGAATTCGGTTGCATCTTGTGGGCGGTCGCCGGTCTAATGATTGCGCGAAACGCCGTGGGAAAGAGGCAGGAGCCACGCCAATGCGAACTGATCTTAAGGTTGGGATCTCGGTCGGGATTCTGGCCGTCATCTCGGTGGCCGTCTACTATGCCGTGTTCGCGTCGCCGAGCAGCATCGACGCCAACAATCCGGGCGAAGTGGCCAGGGACGCCAACGCCGGCAAGGACAAGACCGATGGCGGGCCGTCCCTTCCGGCGTTCAACACGTTGGCGGCCAGGGCCGGCAAGGGCGCAGCCGAGCCGCCTCCGCCGGCCATTCACGAGTCGTCGCCCACTGTCCGCCAGACGCCGCCGATCCGGGGGATCGTCGACACTCCGCCGCCGAGCGAGCCGGCGATCACGCCGGCAATTCGGGAGACGCCGCCGGCGCAGAAGCCCGAGCCGGTCGTCGCCACGAAGATCCACGAAGAGCCGGCCCCGAAGATCGCCGACGTCCCGCCGGCCCCGGCGAAGATCATCGACACATCGCCCGTGACGGATGCCCCGCCGGCGCCGAAGATCACCGACACGCCGCCGGCCCCCGAACCGGTGGTGGCGCCGACCATCCGCGAGGAAACGCCGAAGATCGCGGACGTTCCGCTCTCGTTGGCTGCGGCGCCTTCGCCCGTCCTGGCCGCCCCGGCCTCCGAAGTCGTCACGCCGACGATCCGCGAGACGCCGCCGGCGCCCAAGGCTGTCGAGCCGCCCGTCACGCCGGTGATCGAGGACGCCCCGCCGCTTCTGCCCAAACCCGTTGTTCCGGTGGCACCGGTGGCACCGGTGGCCGGCGCGCCGGGCGCCTACGAGGTGCAGAAGGGCGACTCGGGTTTCTGGGCGATCGCGGAGAAGGTGTATGGCGACGGCCGGCTGTGGCCGCTGATCGCCAAGGCGAACCCGTCGGTTGACTCCAATGCCCTGAAGCCGGGGGTGAAGCTGACGATCCCGCCCAAGCCGGGCGCGGCCCCGGCGCGCGGCGCGGGCGCCAGTGCCGCCGCTGCGCCGCCGCCGGCCGGCGAGGCCGGCACGTACGTCGTGCAAAAGGGCGACGCCGGGTTCTGGGGCATCGCACAGAAGCTTTACGGCAGCGGGAAGTACTGGACCGTGATCGCGGCGGCCAACCCCAAGGTCAGCAGCAGCACGCTGAAGGCGGGCGACAAACTCGTCGCGCCGCCCAAGTCGGCGTTGCCGACGACGGCGCCGGCGGGGGTCGGCACGGCCGGGGGGATCGTGGACGTCGGCAGCGGGACCGGCGGGCAGATCGCGGCGCCAACGAGCAAGCCTGCCCCGATGGACGTGACGCCCGCGCCGGGCCAGAAGGTCTACACGGTGCAGAAGGGCGACGCGGGGTTCTGGGGCATTGCGCAGAAGGTGTACGGCGACGGGAAGTACTGGCCGTTGATCGCCAAAGCCAACCCTACCGTGATGAGCGGATCGCTGCGGCAGGGCCAACAGATGGTCTACCCGGAGTTGACCGAGTCGATGAGGTCCGACTTTGCTCCTCGCGGCCCGACATCGCGTCCCGCGGGGGCGACGTCGCGTGCGGCGTCGCCCACGGCAAAGCCGCCGCCGCCGTCGGCGCCGCGCCCGCCGCGGGGCGGTGCGGTGGAGGATTCGCCGAGGCCGGTATTCGATTGAGGCCGGGGGCCGGGGGATCGATCGCGCGGCATGGGTACGTGGAAGGTGTGACTATTTCAGGCAGTAGGTGGATGATGCATACTGGACGGGCTGTCGCGGTCGCATTGGCGGTGTTGCTCGGCGGGATCGCCGGGGGCTGCGGCGAGAGCGACATGAAGGCCTTTGGGGACTTCTGGAAGTTCGAGAAGTCCACGAAGCCCGCCAGGAAGGTGGAGGCCCCGGCGCCTGCCGACGTGGAGGGGACGGTCGGCGAGTTCGCGGGCATCGCCGGCGGCGGCGGGCTGCTCGTCGACGGTCACGGCTTGGTGGTCGGACTGGGCAAGAACGGTTCGGGCGACGCTCCGCCGACCGTCAAGGAACAGATTGTCCAGTACATGCTGAAGATGAAGGTCGGCTCGCCGACGCACGGCACGGCCGGCGCAACGCCGTCGGAGATCATCGCCGACAAGGACACCGCGGTCGTGCGGTTCGTCGGCGCGATACCGCCGGGCGCGCCGGCCGGGTACAGGTTCGATGTGAACATTTCCGCCCTCAGCCGCACCAGCACGAAGAGCTTGGACGGCGGCATCCTTCTTCCGTGGAGCATGTACATGGCGGCGGGGGAGGGCAGCGCGCCGGAGGCTCGCAGCCGCGAGTGGGCGCGCGCCCAGGGGTCGGTGTTCATCAACCCGTTCCTGGAGCCCGACCGTCCGTCGGATGCGCCGCGGTTCCGGGAAGGGCGGCTGATTGGGGGCGCCACGTGCCGCGTGTCGCGACCGCTGAGTCTGGCCCTGCAGGAACCGGATTACCAGCGGTGCGACATGATCCAGCGGCGGATCAACCAGCGGTTCGGCGAGCGGGAGAGGGTGGCATTCGCGAAGAGTTCGAGCATCGTGGAGATCAAGGTCCCGCCCCAGTACGCCCAGGACTACCAGCATTTCATCGCGATGATGCTGCACCTGCCCCTGCAAGGCGAGGCGCAGGCGTGGGAGGTGCATGCCCGCCAGATCGCCCGCGAGATGGAGCAGCCCGGCGCCAACTACGACGGGCTTGCGATGGTGTGGGAGGCG
>CAYWTX010000050.1:0-14365 GCA_964461295.1 uncultured Planctomycetaceae bacterium | reverse complement strand
GCGCCGAGCGTCGCGGCGATCTGCGTCTCCGCCGCCGTCTGGAAGTACCCGACGACGGTCGCCAGCGTCTGCCCGCCGAGGTACGTGAGATTCCCATTGGGGGTGTACGACTGCGGGATCGCCGAGGCGCCGAACCCGCTCGAACTCAACTCGCTCACGACGGCGTCGTATCCCTTCATCAGCCCGACCAACCCCCCGGCCGTGGCGGGATTGCAGTCGGAGTCCTGCCCGCCCCGCACGCCGTACTCGACGGTCTTCTGGAAGCTCCCCTGGCCGTAGAGAACGGCCAGGGCTGTCAAGGCGGTGTTCGTGGCCGACTGCGTCCAGAGCATGAGCCGCCCTCGCTGCTGGGCGAAGTCCAGCACGCCGTTGCGGCTGGCCAGCCAGCCGTTGAGCAGGCCGTCGTCAGCCTTGTCGGCTTGGTAACGCCCGACGGCGTGCTCGATGAGCGAGCGGGTCCAGCTTCCCTGGGGAACGCACTGCAGGCCGTCGGCCACGAGGTCCTCGACGTTCGTGGCGAAGGGGGCTTGGGCGTACATGGAGGCGTAGAACTGCGCCGCGTGGAGCGGGTAGCCGCTGTTGGTGATCCCGCCGAAGTCGCCCGCCAGCGCGGCCGCGTTGACGCGCATGCCCGGCGCAATGGCCCCGAGCGATTCGGTGGCAATCTGCGAATCGATCGTCCAGTAGGAGCACATGTTGTTTCGCGGCGTGCCGGCCTGGTCGGCCTGCATCCCATGACGGTGTATGAGCAGCCGCGACTGGAGATTCGCGAAGTACAGGCCATAGCCGGCAAGACCGGTGTCCCACAAGGCGGTCCTCTCGGCCACGCTCAGCGACGCCTTTGATTGCAGCGCATGGGCGTAAAGGTACTCCACGAACGTGTCGTCGTCGCCCAGCCACCAGGTGGCATTGCCCAGCAGCGTGCCGCCCGAGTCGTAGTAGCGGCCTTGGAGGATGGCGTTCCACTGGACCTGGTAATCCGTAATGGGCTTGTTGACGACGTCGGGACCTTCCCGCTTCACGATCGTCAGCCCCTCCACCTGCCTGCCGGCGTAGTTGCCCAGCAGCTGGCCCACCCACATTCCCTTGATCTGGTCGGCATAGGCGACTGCCGACAGAACCCGTTCGCCCCTGGCTGCGCCGCCGCCCGCGGACAGTGCCGCAACGCCCGCCATCAGCAGGGCAACCGCATGAGTCCGGTGCAACGCGGATCCTCCCTTGAAGCAAGCGGACCGTTCATCCATTCCGCTTGCATGCCATTGTACCGCCAAGGGCCGTTACGCCAATGGCGGAATGACCCGCCGCGCGGGGGCCGGGCCTTCAACTTCGCCGGACGTCCCGTCGGCCCATCCGCGGCCACCCGCGCTCCCCGTCGCCGCCTTCATTTCCCCAGTTCGCGGCTTCGGGCCGCCGCGGCGCGAATGGCCGCCACCATGCAGCCCTTCACTCCGGCGTTGTCCATGCAGGAGATGGCCGCCTGGGTCGTGCCGCCCGGGCTGGTCACGCGAAGGCGAAGCACCTCGGGCCGTTCCCTCGACTCGGCCAGGAGTTTCACCGCGCCCGCGGCCGTCTCGGTCGCCAGCATCGCCGCCGTGTCGGGCGGCAGGCCCTCCTCCGCGCCGGCGGCGATCATCGCCTCGATGAGGTAGAACACGTAGGCCGGTCCCGAGCCGCTGATGGCGGTCACGGCGTCCATCATGCGCTCCGGGACGGTGACGACCTTGCCGCATGCGGAGAAAAGCTTCTCCGCCCACAAGACCTCGTCGCGCGTGGCGCGCGGGCCGGGAGCAATGGCCGTCATGCCGGCGCTCACCAGCATGGGCGTGTTGGGCATGGTGCGGATGATGTGCCCGCGCTCCCCGAGGCGCTGGTCGAGGAAGGCGGTGGAGATTCCGGCCGCGATGGAGATCACCGTGGCGTCGGCGGCGACGTTGCGGGCGGCCTGGAGCAGCACCTCGCCCATCATCTGCGGCTTGACGGCCAGGAGAATCCGCGGGCAGGCGGCGGCCGCGAGGTTGTCGTCGACGCACTTGATCTGCAACTCGCGCGTGAGGAACTGCCGCCGCTCGTACTTCGGCTCCGAAACGATGACCGTGTTGCGATTGATCACGCTGGCGGCGAGTACGCCGCGCAGGATGGCCTCGGCCATGTTCCCGCCGCCGATGATGCCGAACTGGTGATCCGCCATGGAGGCATCTCCTGTAAACGCAGAGGCCGGACAACCACACACAGGCGCGGAGGGCCGGAGGTAAGAACAGAAAGGTTTCTCAGAGAAGACCGGAAGGGCGGTTTCTCCATCCTGCCTCTGTCCCTCTGCGCCTCTGTGCGGGCCTTTGTCCTCTTCTCGCGATAGCCTACATCATCGCTTCGTCCCTGGCGAGGCGAATGAGGTCGAGGTTGGCGTTGAGGCGCGCGCGCTTGTTGCGCGCCAGCCAGAGGCGTTCGAGGTCGGCGGCGACAACGGCCAGCTCCTCGCCGTGGGCGCGAAGGTCGGCGGCCGGGGGCGCGACGCCCGACCGCACCGACTTGGCGAGAAGGACGCGATTGCACGCGGCGATGTCCATGCGGGAGGCGAAGGCAAGCTCCTCAAGGGCGAGCGACTCGAAGGCGGCCAGGGGCCGCGAGGCAACGGGAGCCTTCGATGCTGCCAGGTCCGCCATCACCTGGCTCGCGCCGTCGGCGGTGATCGTGTCGATGCGGCTCTTCTTGCCTTCGCCCGCGCCCGCGAGCGGTTCGACCAGGGCGTGGTAGAGGGCGCACTCGTTGAAGTGCGGCGCGCCGCACGTGACATAACTGCGCCCCAGGACGCGGAGGAAATCCGCGATCGAGCCGTCCGCGTCGCCGTAGACGGCCCGGGCGAACCGCCGCGTGAACGTCGCGTCGTCCACGGCGGCGCCGTTCCACGCGTGCGCGGCGCCGTGGGCGAAACCGTGCAGGCTGGCCCCCAGCAGGTTGCGGTGCCCGCTGTCGCCCCAGTCGGTGTTCAGCAGCCCCTCCGCGCCATGCCGCCTGCCTTGCTCGGCCGCCTCGGCGACGTTCCCCATCGCGTTGGCCAGACGCGTGCCGTGCGTCTGCCAACTGCTCGTGCCGGGGCAGACCACCAGCGCCAGACCGGCCGCGGCGATCTCGTTCGTGCGGGCGATGCGCGTGCCCCCGACGTTGTAGTCCCAGTTCAGCATGACGATGTCGCGCGGCACCTCGCCGAGAAGTTCGGGGTGTTCCAGCACGATGTCGGCCCAGACGTTCATCCGCTTGCCGTGCCGCGCCAGCAGGGCATGCAGCTTAAGCAGGAACTCCAGGTAGACCCGGCCGACGCCGATCTCGTCGGCCCGCCGCTTGCTCCGACCCTTGCCCAACTCCCACGTCTCGTCGCAGCAGGCGTTGAAGTCGACGGCCTCGTGCAGCGGCACGAACTCCTCGTACAGTTCCTCGACAAGGCGGATGCTGAGCGGGTTGGTGGGGTCCAGCGTGCTGCCTCCGACATGTCCCTGGTAGCCGGGCAACTCGCCGAGCTCCTGGTAGGCAGGCAGGCAGAGGATGCGTTCCATGTGACCGAAGCTGGCCAGCGACCCGACCAGCCGCACGTGGTGCAGCTTGCAGTGGGCTTGCAGGGCGAGGACCTCGCGCGGCGTCAGCGGCGAGTGCCCGCGCCCGATGAGCGGGTGACGGCGGAAGGTGAAGACGTCCTCGACGTAGAGTTGGAGTTCGTTGATCTTCCAGCCGGCGAGGCGCTCGACGAGCGCCTTGAGCGTGGCAAGCCTGGGCACCTTGCCGCGCGAGCAGTCCAGGTACACGCCGCGGCGAGGGAAGTCGGGGGCATCCTCGATGACGCCGCGGGGGAGACAACCGTCACCGAGCAGGCTTTCACGAAGTGTCTGCACCGCGTGGTAGGCGCCCGCCGCCGCGGGCGAAGTGACGCGGATCGCGTCGGAGGCAATCGCGACGCGGTAGCCTTCGGCGCCGAGCGACGCGTCGGCTCGCCCGACGGTCAGCGTCGCCCCTTCGCACGCCGCGGGCACGACCCGCGCCCGCAAGCCCAGGCGAGCCCTCAGGTCGTCGGCGAGTTGCCCCAGCGGCAGAGCGTCGGCCGCGTCCGCGCAGGCGAGGGTCGCCCGCGACGGCCACCGAAACACGCCGTCGCCAACGGCGACGCGGCGAGGAGGAACGAGAAGGTCGTCGAAGGCGCTCATCCGTCAGGGGCCCTTCCGGTCAGGAACAGACGAAGCATCCCGTACTCAACACCCGGTGTCCAACACCCGCGGCGGAGCAGAGGACGCCGCCGAAAGGCAAGCCGGCTGCCGACCGCCCCGCCTTGGACACCGGTCATTGAATGCTGAGCACTCTCCCTGCGCCAAGAGAAAGAGCCTGCGTGCTCCTTCGAACACGCAAGCCCTTGTTCGTCAACCGACAATCGGCAGCCGGCAACTGTCACGTTCCCTCGTGAACCTCCTGTAGTTGCCGCGCGGCCGGATCGGGCTTCGCCGCCCTCTCGCCCACCCCTTCGAAGTACAGGTGGGACTTCTCCTCGGCCCCTTCTTCCTTGCGGACCGAAACCAGGATCTTCGCCTTGTCCTTGTACCCGCCGCGGAGGATCTCCTCGCTGATGGGGTCCTCCACGTGGTGCTCGATCGCCCGCCGCAGCGGCCGGGCGCCGAAGTCGGGGTTGTACCCCTTCTCAATCAGGAACTCGCGGGCCTCCGCGGTCAGTTCCAGGTCCAGCCCGTGCTCGGCCAGACGCTGCCGCACCTTCCGCAACTCGTAGTCCACGATCGTCGTCAGGTCGTTCCGCGACAGGGCCTTGAAAACGATGGTGTCGTCCAGCCGGTTGAGGAACTCCGGCCGGAAGTGGCGCTCCACCTCCTTGTGGAGCAGATCCTTCATTTTCTCGTAGGTGGTTTCGTCGTCGCGTTTGGCGAAGCCGAACCCGCCGCCGCTCTTGATCAGTTCGGCGCCGATGTTCGTCGTCAGGATCACGATGGTGTTGCGGAAGTCCACTCGCCGCCCGAACGAGTCGGTCAGGTGCCCTTCCTCCATGATCTGCAGGAGCATGTTGAAGACGTCCGGATGCGCCTTCTCGATTTCGTCGAGCAGGACGACGGCGTAGGGCCGGCGGCGGATGCGCTCGGTGAGCTGGCCGCCTTCCTCGTAGCCGACGTATCCGGGCGGGGCGCCGATGAGGCGCGACACGTTGTGCTTCTCCATGTACTCCGACATGTCGATCTGGATAAGGGTGTCCTCGTCGCCGAACATGAACTCGGCGAGGGCCTTCGACAGCAGCGTTTTGCCCACGCCGGACGGGCCGGCGAAGATGAAGCTGCCCATCGGGCGGCGCGGGTCCTTCAGGCCGCTGCGGGCGCGGCGGATGCTCTTGGCCACCGCCGAGATCGCCTCGTGCTGGCTGACCACGCGCTTGTGCAGTTCGGCCTCCAGCTCCAGCAGGCGCAGGGCCTCTTCCTTGGCCAGGCGCGTCAGCGGCACGCCGGTCATCTTGCTGACGACCTCGCCGATGACCTCGCCGTCGACGAGTCCGCCGGCCTCGGCCGCTTTCCGCTTCCACTCCTCCTTGATCTGTTCCTTGCGCAGGCGGAGTTGCTCGGCCTGGTCGCGAAGCTCGGCCGCCCGCTCGTAGTCGGCGTTCTTGACGGCATCGTCCTTCTCGACCTGGAGCTTGCTGATGTCGGCCTCCAGGGCGGCCAGGTTCGGCGGCTTGGTCATGCTCTTGAGCCGCACGCGGGCGCCGGCCTCGTCGATGACGTCGATGGCCTTGTCGGGCTGCACGCGCCCGGTGATGTACCGGCTGGAGAGATCGACGGCGCGGTCGAGCGCCTCGTCGGTGAAGCGGACGCGGTGATGGGCCTCGTAGCGGTCGCGCAGGCCTCGGAGGATGCCGATGGTCTCCTCCTTGTTGGGCGGGGCGACGATGATCGTCTGGAACCGCCGCTCCAGGGCGCCGTCCTTCTCGATGTACTTGCGGTATTCGTCCATCGTGGTGGCGCCGATGCACTGGATCTCGCCGCGCGAGAGCGACGGCTTGAGCACGTTGGCGGCGTCGATGGCGCCCTCGGCCCCGCCGGCGCCCACCAGCGTGTGCAACTCGTCGATGAACAGGATCACGTTCTTGGCGCGGCGCACCTCGCTCATCACGGCCTTGATGCGCTCCTCGAACTGCCCGCGGTACTTCGTGCCCGCCACCATCATCGCAAGGTCCAGCGCCACGATGCGCCGGTCGCGCAGCAGTTCCGGCACCTCGTTGCCGATGATCTGCTGGGCGAGTCCCTCGACAATGGCGGTCTTGCCCACGCCCGCCTCGCCCAGCAGCACGGGGTTGTTCTTGGTGCGCCGGCAGAGCACCTGCACCACGCGCTCGATCTCGTTGGCGCGCCCGATCACCGGGTCCAGTTGCCCCTCGCGGGCCAACTCGGTCAGGTCACGCCCGAAGTTGTCCAACGCGGGCGTCTTGCTCTTGGTGCGGCGCTGGGCGGCTTCGGGCTGGCCCGGCACCCCGGCGGTCGCGGCGGCCTCGTCGGGCTCCACGCCGGCCCCCAGCAGGTTGAGCACTTCCTCGCGAACTTCATCGAGCTTCAGGCCCAGGTTCATCAGGACGATGGCCGCCACGCCGTCGTGCTCGCGCAGCAGGCCCAGAAGAATGTGCTCGGTTCCCACGTAGTTGTGGTTGAGGTTCCGGGCTTCCTCGATCGAATACTCGATGACCTTCTTGGCACGCGGGGTCTGCGGCAACTTCCCCATCGTGACCATGTCCGGCCCGGGCTTCACCAGCTTCTCGACCTCCATGCGGACCTTATGCAGGTCCACGCCGAGATTCTTCAGCACGTTGGCGCCGACGCCGGAACCCTCCTTGACCAGGCCCAGCAGGATGTGCTCCGTGCCGATGTACTCGTGGTTGAACCGCTGCGCCTCCTGGTTGGCCAGCGCCATCACCTTCCTCGCTCGTTCCGTGAATCGCTCGAACATCGTCTGTCTTGCTCCCCGGCCCCAACGGGGCCTGCCGCCGACATCGGCGGTCACAGATGAAATCGCCTCGGGCGCCTCGGGCCGCCGCACGTCATTGTATGGGGCGGCGGGCAGCCGTTCAAGCGGTCTTGCCGCCGGGCATCCCGCCCTCTGACGGCGCGACCCCTCGCGTGGCGCGGTCTCCAAAGGGCCGACTGGCCGCAGGCAGGGGTGTCCGCTTCATCTCTCTAGTGATATCGGCGACGGCTGGGGGGGTGGTTGATTTGCCCGCGGCGATTACCCCTTCGGTCGCAGCCGGCACACGCCCGACGCCTTCTCGTACAGCCGCCCGGCGCGGAAGAGCGCCTCCTCGCTGAACACCGGACCGATGAGCTGCATCCCGATCGGCAGGCCGCTCCCGGATACCCCCGCCGGCAGCGACAGACCCGGCAGACCCGCCAGGTTCACGCTGATCGTGTAGATGTCCGCCAGGTACATCGTCAGCGGGTCGGCCGTCTTCTCGCCCAGCCGGAACGGCAGCGTCGGCGCGGCCGGACACAACAGCACGTCGCAAGCGGCGAATGCCTTGTCGAAGTCCTCCTTGATCAGCCGCCGAACCTTCAGGGCCTTGTGGTAGTACGCCTCGTAGTACCCTGCCGACAGCGTGTACGCCCCGAGCATGATCCGCCGCTTCACCTCCGCGCCGAACCCCTCGGCCCGGCTGCGGCTGTACAACTCGATGATGTCCTCGCACGCCCGGGCCGTGCGATGCCCGTAGTGCACGCCGTCGTAGCGGGCCAGGTTGCTCGATGCCTCGGCCATCGCCACGATGTAGTAGCACGCCACGGCGTAGCTGGACAGCGATCCGCCCTCGCCCACGTCGATGCGGCTGTGCGGCAGCGATACCTCCACCAGCTTCGCCCCCGCCGCCTCGTAGGCCTTCGCGGCCGCGCGAAGGACCGCGTGGATCTCGCCGTCCAGCGCGGCGGAGTAGAACTCCTCCGGCAGGCCGACGCGCAGGCCCTCCGGCGGCGTGTCCAGTTCGGCGAGGTAGTCCGGCACGTCGTGCGGCACGGAAGTGGCGTCGTGCCTGTCGTGCCCGGCGATCACCCCGGTCAGCAGCGCCGCGTCGGCCACGTCGCGCGCCAGCGGGCCGATCTGGTCCAGGCTCGACCCGTACGCGACCAGGCCGTAGCGGCTCACGCGCCCGTACGTGGGCTTCAGGCCCACCACGCCGCAGAACGCCGCCGGCTGGCGGATCGACCCGCCGGTGTCGCTGCCCAGCGCGGCGGCGCACATCCGCGCCGCCACCGCCGCGGCCGAGCCGCCCGACGATCCACCCGGCACGCGCCGCGTATCCCACGGGTTGCGCGTCGGGCGGAACCCGCTGTTCTCCGTCGAGCTGCCCATCGCGAACTCGTCGCAGTTGGTCTTGCCCAGCAACACCGCGCCGGCGGCGTCGAGCCTCGCCGCGACCGTCGCGTCGTACGGCGCGCGGAAGTCCGCCAGGATCTTCGACGAGCACGTCGTCCGCCCCGCCGCGGTGCAGATGTTGTCCTTCACCGCCACCGGCACGCCGCCCAGCCGACCCAGCGCCCGCCCCGCCGACCGCGCGGCGTCCACGGCCCTCGCCCGCTCGATCGCCCGTTCCGCGAGCACCTCGTTGTACGCGCCGATCTCGCCCTCGCGGGCTTCGATCGCCGCCAGGTACGCCCGCGCCGCCTCCTCGGCCGACACCCGCCCCGCCGCGATCGCCTCCCGCAACTCCAGGGCGGACAGTTCCAGGATGTTCGCGGCCGCCGGCGTCACTGGCTCTCTCCGATCACCTTGGGAACCTTGAAGAAGTCGCCGTCGCGATCCGGCGCGTTGGCCAGGGCGGCCTCGGTGCTCAGGCCCGCCGCCGGCTCGTCGGCGCCCAGCACGTTCCGCAGCTCCACGGCGTGCACGAGCGGCTCGACGCCCTCGGTGTCCAGTTCCTTGAGTTTGCCGAAGTACTCGAGAATGGCGGCGAGCTGGCCGCTGAACGCCGCCACCTCCTCGTCGCTCAACTCGATGCGGCTGAGGCGGCCGATGTGGCGGACCAGGTTGGGGTCGATCGCCTGTGCGTTCATGGTTGCTCCCGGCGGCGCGTCATTGCGCCTCCATGATTGGCGATGCGGCCCGGCAAGTCAACGCCGATGAGGTCCGCGTCTCGTCCAAGCCCCGGCCCGGCGGGGCCGGGGCATCCCGCTTTTCTTTGCGGGCGCAACAATTGACGAACCCGTCCGCCGCTGCTATAGTTGCCCCACCTTCCGCCATGTCGGCGGATCCAAAGGATGCTATGCCCAAAGGCGACGTCATCGAGATGGAGGCGACCGTCAAGGCCGCGCTCCCCAACGCGATGTTCCGGCTGGAAATTACGGTCGGCACGAACAAGCACGAGATCATCGGCCACATCTCCGGGCGAATGCGGCGCAACTACATCCGCATCACCCCCGGCGACAAGGTGCTGGTGGAGATCAGCCCGTACGACCTGACCAAGGGGCGCATCATCTTCCGGCAAAGATAGCTGCCGGCTTCCAGCCGCCAATTGCCAACTGCCGGCCGCCGCGGCTATGCAACACCGATGGCGATGACCTGCTCATTCACACAGCCTCGTTCGCTGTCGCGGACCCGGTTGCCACAAGACAGGCCCTGCTCCAGCGGAAGGACATCGACCACGACGAGCAGGAGGATGAGTACGTCTGGTCCAAGGACACCGGCAAGGGGGCCAAGATGCTCGGCGGGCCCGTCACGCTGGGCAGGATCGAGTTCGTCGGCGATGATCTGGTGCTGACGGTCAACTCGGCCAGGCGGTTTGGAGCAGCCCGGGCGTGGCTGACTGGGATTCCGGGCGTGAGCTTCCGCGACGTCACGACCCAGAGCGTGGAGCCGGGAGCAGACCGTCCCCTCGACTCGCGGATCTCCAAGCCCCGATCGGTCGAGATCACGCCCGAGATGGCTGTGGGCCTCCAGGAGATGATGGACAAGCAGTACATGGAGTGGATCGACACGCCGCTCCCGATCCTGGGTGGCAAGACACCCAGGCAAGCCTGCCGAACCGACGCTGGCCGGAAGCAGGTCACGACGCTGATCCGCACCATGCCCGATCCGATGGGCGAGGCGCCGGCCCACGTTCCTCGCCAGGCGATGCTGCGGGAGCTGTGTCTTACCGCCGAAGCCCAGGGCCCGCTGCCGCCCGTGCCGTCGCCCTTGCGGGCGACACCGCCGGGGTCCGGGCCGCTTGAACCAGGCCTGCTGTCGCCGAGCAACAAGGTGGGCCGCAACGATCCCTGCCCTTGCGGAAGCGGCAAGAAGTACAAGAAGTGCTGCGGACGGTAGGTGCCGACGATGGGCAAGAAACCAGGCAAACGCGACGATGAGTGGCTTGAGGCCAAGCGTCGGTGTTGGCTCTCCGACGAGGAGGTCCGTATGGCCAAGGAGCTTGGCATGGGGCCGCGAAGCCTGATCAAGAACATCCCGGCCAAGTCCCAGCCGTGGAAAGCCCCCGTAAGCCAATGGATTCGCGACCTATATGCCAAGCGGTTCGGCGAGTCCCGCAAGCCGGCGATGGCCAGGACCTCCGGCCATCTTTCCAAAGGGCCAACAGAGGATAGCGTGAGGCACTTGGCCGCCGACGGCGCTTCATCGCACATCGCGCGATGCCGGTGTGCCTCTTGGAGCAAGCAAACATGGCACGAGAACGCCAGGACAAGGACCGGGAAACCCGGATCGAGAACGAGATCGTCGTGGACGCTCATGACTCTGGCGAGCGGGCGTTGGGCTGGTACTACTGGGTGAAGAAGGGATATGAGTTCTGAACAGCCGCCTCAGGCGAGCTTGTCGGCCTGGGCCAGGAAGAACTCCCGGCACCAGAGGTCCAGCGAGGGCAGTTCGTTGGGCTTGACGAACCTGCGGACATCCTCGCGGGCGTGCCTCCAGTCGGTGGCTTCGATCCTGGCCCGCAGCTGGCCTGCGCACCAGTCGCGATCCGCCGCAACGCCTTGGCCCTTCCACGGGCCCATCTGGTCCAGTGCCGCCGACAACAGGGCGTAGTTGGCCGAAGTCTTGCGGGCCGTGTACCAGATGAAGTCGTACCAGTCGCGGCCTTTGAGGTACTCGCGGCAAAGCAGAGCGTGCAGCTTGCCGGCAAACAGGCTGGGAAGGTCGAAGACGCACACGGCCGATGGGAACGGGAAATCCAAGTACTTCGTCTCGAACGATGCTCCGGCCGGTGGGTTCGTATCGACCTCCAGCTTGATCCGCAGCTTGCGGAGCGGCCCCGCGGCGGGCTTGTAGTTCAGCCGGAGCAGGTTCCCCAGCGAGTCGTCCTTTACGAAGGCCATGCGGACGGCCTGGTCCACCTTCGAGCGATCATCCATCTCCAGCCCGTAGCCGTAGGCCTTCAACTCTTTGGCAAGGCCCTCCAGGTACGACTGGAGCACAAACGAGGCGTCGGGCTTCTGCAAAGCGAAGTCGAGATCCTCCGAGAATCGGTTCAGGCCATGGAAGATTCGAAGACATGTGCCGCCCTGAAAGCCGGCCTTCTGGAAGAAGTCCGTCCGTCCCAGCGCCGCCAGCACGATCTCCTGGGTGATCTCGCGGAGCGCCTGCTCCTCTTCGAGGGTCGATCGGCAGCCGTAGCCGTCCAGCCGGTCTTGGATCATCTTCACGCTCATCGCTTCGAGTCCTTTCGCAGGCCTTTGAGGAACCGCCGCACGCGCAGCGAGGGGTAGTTGGCCAGGAGCAGATCAAACGCCTCGTCTTCCACGGTGGCCAAGAGGCCCTCATCCACTCGCAAGCTCTCGACCACCGGCCGGGAGGAGTTCCAATCTCGCTTGTGGACGTGGACGTAGTCGGCCAAGGCCTTCAGCGGCGATGCGAGCAGGAAGCTGCCGCCGGCCTCCCTCTCCACGCGGGACACTTCGGCGTAGAACGTCGTCTGCCGAACCCGTGTGAAGCTGAAGTGTCCCAGGGGCGTATCGAACTCGCGCGAGCGGTCCAGCGAAGCGCTGGTAATCGAGTAGACGGCCTCCGGAATCCAGCCGTGATACGACAAGGCCGTCTCCAGGCTGATGTAGCTGGGACCGTGGACCCTCTGTGCCACCATGAGCGGATCGACCTTCTGTCGCAGATACTTGGCCGCAAGGCAGTACAACCCCCGGCGTAAGTGCAGCACCTCCCCGCTGGCCAAGGCGCGCTTGACAAGGCTGAACTGCCGCTGGGGGCTGCCGCCAACCCAGCAGGCCACCTCCGCCCGGGTGAAGATGCCCTGGCTGGACTTCTCCAACGCAACTTCCGTCAAGCGCTGCATGGTTGCATGATACTGGCGGTACGTGCCAGTTACAACCCGTATATCGGCGTTTTCGAGGGATGACGAGAGGTGATTCCGAGCGGGCACCGTCCTGGGCCTGAAGAATCGCCCTGAGTTCCCGCGCCAAGGCCGGCGGTATATCGTTGCCGTGCTATCCCTGTCAGGGGGCGCTCAAAACCAGCCAGCAAGGGGCGCGTGAAAACCAGCCATTTTGAGGAAAGGTCGCCAGGCCTGGATAGGCTCGTTCTTTCCCCCGTGCGGGGGCAGGAAGGAGCATCTGGATGGCGAATGAACTCAAGATGGAACAGGCGTTTGCGATTCTTGCGTTGCACCGGGCTCAAGTGTCCAACCGGGAGATTGCCCGCAAGCTGGGCATAGACCGGGAGACGGTGAGCCGGCATCTTCGGCTGGCCCAGGCGGGTTCACACCCGGCCGGGCAAGCGCCCCTCGGCTCAAAACCAGCCAGCCAAGCGCCCACCGGGTCTGACGGGGAGTTGAACCTGCCCGCCGGCTCGTGTGGGCAGGCAAACCCGGCCACCGGGTCGGACGGCACGCCGGAGGTCCTGCCGGCTGGGGGCGGTGGATTTATCGCTTTACGGCCAACGGCAGGAGCCGATAGCGTAGGCAATACCGTCGCTGAGGGTACGGCTCTGCTGGGAAGCAACCGGAGCGCAGCGGCGGCGCCATACGGCACGGGCGGCCCCGACCTGATCGGGGCCGCCTGCTTGTCTACAGGGGGCAGTTCGGCTGGCTCGGGCGGACATGGCGGGCATGCCAGCCAGTGCGAGCGGTATCGCGAGGTAATCCTGGGCAAACTTCCGCAGGGCCTGTCGGCCCAGAGGATTTACCAGGACCTGGTGAGCGACAATGGTTTTGTCGGCAGTTACTACAGCGTGCGGCGGTTCGTGGGGAAGCTGACGGCCGCGACGGAGTTGCCATTCCGGCGGATGGAGTGTCCGCCGGGGCATGAGATGCAGGTGGACTTCGGCCAGGGCGCTCCAATCGTCGAGCCTCAGCGTCGTCGTCGGCCGCACGTCTTTCGTGTCGTCCTGAGCCACAGCCGCAAGGGCTACAGCGAGGCCGTATTGCGGCAGAGGACGGATGACTTCCTGCTGTGCCTGGAGAATGCCTTCTGGGACTTCGGCGGCGTGACGCGGACGGTCGTGATCGACAACCTGAAGGCGGCGGTGAAGCACCCGGACTGGTACGACCCGGAGCTCAATCCCCGCATCCTGGCCTTCTGCGAGCATTACGGGACGGTGATCCTGCCGACCAAGCCGTACACTCCGCGTCACAAGGGCAAGGTTGAGCGGGGCGTGGGGTACGTTCAGGACAACGGGTTGAAGGGGCGAACCTTCACCAGCCTGGCCCAGGAGAATCGCCACCTTCGGCAATGGGAGACAAGTGTTGCCGACACGCGTATCCACGGCACCACGCGTCAACAGGTGGGCAAGGTCTTCCAGGAGGTCGAGCGGCAGGCCCTGCTGCCGCTGCCGGCGGGCCGGTTCCCGTTCTTTTACGAAGGGCGGCGGCGGGTGAATCGGGACGGGCATGTGGAGGTGGCCAAGGCGTACTACTCGGCTCCGCCGGAGTATCTGGGCCGGGAAGTCTGGGTCCGTTGGGATGGGCGGATGGTGCGGATCTTCAATCAGCGGATGGAGCAGATCGCTGTCCATGCCCAGCGGGAGCCGGGCAAGTTCAGTACGCAGGGGACGCACCTGGACCCCCGGAAGATCTCCGGCCTGGAGAGGGGGACCGACTCGCTGATGCGGCAGGCGAGCCGGATCGGGGAGCATTCCGAAAAGTGGGCGGCCGCGATGCTGCTGGATCGAGGTGTGGCCGGCATCCGGGTGCTGATGGGCTTGATCAGTCTCACGCATCGCCACGACAACGCCGCCCTCGAGCGGGCCTGCCGGATCGCCTTGACGCACGGGGCCTTCCGGCTGCGGGCCATCCGGGAACTGATCAAACGGGGCGGCAACGAGCAGGAGCAGTTCGAGTTCCTCCAGGAGCACGAGATCATCCGCGGGCTGTCGAGCTACGGGCAAATCGTGCGGGCGGCCCTGTGTGGGGAGCCCGCGA
>CAYWTX010000049.1:0-2161 GCA_964461295.1 uncultured Planctomycetaceae bacterium | reverse complement strand
TGACGCCTACGTGCAGCCGACGATCGACGCGATCCTGGCCGGGGCGAGGACCGGGCAGATCGGCGACGGGAAGATCTTCGTGCTGGACCTGCCGCGGTGCATCCGCATTCGGACGGGCGAGGACGGAAACGAGGCGATCGGTTGAGCGATTGCCGCTTGTCGCCTTGCGATTGTCGGTTGTGTCTGGCGACATCGGGGGGGGGGGGATCGGGCCGACAGAAGTGTCGGTGGGAGAACCGTACTGGTTACAGGATTGTGACGTGGCGATTGAGGCGTCACGAAGTTGTTGCGGCGTCGTTTCGACGCCATCTCCGGGCGAGAAGGGCAGTTATGCGGCAAGCGAGGCGTCTGGCACGGCGTGTGCTATAGCCGCTGGCATGGGAGTGGGTTGGTCTTCACCCGCCTCAGTACGGAGTATGCACAACTGGAGAACGCCCAATGCTTCACCGGTCCTTCTCGCATCGCTTACCTGTTCCGGCCGGATGCCTGGCCGCACTGGGCCTGGCTGGGCCCGCGCTGGCGGGAGACGCCGCCTCGACCATCACGTGTGGCGACACGGCGTGGATCCTGGTCTCGACGGCACAGGTGATGCTGATGACGCCGGCGCTGGCGTTCTTCTACGGCGGGCTGGTGCGCAAGAAGAACATCCTGTCGGTGCTGATGCAGTGTTTCACGGTGCTGTGCATCATCTCGATCCAGTGGGTGCTGGTGGGCTACAGCC
Source organism: uncultured Planctomycetaceae bacterium (assembly GCA_964461295.1). GTDB lineage: Bacteria > Planctomycetota > Phycisphaerae > SM23-33 > SM23-33 > CAYWTX01. The sequence continues at coordinate 1,440 of CAYWTX010000049.1, read as the reverse complement.
TGTCGTTCGGCCCCAGCGCCAACGGGCTGATCGGCAATCTGGACTGGTTCGGGCTGGGCGGGGTGGGGATGGAGGCTTCGTCGTACGCGCCGAAGGTGCCGCACCAGGCGTTCGTGCTGTTCCAGATGATGTTCGCGGTGATCACGCCGGGGCTGATCATCGGCGCCTTCGCCGAGCGAATGAAGTTCTCGGCGTTCTGCCTGTTCAGCGTGCTGTGGGCGACGCTGATCTACAACCCCGTCTGCCACTGGGTGTGGGGCCAGGGCGGCTTCCTGGGCATGCTCGGAGGCTGGGGAGCCATCGACTTCGCCGGCGGCATCGTCGTGCACATCAACGCGGGCATGGCGGCCCTGGCGGCCGCGATATTCCTGGGCCGGCGCAAGGGTTTTCCGCACACGATGAGCCCGCCGCACAACCTGCCGGTGGCCGTGATGGGCGCGGGGCTGTTGTGGTTCGGATGGTTTGGCTTCAACGCCGGCTCGGCCCTGTCGGCCGGGAACGTGGCGGTCTCGGCGTTCATGGCCACGCACGTGTCGGGCGCGGCGGCGGGACTGAGTTGGTGCGTCTTCGACTGGGTGAAGTTCGGCAAGCCGACGACGCTGGGCATGATCACCGGGGCGGTGGCGGGCCTGGCGGCCGTGACGCCGGCGGCGGGATTCGTGACACCGATAGGCGCGATGGCCATCGGCATCGCCAGCGGCGGCATCTGTTGGGCGGCGGTCACGTACCTGAAGGCGAAACTGGGCTACGACGACACGCTGGACGCCTTTGGCGTGCATGGCGTGGGCGGCATCTGGGGCACGCTGGCGGCCGGGCTGTTCGCCGCCAAGACAGTCAACCCCGATGGTCCCAACGGGTTGCTCTACGGCAACCCCGCCCAGTTCGTCATCCAGCTCAAGGCGGTGGCGATCACGGCCGCGTTCTCGTTCGTCGGCTCGCTGCTGCTGCTGAAGCTGGTGGACCTGGTGATGGGCCTGCGGGTGGGCGAGCACGAGGAACGAGTGGGCCTGGACCTCACGCAGCACAAGGAAGCTGGGTATACGGTGATCGATTGATTTCCCGCGTGCGGTGGCAGGAGACCACGAATTACACGAAGAAAGACGAATTACACGAAGAGAAAGAGAAACAATGATGAACACAGATGAAAGGGATGGCGAGAGGACCCTTTCATCCCCTGTCTACTCTTCGTGCAATTCGTTTTCCTTCGTGTAATTCGTGGTCTCTCATATTCGACCACGGGAGAGTTGACGGAAAGGAAAGCAACCCATGAAATACGTCATCGCGATCATTCAGCCGGACCGATTGGACGAGGTTCTGGCGAGACTGGAGGACAAGGAGATTCACCTGGTGACGGTCACCAGCGTGGTCGGGCGCGGAAGGCAGAAGGGCGTGGCGGAGGTGTACCGCAGCCACAAGGAGGCCGGCAGCCTGCTGCGGAAG
>CAYWTX010000048.1:0-5131 GCA_964461295.1 uncultured Planctomycetaceae bacterium | reverse complement strand
CATCGCGATCGGCGGAAGGAGAATCCCATGGAGCGGTTGTTTCGTCCACGGCGGCAGCTTGGGCGGACGGGGTTTGTGGCGACGGTGCTGGGCATCGGGGACCTGGCCGACCAGGCCGTGCCGCTGGAGCAGTGCGTGGCCACGGCACGGCGGGCGTTGGAGGCGGGGTTGAACGTGATCGACACGGCCCCCGGCTACGAGGACGGCTACAGCGAGCGGATCGTGGGGCAGGCGTTGTGCGGGCGGCGCGACGGGGTGTTCGTGATCGACAAGATCGACCACCCCGACCGGTCGGTGGGGCCGCAGGTGGAGGGGAGCCTGGAGCGACTGGGGCTGGAGGCGGCGGACGCCTTTGTGTTCCACGGCGTCTCGACGCTGGACGGTTGGCGGCGTATCGCGGCGGCGGGCGGCCCCATGGACGAACTGGGGGCGTGCCGGGAGGCGGGGCGGTGCCGCTTTCGCGGCATATCCAGCCACGACCCCGCCGTGCTGCTGGCGGCCATCGAGTCGGGCACGTGCGACGTGGTGCTGTTCGCGGTGGGGGCGTACGCGGACCGGCGATACGTGGCGGAGGTGCTGCCGCTGGCGCGGCGACGCGGCGTGGGTACGGTGTGCTTCAAGACCTTCGGCGCGGGCAAGCTCGTATGCGACACGGAAGGCTACGGCCGGCCGCTGGCGCGGCGACCGCGGGAGAAGGTGAGCAGCGGGGGAGGGGAAGCGCGAGAGGGCGTGGCGCGGAAGGGCGGTCTCTGGCAGGAGGCGAGCGGGCCGGCGCGGCCCGATCGCGTTCCGTCCGAGGAAGAGGATGTCCTTCCGCGGTTGTCGGTTGCGGAGTGCGTGCGGTACACGTTGACGCGTGATCCGGACGTGGCGCTGTTGGGGATGAGCTTTCCGAACGAGCAGGATGCGGCCTTCGAGGCGGCGATGGACTTCGCGCCGATGTCGGGCGAGGAGATGGCGGAGGTGGAGCGCCGGGCGGCCCGAGCGGTTGCGGGGAAGGGCAAGTGCTGGTGGAATCCGCAGGGATGAATGCGAAGTGCCGGAGGCTGAATGCGGTTCTCCTCGCACGAAGTCGGCGTTCGGGGCGCACCGGGGGTGCGGCGTGGGCGGCCTAGGGATCTGTCAGACATGATCTGATGGGTGCCACGGCTGCGCCGTTTGCGGCCGTGGCACCCGATACCCATCGTTTCATTTCTGACAGAACACTAGCGCTCAGCCTGTTGGGGGGAGGAGGCCGGGCGCGTCGCGGGCGAAGCCCGCCTGGCGGCGGTCCAGGTGCGGGCGTCGAGGACTTCGCCGTCGGGGGTGACGGCGGTCAACGTGGCGGTGTCGCCGTCGATCCGCACCAGCGAGTAGTGGTGCTGTTCGGCGAATACCTTGGAGTAGGGGTTCTGCCTGGTCGCATCGCCGCGTTTTTCGTAGGCCCCGGCCCCGGCGCCGCCGGTGACGACCGCCGTCAAACCGCTGGGCAACTCCGAACGCTCGTAGCCGTGGTCGTGGCCGTCGAAGATGGCCGTCACGCGATGTCTCTCGAGGATGGGCACGATCCGCGTTCGCGTTGCTCGGCCGGGACGCTCCAACACCGCGCCGTCGTCGGCCAGTTTCCCGTGGTTGCGCGACGAATAGGCCGGGTAGTGCGTTGCCACGAACACGAACCGGGCCTTGCGATTCGCGAGGACTCCATCGAGCCACTTGGCGTTGTCGCCGGCGGGCGACCAGTCCCCGCCGCCGTCGATCCCGATCAGCAGCGCCTCGCCGATGTCCTGGGCCCAGTTCAGCCCGCCGTCGAGCAGGAACCCGTCGATCACCGGCGAGCGGCGGTCGTGGTTGCCCATGATCGCCCGGCACGCCGTGCCGGCCAGCAGGTCCGCCGCCGGCTGGAAGAACGTCCGCCCCCACAATTCATCGGACAGGCCGTCGCCCACGAGGTCGCCGAGGATGACGCACACGTCTGGCCGGGCCCTGGCGATGGCGGCGGCGACGTCGCGCCAGGGCAGAGCCGACTGGGGATCGCCGGCCAGCGCGATCGTCACGGCCCCGCCGTCGGCGGGCAAGGTGCGCAGCGTGCCGCCCCGCGGCGTTCCGCGGCCGGGGGCGACCGAGTACGGGTAGGCGGCGCCGGGCTTCAGGCCGTCCACCTGCCAGCGATGGATCAGTCCGGCAGGCGAAGTGAACTGGCGGCCGTCGAGGCGCAGCACGGCCGACACCGGTGCATTCGTGCGGCAGAGGATGGTCGCGGCGGCGTCGGTGGCGCGGGTGATTACTGGCCCCCACTGGATTGCGGCTTCCTCGGGCGACAAGCCGAGGAGCTTGCCGCCGCCCAGTCCGCCGGCGGCCTCGACCGGCGTCAGGGCCTGGCTGATGGTGTTTCGCCCGGGCTTCAGGATCGTGGGCGACAGGGCGGCGACTTGCTGACAGCGCAGGGCGAACACCGGGGATTGCAGCGGCTGGCCGTTGATCGCCGCTTGCTGGGCGAGCGGGCCCACGAAGGTCAGCGACATGAATCGCCCGGGCTGGTTGGGCTCGAACAGGCACCTTGCTTCCACAACGGGCGCCGGTCCGGCGGCGACGATCCTGCCGGAGAGGTTCCATTCGCGCGGGGCGCTGTCCACCTTCGCGGCGCAGACGTGGGGGCCCTTGGTCAGGCGCACCGGGAACGCATACTCGCCCGCATTGACGGCATGGAGCACTTGCTTGCCGTCCAACCACCACGTCAGCGGGGCGCACGCCACGACGTGGAAGGTCACATCCTGATCGCCGGGGGATTTCAGTTCGGCGAAGGCATACGCCCATCGCCCAGGCCGCGGCTCGCCTTGGCCGACCGTCAGGTCGAGGATGCCTCGCCCATAGAGCGTAAGAGTTGCGCGGCACGCGCTGATCCCGTTCAGGGTTACGGCGAGCGGAACGCTCGTGAACGAAGCCGGGTCGTCGCAGGGCCGTGAGGTCGCCGCGTTGGGTTCCCACGGCGTGAAGGTCCTCCACGTTCCCGGCCAGGCCGGGGCCGCCGGCGCCGCGCCCAGCGAGGCGACGGCCTCGTTGGGGTCGGCCGTCCATGGGTGGGCCCGCGTGCCGCTGACCGCCCGGTATTCCCAGGCGGCGTCCCGCGTGAGGTCCACCTGTGCCCGGGCATCGCAGGCAATCGCCAGCGACAGGCCGGCAAGCCAACGGCCGATGATTCGCGCACTGCCGGTCACGGGGGTCCTTTCATGGGGCGTTGTCCGCCTGCCTGCCCCGTCGCCGCCGGCGTCGTTGGCAGGGCGGTCCGCACTCGGCCTGCTCGTTCACGCCGTACATGGCGATGGCCTTTCCGAGCTTGACGGAGGGGCACTTGCTGTAGCAGGCGCCGCAGCCGCGGCACTTGCTCTCGTGGATGATCGGCACGGGCACGCCCGCGTCGCTGGCCTGAAGCTCGATCGCCTGGTAGGAGCAGACCTCCTGGCAGACCGTGCAATGCTCGCCATCGTCCCAAGCCAGGCACGCCTTCTTGATGATCTCCGCCACGCCGATCTGCAGGTCGTGTTTGCGGTTGAACGCCAGCGGCGTGAGCGCCCCGGCCGGGCAGGCGTGGCTGCATTCGTTGCACCATTCGGGGCAGTAGCCCCAGTCGGGCTCGTCGGGGTTTTCGTAGAACTCGACTTCCGGCTGGAAGAGCTGGCCGAGGGCACGCTGCTTGCGGAACGGCACCCGGATGATGTGGGCTGGGCAGGCGTCCACGCAGGCGTAGCAGCGGGTGCACGCGGCGGCGAAGGCAGCCGGGTTGCCGGCGCCGGGCGGCAGGATGGGCAGGTTGGCGTTGTCGCCGTCGTCGGCCAGCAGAAGCCGGCGCGTGGCCGGCAGGTGGCGCGTGAGCACGGCCAGCGGCAGGCCGATGGCCAGGCCGGCGAGGATGGATCGCCGCGTGTTGCTGACGGCTTGCAGGGGGCGCTTCCGCATGGCCTGGGCGAACTCGAAGAAGTAGCCCAGCGGACAGAGGTGCGTGCACCAGACCATCGGCTGGACGAAGCCGGCCAGCAGCATCAGCGGCAGGAGGACGCCGGCGACGATGGACGCGGCCGTCCAGGCCCCGCGCAGCAGCGGCGTGAGGCGGCTGAAGGTGGACAGCGGATCCAGCCAGAGCACCAGCGGGGCCCCGGCCAGGGAGGCGAAGACAATCAGCCAGAGCAGGAACGGGCCGAGGCGCGTCCTGAGCAGCCGGCGCTGGAGGGACAGCCGGGCCGGCAGGGCATAGAGCGTGCCGGCGGGGCAGACCCACCGGCAGAACAGGCGGCCTTTCCAGATAGCCAGGCCCAGCACGATCAGCGGCCCGACCAGCCATGCCGCGGCGAGATACCACCGCCGCTGCGCCAGCGAGGAGGCCAGCGCGACCAGCGGGCTGAGGCCGGGAGCGATCCGCGGCAGCGAGCCGGGCTGCATGCCGGCTAGTCCGGCGAGCTTGTCGCCGAGCGGCCCGCCCAGGGCGAGGAAGACCGCGGCCGCGAGAAAGGCCAGCCGGACGGACCAGTGGAGGGTTTTCGTAAGCATGTTCGAGATCATACTGCTTGCCGCGAGGGGAAGACAAAGTGTCAAACCAACGGCTCCTTCGGAGTGTCAAGCGTCAAGTGTCGAGGGTCGGAGCGACGCGCTGCTCGATAGGGCCTCACTCACTTGGGGAAGGACGGGTCGCTTCTAGTTCGTAGTCCCGCCGTAAGGCGGAATCCCTGTACGCCTGCGACGGGAAACGGCCCGCCTTACGGCGGTACTACAAACGCGCCCCTCAGCAAGTGAGGCTCTGCCCATCTCGGCCTCCGTCCCTTGACACTTGACACTCGACACTTCCGCCTTCTTCTACTCGACCTCCACCTTGTGGATCTCCATGTGGGACGGATCGGCCTGGCCGAGGTTCATCGCGGCGGCGAGCTGGATGTACTTGGCCTGGGCGGCGGTGGCCTGGGGGAACAGCGTGGAGGCATAGGCGTCGGCGGCGACCTGGTCGCGCGAAACGACAAGGAGGTTGGGCGTCTTCATGGTCGAGCTAGGGCCCTTGGGGCCGCTGTCGAGCATGATCCGCGTGGCGTCGACGATGGCCCAGGCGGGCTTCAACAGCGTGCAGATGTCCGCGATGCACTGGTGGAGGTTGTTGCGGTGCCAGAAC
>CAYWTX010000047.1:0-1905 GCA_964461295.1 uncultured Planctomycetaceae bacterium | reverse complement strand
GAGTTTCCTCGAGGTGCAGGCCAGATAGGCGGCTAAACGGTTCGCGCCCTCCCCCATCAGGCCGCAGGCCTCGAAGGCCGCACCGATCTTCTCCACCAGATCCGGGTCTTTCAGGAAGGCGAGAGCTTCCGCCCGTTCGGCGGGCGTCAGCTCGGTTGTTGGTTGCTGGTTGCCGGTTGTTAAGGCAGAGGCGAGGCGTTCCTGCTGGGCCTGCTCCATCGCCAGCAGCAACTTGCCCAGATCGCGCTTGATGAGTTCCTTCTCCAGCTTGGTTTCCTCGGCGGCCCGCTCGATGAACCGGCGCCGCTCGCCATCCCGCGCCATGTCGAAGCTGTCGAGGTGGAAGTCCTCTCCATGTTTCAGCCGCACCGCCACCTTCAGCACGTCGAGCCCGTTGTTCTTCTCAAGGCCGCCGACCCGGTACTCGCGGGGACCGAGCCGGAGGACGTGGTATTCACCCAGGCGCTCAAGGCTCGCGCCAGTTGTTGGTTGTTGATTGCTGGTTGTCGGATCGTGCGGCGTAACCGGCGGTGTTGGCTGTAGCAGCGCTTTTTCATCAGCGGCTAACAAAGCAGCTATAGAAGAAGAACAGGCGCCCGCGGGGGTGTGTGAGGCATCCGACGCCACCGGCGGCGGCACTGCCGGTAATGGCGGGGGCCGCCGTTCCGCCTTGCCGCCACACCATTCAGCGGCGTTCAAGACCGTTTGCAAGGCCTTCCCTGGCGGCGATACCTTGCAGGCATACTCATTGGCGTCCATGCCCCAGGGGAACTTCACCCGGAAGACCTCGATGCCATGCGCCGTGAGTCGCTGGGTGTCCCGCTCCGCCGCCCGGTTCCCGGCGTCGTCGGCATCGTAGGCGATATACACCCGCTTGATCCGGTTCTTCAGGATCAAGCCCATATGGGTGTCGGCTCCTCCTGCGCCAGAGGCTCCGGCGGACTGGCCTTGCTTGGGCAAGTCCAGAAAGCCCTCCGTCCCGTAGATGAACGTCACGTTCTTGAAGCCGTTCACCCAGAACGTCAGCGCGTCGAACGCCGCTTCACACAGGATCAGTTCCGGCGCATCCAGAGCGTCGAGGTTCCAGATGCCTTCATGCGGCCCGGGCAAGTACAGGTGTTTCGGCGCGCCGGGATTTGGCTTGGTTATCCGGCGGCCGTACATCTCGCCCGTCTCGCCGCCCGCCGTGAAGATGGGCAGGACCACGCACCCGTTGAAGTGTTCCCGGCCATTCTCGCGGAACAGGCCCAGCGCCTGCAGCCGCGTCCGGATCTCCTCGCCCGCCTTGCGGTTCGCCTCCGGAAGCCGCAGCCCCAGCGTCCGGTCGGCAAAGCCCAGCCGGAACCGCTTGACCGCCTCCTCGTGCCAGAGCCCCCGGCCTTTCAGGTAGTCCACCGCCGCCGGCGTCTTCAGCAATCGCTCGTGGTAGTAGTCCAGCACCTGCGTCATCAGCGCCCTGTCATCCGCCTCCATGGCCACCGGCGACTCCAGCCTGGGCACCGTCGCCAGCTTCACCCGTTCCCCGGTCGGGCTCGCCGGCGAAAAGGCAGCCGCCCCCGCGTCCAGCAGTTCGAAGGCGTGGCGGAAGCTTACGCCGTCGAACTTCTCCACGAACTGGATCGGGTTGCCGGCAGCGCCGCAGCCCATGCAGTGGAACAGGCCCTTGCCGGGCGACACGATGAACGACGGGGAATCGTCCTGGTGGAACGGGCACTTGCCGGCAAAGTCCTTCGATCCGTGTTTGTGCAGTTCCACGCCTCGCGAGCGCACCAGCGCCACCAGGTCGGTTTCGTGCTTGATCCGGTCGATTTCGTTGTCAGGGATTCGCGGCATGGGGAAGGTTCCTTTCCGGAAAAGACGTCAAGCCTGAAAACATCTTTCTTGCTTTAGTGGGCGTCATGCGCG
>CAYWTX010000046.1:0-2019 GCA_964461295.1 uncultured Planctomycetaceae bacterium | reverse complement strand
TCGCTGCTCGGCTGGGGAAGAGGTCCGCCATGTCGCGTCCGGTCATGTCGCGGATGATCTCGTCACGACTGGTCGCCGCACGGTCACGGGTGGTCACATGCGCCCCGTCGCGCAGGACGGTGATGCGGTCGGCAAGCCTCATCACCTCGTCCATGCGGTGCGAGACGTAAAGGACCGCCGCCCCCGCTGCCTTTAGCGTGGAGATGGCCTTGAACAGGCGTTCCGCTTCGGTCCCGGTCAGGGCGGCCGTCGGCTCGTCCATCACATAGGCCCAGGGGGCATCTCCGTCGTCCAGCAAAGTGGCCGCAATCCGCACCAGCATCTGGTCGCCGGCCCCCAGCGACCCCATCACCGACCGCGCGTCGATATGGGAGGCCCCCAGTCGTCCAAGTGCATCCACTGCCGCCTTGCGAAGCTTCGTCCAGTTGACCAGCCCGAGGCGCTGCGGATAGGGCCGTGAGAGGTGCATGTTCTCGGCCACGCTCAGGGCCGGCACCACCTGGTTTTCCTGATGCAGAAAGCGGAACCCCGCGGCTTTGGCCAGGGCTGGCGATCCCAGCCGCAACGTTGCTCCGTCCAGCGTGACTTCGCCGGCATCGGCACTCTCCAACCCCGCCAGGATCCGGATCAGCGTGCTTTTGCCTGCCCCGTTCTCGCCCATCAGGGCGTGGACCTCGCCGCCGCGCAGAGACAGCGCAGCTCTGTCCAGCGCCCGCGCGGCACCGAAGGTCTTTACAAGGCCCGACAGGCGCAATTCCGGCATGGGAAGGGGGCAGTGGGGCGGTATGAACCGCCCCGTCAGCCTCAGTCCTTGGCGTTAGTGCCGGTGATCAGCTTGGTCGGGACATAGATCACGTTGGCCTTGAGCGTCTCGCCTCCAAGCACTCGCGCCACCGTGTCCGCCGTCGTGGCACCGATGCCCTGGAAGTCCTGCGCGACCGAGGCTTCGAAGTTCCCCCCCGCCGCGATGGCGTCCCGCGCCTGCGGGTTGGCGTCGATGCCGGTGATCACGATCCCTTCGCCTTGCCGTCCCGCCGCCTCGATGGCCTGCAGCGCGCCGAGCGCCGGCTGGTCCCATGCCGCCCAGACCGCCTTGATACTGCCGGGTTCAGGGTTTGCCGCCAGGATCGCTTCCATCTTGGCGCGGCTGTCGGCAATGCCGCCGTCCGAGACATCGGGCGTCACGCGGTCCAGCACGGTGATGTCGGGATGGTTCTTGAAGACCGCATCCGCGACCGCGCCGCGCACCTGCACTGGCGGGAAGGCATCAAAGACGAACATAACGACGTTGCCAGCGCCACCAATGCGATTGGCCACATAAACCGAAGTTTCCGCCGCCATCGCATAGCCGTTCGAGGTGATATTGGCCTTTATGCGCGGGTCCGTCCCCGCGTCCATGCCGAAGACCGGAATGTTCGCCGCGACAGCTGCGTCCAGCCCCGCGCCCACCTGCGCCGGATCGACGTTCAGGACGATGGCATTGACGCCCTGCGCCGAGACGTCCTCCATCCGGCTGATGACCGCCGCGACGTCGCCCGCCGTATCGATGACGTTCACTTCCCAGCCCAGCTCCTTGGCACGGGCCTGGAAGGCCTCAACATAGAACTGCGTTCCGGGCTGTGACAGATAGGGTGTGATCACCGCGATCTTCTCGCCTTCGGCAAAAGCGGCGCTTCCCGCTGTTACCAGCGCGGTCGCCAGTGTCAGCCCCGCGATGCGCCCGAACGTGCGCCGTGTCATTCCGGTCATTTCCATTCCCTCTCCATGCATTTCTCATGCTTGCGGAGGAATGATTGTCAGGCCAGTCTTGCCGCGTCCAGAGGTTTTGCACGCCACGACCGGACCTGCAACTTGGGGGAAACGTGTCCACCTCGCATCTGATCGGCATCGATATCGGCACCACCTCGGTGAAGGCGGTGATGATCGACCTGTCAGGGCAGCGCGTGGCCGATTTTTCGGCCCGCTATCCAACGCAGAGACCCGCCACCGGCCAGGTTGAACAGGACCCGGAAGACTGGC
>CAYWTX010000045.1:0-12058 GCA_964461295.1 uncultured Planctomycetaceae bacterium | reverse complement strand
CGACGACATCCTGCTGACCCTGAACCTCAAGACCCAGACGCTGCGGGGGAGTTGGGCGCCCGACGTGACCCGATCCGGGCCCAACACGCACCTGACGCTCCTCGGCTTCGGGACCAAGTGGGTCGACGCGATGTTCCTGGTGAAGCCCGTCAACGTCGCCGCGTGGAACGTCCACCACGGAGCGACGATCCTGGACTGGCGGCAGACCGCGGACCGGACGTACTCGATGAAGATGAACCTGGATCGGGCCTACTACCGCGAGGTCCGCGAGGGCGAGACGCCCGATCTCAAGGGCCTCGGCGCCCAGGGCGTCGTCAACCTGCCGTACTGGAGCACCGCCATGGTGGACTTCGGCATCCGCGCCAGGCGGGCGATGGCCGTCGATTGTAGCGGAGCCAGCGGCAGCCCGCTGCTGGTGGCCGTCGTGGACGAAGTGATGGGCCCGCCGACCGTCATCGCGGGCGCGGCGGCCGAGAAGGCCGAGAAGAAGCAGCCCACGGCCGACGACAAGGAACTGGCCGCCCTGTTGACCTCGGCGGGCGCCAAGCCGGACAAAGGCGCCGACGCGGGCGGGCAGCCGTTCGTCTGGTCGCTGCCGGTGCGGGGAGTGGAGGTCCGAACGGAAGGCAACAAGTTCGCAGCCGGCCCGGCCGGCGGGCCGACGCTGTCGGGCGTGCTGGCCTGCGGCGGTCCGCTGGCGGACGGCAGCATCTCCGCCGGCGGGAAGGGCACGTTCTTCGCGGTCTTCACGCTCCAGAGAGGCCCGGCCCCGGACGTAACGGTTGCCGGCGAGGGGCTTGCCACAACGGTGAAGATCGGTCGGCGTACTGTCCGTCTCGCCGACGGGTGGATCGTCCTGGAGCAGGCCGGAATGAAATAGTGCCTTGACGGGTGCGCTATTACTGCCTTGAGAAGCCGATCCCGGGCGCCGCTGCGGCCTGTTGTGCCTCCTGTAGCGGCCCGGCCAATTGTCCAGCTTGCGCCCGGCCAATTGTCCAGCCCGTTTTTGGGCGTCCGAACGGTGGCCGGGCCTGACTGTACGTCGCCCGAGACCGTATCTCCGGGCGCGTGCGGAGTTCATGCGTGCCTCCATGAACGGGTGCGCTGACGTGGGCGCGCAGCCCCACCGGGGTTGCTGACAAGCGAACAAGGTGGCCTATCAGGCCGCCAGCCGCACCGATATCTCGATGATCGGCAAGCGAGGATCGCCGAGGTAGTGCCTTCGGAGAATCTCGATCTGCGGCTGGCGTTGGTCCCGTGCCCGGATCGGGATCGGTGTCGGCAGGCAGCGGCCCTGCCGCATCCGTTCCATCACCTCCGCGGGGATGGGCTTGGCTGCGTATGACCGGACACTGCGCCGTGTTCTGATTGCATCGAGCACGTTCATGGCTGTCGCTCCGATTCGTTCGACCTGCTGGAGGTCTCTGCCTGGGTGAGGCTTGTAGTGGCCCAGCGGTTGGCGCACCGGGCTGCTCCGGAATTGTAGGAGCCGAAGGCCGCTGGAACGGTACTGCGTGGGCCTGTCTCCGTGCCCACGAGCTCGCCGCAGGTCGGCACAGCAACGGGCGGTTCTGTCGGCTACTTGTCCTCCCGCTTGTACTCGTGCGAATGCGCCCGATGCTCCTTGAAGTTCTTCTGGTAGGCCGCCATCAGCTTGGGCTTGCCCTCGATGACCAGCAGGTTCTTCGCGTTGTTCTCCTCGGCCGCCTTCGTGAAGTTGAAGCTCCCGGTGAGGATCGCCGTGTCGTCGATCAGGATGATCTTGTTGTGCGAGCGATTCGGTGCTTGTCGTCGATGGACACCGGGATGCTCGCGTTGGCGACGAACGTGGCCGAGGAATACTTCTCCGTTTCCTGGCTCTTGTCCAGGACCACCGTCACCTTGACGCCCCGCTTGTGCGCGTCGACCAGGGCTTTTGCGATGGGCGCCGACGTGAAGGAGTACGCCTGGACGAGGACCGTTTGCTTGGCCTTGCCCAGGGCATCGACGACCGCCTCCGTGCAGCCAGCCTTCGGCGAGAAGTAGACGGCCAGCCCCTCCTCGGTGGCCGCCGGCGGCGTGGCCGACGTCTTGCCGTCGGATATGGCGTAGAAGCCGACGCAGGCCAGCAGGAGCTGACCCGCCAGCGGAAACACCAGTTTCGGTCGCATACGCTGCCTTTCCATGGGTCGCCGACAAACCTACGCCCGTGGGTTTGACGGATGCTGCGCTGCCTGTCGCCCCAATAGCTCAGGCTCAAGATACCCCGACTTGCGCCAGGTTGCCACCGGAACTCGGCGCCGACCACGTCGCCGATGATCCGCCTGAAGACGCCATGGTCCCATGTAAGAGGCCCTCTGCTTGCTTCCGCGGCATGACACCTGCCACCGGACAAGAAAGACCGCTTCCTTATTCCGCTTGACTAAGAAAGGTTAACGCCGTATCCTTTCTTAGCCGATTCGACTAGGAAAGCATCCTTTCTCAAGGAGAACCGGGATGAAAGCGACCGGGACTTACGTGAAGTGCTCGACGGCCGGCGAGGCGTTCCAGGCTTTCGTGCCCGCGCCCCTGCCGCCCGACCCGCCGCTGGCGCTGAACGAGGCCGACCAGGATTTGATGGAGCAAGCCAATCGGGCGCTGGGGCGGCTGGATGGCCTGATGACGCTCCTGCCGGACTCATCCGTCTTCCTGTACGGCTACGTTCGCAAGGAAGCTCTACTGTCGTCGCAGATCGAGGGCACGCAATCTTCCTTCGCGGACCTGGTGCTGCACGAGAGCCACCTGGCACCCGGCGTGCCCATTGACGACGTGCAGGAAGTGTCCAACTACGTCGCTGCGATGAACCACGGCCTGCGCCGGCTTCGCAAGGATGGTTTTCCGCTCTCGCTACGGCTGATCAAGGAAATCCATGCCGTCCTCATCGCCAAAGGGCGTGGCAGTCACCAGGCCCCAGGCGGATTCCGGCGCAGCCAGAACTGGATCGGCGGCACGCGGCCTGGCAACGCGGCTTACGTGCCCCCGCCATCGGAACAGGTCATCGATTGCATGGGCAACCTGGAGAAGTTCCTGCATGATCAGCCGAGGCGAACGCCCGTGCTGGTCAAGGCGGCGCTGGCCCACGTGCAGTTCGAGACGATCCACCCGTTTCTGGACGGCAATGGGCGTCTGGGCCGGTTGCTGATCACGTTGATCCTGTGCGCCGAGGGCGCGCTACAGGAACCGCTGTTGTATCTCTCCCTGTATTTCAAGCAGCACAGGCAGGCATATTACCAACTGCTTCAGAATGTTCGGCTCAGGGGCGAATGGCTGGCCTGGTTGCGGTTCTTCCTGGAGGGCATCCGCGACACGGCGCAGCAGGCGGCCGACACGGCAAAGGCGATCCTGGCCCTGTTCGACAAGGACCGGCAGAAGATCGAGACGCTGGGTCGCCAGGCCGGCACCGTGCATCGCGTCCACCAACTGCTTCAGCGCAAGCCGATCCTGTCCATTCCGCTGACGGCCGAGAGCTTGAAGGTGACAGCACCAACGGCTCGCTCCGCGGTCGAGGCCCTGGAGAAGATGAAGATCGTCCACGAGATCACCGGCAAGCGGCGCGACCGCCTGTACGCCTATGCGCAGTACATGAAGGTGTTGGGCGAAGGCACGGAGCCGCTGCCGCGGCCATGATCGTTGACGTGCTCGGGACGAGCTGTGCTGGCCCGGCGACCTTCGTGAGGCCGTTGTTTGGGTGGGATTCGGGCCATTGAGGGCCCGATGTGAGGGGAGACTGATAATCGATTGCGCAGGCTGACCAGGATCAAGCACAGCTTGTGGGGGTGAGGTGCTTCCGCGGCGAGTACGGGCACAGAGCGATCCCGACAACAGGAGCCATGGCCGATGGCGGCGCTACGCCGCCCGCTTGAGCTTGACGAGGGGCAGGTGCTTCCGGCCGTCGAGGTAGTCGACGGCCACATCCAAGTGCGCCCCGGGCAGCCACGGGTCTTCGCCACCAGGCCGGACGCGTGCGTTGATGCTGTTGGCAGCCCAGCCGCGAGTTGCCACGATAGCGTAGTGGGCCAGAGAGATGACGTGCAAGACCGCCGACTTGACGTTCCTAGCCCATCCGGAAAGCACAGGGATGTCTGGGAAAGACTGGTCGGGCACTGGTTGGCCTCCTGGACCTCGTTAGTTTCTCCGAGGCCAGAGGTTACCATGAGACGGCCCACGGTTGAACCCCCAGGTCTGTTCGGGATCTGGGCGGCGGGGAAGTCGCTGGACCACTATAGCCCCTACAGGAGGGACAGGGACAGCGTACTCAGACGGCCTCAAGCGTCTCAGTTGGCTCGCTGGCCAGACGCATCTTGCGGCAACGATCTTCAGGGCAAGCCCGAACCATCAGGGGTGCCGGTCTGTCTGATGCGGACACAGCGAGCCGCAAGGTACCGTTTCAACTCGGTGATACTGATGATGTTGAAGTGGAACACCGACGCCGCCAGCAGTACGCCCGCACCGGCCCGCGCCGCATCGAGAAAGTGTTCCAGCTTCCCCGCTCCACCGGATGCGACCACCGCAGCCGAAGTCGCCTCGGCGATCTTCCGGATGATGGGCAGATCGTACCCGTCCAGAGTGCCGTCGCTGGCCTTGCTCGTGGGCAGGATCACCGGCACACCCCAGCCGTCGACCTTCCGTGCAAACTCAACGGCGTCAGTGCCGGTGGGCGTCCGGCCGCCATCAATGTAGACCTCATACCCCGACGGCAAGCGTTCGTTGCGGTCCACGTCGATTGCGACGGTGACCTTCGGACCTAACTCGCGGACGATCTGCGGCACCATCGTCGGGTCGCGGAAGGCGGCACTGCTGATCGACACGCGATCTGCGCCCGCGCCGACGACGGCTGCGGCGGTCGCCACGTCGCCGATGCCGCCCCCGACGGTAAACGGCACGGTGACCACGTCAGCCACACGGCGCACCACGTCGAGCATCGTCCGGCGCTTCTCCACCGTGGCCGTGATGTCGAGCATGGCCAGTTCGTCCGCCCCGGCCTGGCAGTAGGCCATCGCGCACTCGACGGGGTCGCCCGCGTCACGGATATCGACGAACCGCACTCCCTTCACCACGCGCCCGTCCCGCATGTCCAAGCACGGCATGATCAGTATTTCACGGTCCATGCGTACTCCTTGTCGGCGGCTGATGCTGCCTTTCAGACGTATTCGACGGTGGCCGGCGGCTTGGGCGTGAGATCGTAGAGGCACCGGTTCACACCGGGGATGCTCGTGATGCGCTGTGCCAGGCTATGAAGCTTCTCCCAGCCCAGTTCGGTAACGGTCGCCTTACGAGCGTCGGTGCTTTCGATGCACCGGACAACGATGATCTGCCCAAACTCGCGCTTGCCGTTGCGGATGCCGGTCGCGTGGTCATTCAACAGCACCGCCAGATACTGAAACGCGCCGGTCGAGGCAAGCTCCTCTTCCACGATCTCTGTAGCCGCTCGCACCGTCGCCAGGCGTTCTTCCGTCACTGCGCCTACTATCCGCGTTGCCAGGGCTGGGCCAGGGAACGGGATCCGTCTGGTCATGTCGCCTGGCAGTCCGAGGCACTTGGCCACTTCGCGCACGCCGTCCTTGCGCAAGGTCTTGAGCGGCTCCAGGACGTGGTAGCCGTACGCTTGCTGCGGATCAATCCCGATCTGCGCCAGTATGTTGTGTTGGCGTTTGATGCCGGCCACTGTCTCCTCGATGTCGGTCAGGATGGTCCCATGCAGCAGGAACTTGGCGCCAGACTGCTTCACGATCCGGCCGAACACGGCCTTGTAGAAGGTGGAGGTGATGGCATTGCGCTTCTCTTCCGGATCGGTAAGCCCCTTCAACGCCCCGAGAAACTCGCGTCGGGCATCGACCAGCTCCACCGGGATGCCCAAGGCCGCGAAGGCCTGGACGACACGCTGGGGCTCACCTTCGCGCATCAGGGCATTGTCCACGAACACCGTCTTGAGTTTCTGGCCCAGCGCACGATGGCCTAGGGCCGTCACAACGGAGCTGTCGACGCCGCCGCTCAAGGCGTTGACGGCAATCTCGTCGCCCACCGTCCGGCGCAGCTCTTCCACTTGTTGTTCGACGAATCCCTTGTAGTCCATCTTCTTTCCTTCGTTGGTGTCAGCGGCCCTTGTGAACGTCCATCCGGATCATGCGGCCGGCGGTATACCAGCCCGACCAGCGTTTTTCCACCACAAACCGGCTCGCACAAGGCGGACCTAAGGCTCACCGCCCCAGGTCGGCACCTAGTCCACCTTTCGGGGGCGAACGCACCTGTCACACCACAAACAGGCTACTTGTAGAGAAGTGCGGGTCACAGGTGAGATTCAGGCCAAGCCGGCGCAACCCGGTGTCGTCACCCGGGGTTGGAATGTGTGTCATATGCATCTCGCACCTGCGAAGCTGGCTCAACTGCGCGACCGCCAGTTCCGCCGTCGGGCTGGCCGTGGCCGCGATGGACAGGGCGATCAACGTTTCCTCAAGGTCCAGGCTTACGGTCTTGCGCTGCATGATGTCCTGCTTCAAAGTGGCGATGGACTGGATGATCATCGGCGACAAGAGGTCCAGTTTGGCGGGGATGCCGGCGAGCGACTTGATCGCGTTCAACACGGCGCTGCTGGCGGCGTGCATCAAGGGCGAGTTGATGCCGGTTACCACGCTGCTGTTCGGAAGCTGGATCGCCGCGCCGCACAGGACGCCTGCATGGCCCTTATTGGTGGCGCCTTGCGCCAGCTCGGCCGCCTGACGCGCCGGCAGCACAGGAGGTCGATCCTCCGGGCGGGCATCCAGTTCCTTCATAAGCAGTTCAATACGTTCGACCGTCTGAGGGTCGACCATGCCCATGGCATGCTCGCACGTGTAGCGGAACCGGCGCCGGATGACCTCCTGCACAGCCGCCTTTCGGACCAGTTCGTCACTGGCGATGGCGAAGCCCGCTCGGTTAACCCCCATGTCCGTCGGCGACCGGTACAGCTGGCCGGCACGCGTGATGCGTTCCAGGATAGCTCGCAGGACCGGGAAGCTCTCCACGTCACGATTGTAGTTGACGACGGTCTCGCCGTACGCCTCGAGGTGAAACGGGTCCACGAGGTTGAAGTCCCTGATGTCCGCGGTCGCGGCCTCATAGGCGACGTTGACCGGATGCCGCAGCGGCAGGTTCCAGATGGGGAAGGTCTCGAACTTGGCGTATCCGGCCGTTCGGCCGCCCAAGTGCTCGTGGTAGATTTGCGACAGACAGGTCGCCATCTTGCCGCTGTTGGGCCCTGGACCGGTAACGACGACGAGCGGCTTGCCTGTTTCGATGAACGGATTGGCGCCGTAGCCGCGCTCGCTTACGATCCTGTCCACGTCGGCCGGGTAGCCCTCGATGGGACGATGCACCACCGTGCGGATGCCGCGGCGCTGAAGTTTGTTCTGGAACGCGATCGCGCCGGCCTGCCCCTCAAAGCGTGTGATCACCACCGCCGATACGTCCAGCCCCCAGTCGCGGATGTCGTCAATCAGCTTGAAGGCGTCGGAATCGTAGGTGATCCCGAAATCCGCGCGAACCTTGCGATGCTCGATGTGGCCCGCATAGATGCACAGGATGATATCCGCGTCCGCCGTCAGTTGCTGGAGCAGGCGCATCTTAACGTTGGGGTCGTATCCCGGCAACACCCGCGCCGCGTGATAATCGAAGACCAGCTTGCCGCCGAACTCCAGGTACAACTTGCCTGAGGTCTCCGTCACCCGCCTCCTGATGGCGGCCGTCTGCTCCGTCAAGTAGCGCCCATTGTCGAATCCTGTCGCGGCCGGTGCCCAGAGGCATCCCTGCTTGGCCGCAGTCGCGCCGTCAGGATCTGTCGTAGTGTGGATCATGGCTGGCATTCTAGCAGGAATCCGCACGGCTGGCGAGGCCGTCCACCGAGCTGCAGCGCGGCCATGACCATCCGGGCGAAGGCCTCTGGTTTGGGCGGGCCGAAGAACCTGTCGAACAGCCCCATCTGGTAGGTTCCCATTCCGGTGGCGGCCGGTACCCGACGGCCTCGCCGTGCCTCAGATTATCGCCGCGCCGACCTTGGGTGCAAGATTACAGGCGCAGGAGATTCCGGAGGCTTGGGTATGTTGAGCCCCATGCGGCCCCAGCCCCAGAAACCTGCCGAAACGATCGGTGGCCTCGTCGAGCGCGTCACCTTCCACAACGACGAGAGCGGCTTCTGCGTGCTGCGCATCAAGGCTCGCGGCCATCGCGATCTGGTGACCGTGGTCGGCACGCTGCCGGAAGTCCGTGCCGGAGAATGCCTGGAGGCCCAAGGGCGATGGATCGTCAACAAGGAGTACGGCCAGCAGTTCAGAGCCGAAATCCCTCGCACCATGCCTCCGACTACCGTCGAGGGCATCGAGAAGTACCTGGCTAGCGGCATGATCAAGGGCATCGGCCCGGTCCTGGCCGGCCGGGTCGTGAAGGCGTTCAGGGAGCGGACCTTCGAGATCATCGACGCCGACCCGCACAGCCTCACCTACGTGGACGGCATCGGGCCCACGCGGAAGAAGAAGATCGCCGAGGCGTGGGCAGAGCAGAAGGCCATCCGGGAGATCATGGTCTTCCTGCACGGCCACAAGGTCAGCACCAGTCGGGCGTTCCGCATCTTCAAGGCCTATGGCAACGAGGCCATCGAGAAGGTCCGCCAGGACCCGTACCGCCTGGCCCGCGATATCCAGGGCATCGGCTTCAAGACGGCCGATGTGATCGCCGAGAGCGTGGGCATCGGAAAGCAGTCCGACCTGCGCGCCCGGGCCGGCGTGGAATACACGCTCCAGGAGTTGACCGGCGAAGGCCACTGCGGCTACGGCCGGGAGGAACTCGTCGCCATGGCCGTCAAACTCCTGGAGATCCCCGACGAGATCATCCAGACGGCCGTGGAGTACCTGCTCAAGGACAAGCGCATCGTCGCTCGCACGTTGGACAGCGACGCCGGGCCGCTGCCAGCCGTTTTCCTGGCGGGCCTGGACTCAGCCGAGAAGAACCTTGCCGAAAGCCTGATTGCCCGGCAGGCGGGCATCCAGCGATACGGCTGGACGTTCCGCGTGGGCGACAAGGTCATGCAGATGGTCAACGACTACGACAAGGACGTGTTCAACGGCGACATCGGCCGCGTGGCCAAGATCGACGAGGTGGAGCAGGAGATGACGGTCCGCTTCGACGGCCGCCCCGTGAAGTACGATTTCAACGAGCTGGACGAGTTGCATCTGTCCTACGCCACCACCGTCCACAAGAGCCAGGGCAGCGAATATCCCGTGGTGGTCCTGCCCATCCACACGCAGCACTACATGATGCTCCAACGCAACCTGATCTACACCGCCACCACGCGCTCGCGCAAGCTGGTGGTGCTGGTGGGCACGCTGAAAGCCCTGGCCATCGCCGTCAAGAACATGGACGCCCGCCAGCGGGTGACGCTGCTGAAGCAGCCGCTTCAGGCGGCTGGCGGCGGCCTCGCTCCGATGCGGCAGAATGCCCGTTCGGATGCGGGGAACGCCTCATGACCAATTGCAGTCGGAAGATCTCGATGAAGGAGATGCAGACACCTCGTGGCTGCGCGAAGCAGCGGGCTGAAGTGGTTATCAGCAGACGGGCTCGTCCCGTCCCCCCTGTTGTCACACGAATTGCGGAGAACCTCGCAGGAATCGAGACAGTGCGGATCGTGAAGGTGACCCCGGGTTTCCTCTCGGCCTCTGGCGAGGCCTGTGGCACCCAGAGATGTCCCGTTACCAAGCCGGGGCATCCCACGGCCGCGGGCGTCTCGCTGATCTTGGATGAGGAACACAAGGAAATCCATTTCTACGAGATCACGTCTGCCGTCAAAGGGTGCGGGGCGCGGATGGTCGAGGCCGTGATGAACGCTTTGCCGAAAGGATGGCGGGCGGTTGTCGTCATGGATTGGAGCGAAGGCTTCTGGAAAGTCATGCGGCTACGACATAGGCGGATAGAGATTCTGTAGAGCGTTCTTGGGAGAACGGCGCCGGGGCGGAATGCACGAGCATCTCTGTCGGGCACCTCTTGCCCTTGCAGGTTCTCCCCCGTAGGATAACGCCGTCATGGACGACTGGTTCCTGTGATCTTCTAACCACTCAAAGGAGCAGCAGAATGGCGAAGAGTGCTAAGCCCGCAACGAAGAGTGAGATTCTGTCCAACATCGCACAGGCCACGCAGCTTTCCCGCAAGCAGGTGGCGTCCGTGTTCGATGCCCTTTCCGGCCAGATCAAAGCCGCCGTGGGCAAGAAAGGCTCTGGCGTCTTCGCTCTGCCGGGCCTGCTGAAGATCATGGTCATCCTCAAGCCCGCGACCCCGAAGCGCAAGGGCATCAATCCGTTTACGAAGCAGGAGCAGATCTTCGCCGCCAAGCCAGCCCGAAAGGTTATCAAGGTTCGGCCCCTCAAGGCCCTCAAGGACATGGCGAAGTAAACCGCCCAAGAAAGGAACACCAATGCCGCGCATCGCACTCAGCAGCGTCTCCATCGCCGCACTCAGGGACGAAATCGAACGCCGCACGGGGAAGCTGGACGCCCTCAAGGCGCAGCGAGATGCCCTTAGCAGGCAGATCGCCGAAATTGAGGGGATTGCCGGCGAAGCCCCGAAGGCTGAGAAGCCTGCCGGTGAAGCCCCGAAGGCTGGCAAGAAGCGTGGGGCGAAACCGAAGGCCAAGCGGGCAACGGGCAAGCCGCTGGTCGAGTACGTCAGGGAAGTGCTGGCCGCTGTCTCGAAGGGCCTCGGCATCAAGGAGATCGAGGCGAAGGTCTTGGCTGCTGGCTACCCGACGAAGGCGGACTCTATCTACAAGCCGATCATGGCCGTCTTGGGCAAGGGCTTCAAGAAGCTTGACCGAGGCGTCTACGGCATCAAGGGCAAGCCGGGAAGGAAGTCGGGGAAGCTGGTGGCGAAAGCTGCGATGGCGGCGAAGCCCGCCGCCAAAACCCCTGCCAAGCGGGGCACATTCAGCCAGACCGGCGATCAGATGATCCTCGGCCTGCTGGCAGGCGGCAAGGCCCTCACCACGGCTGAGATCAACGAGGCATGGAAGAAGGATGGGCGGGGCGGCACGGCCGACAACACGCTGACCAGGCTCGTCAAGGACGGCAAGCTGAAGCGGGAGAGCGTTGAAGGCCAGAGGGGGAGCAGGTACAGGCTGGCCTGATCCGGAAGGACCAGAACAGCGTCATCCGTGGGCCGGTCTCGGCCGTGAGTCTGACGCGTGCGTTGATGCTGTTGGCAGCCCAGCCGCGGGTCGCCACGATAGCGAAGTGGGCCAGAGAGATGGCGTGCAGGACCGCCGACTTGACGTTCCTGGCCCATCCGGGAGGCAGCGGGATGTCTGGCAACTGATGGTCGGGCAACGGTAGGCCTCCTGAGCGTCGTTACTGTCGCTGAGGACATAGCTTACCACGCGGCTCCATGCTGTCAAGACCCCCAAACCTGTTCGTGGGCTGTGCGGGCCGAAAGTCGCTGGACCACTACACCGCCGGGCGGCCTCGCTTACCTCGCGCAACAGGTCTCGCTGAAACGGCGTGTTGGTGACCCTGAAATCGGTCGTGGCGGTGTCCCAGAGGCAGAAGCCGTCCAGATGTTTGGCCACGAACGTGACGTACCGGCATCCCGCGCTGACGGCCACGTCAATCCACTGCTCGACATCCAGATCGCTGGGGTTCCACGTCTTGGCCAGGGCCTCGTATTCCAGATACCGGTCCCCATAGCCTTACTGGCCGTGCTCGGTGCGGGTCACTCCTGCCCACAGACCGAAATGGATGAACATCCCCATCCGCGCCTCGCGGAACCAGGCCAAGGCGGGGTCATGCCGGCTGGCGGGATTGATGCCGGGCAAAATGCCATGGTACTTTACCGGAATGGATGCGCTCATGGCGTCTGCTCTCCTTTGTTCGGGTCTTCCTGGCCAGTTATTGCGTTTCGCAAAAGTAATGTAACGAGAATGCCGATGTATGGTGTATGAGACCACATGGTTCGGCGAAGACGTTGGAGCATCGACGGCGGCGAGCGGTCGAACTGCTGAAGGCTGGACTGACGATGGGGGAGGTTT
>CAYWTX010000044.1:0-4969 GCA_964461295.1 uncultured Planctomycetaceae bacterium | reverse complement strand
TTTGATTTAAAAAAATCCACAGGAGAGAAGCGGGTCTAATGATTCATATCACCGAAATAGTAATTTCTAACGACAGGTATTGTCAATCTATAGGCATTGGGGCGTGGCGGTTTTTTTTCAGCAAGGTTGCCGGCACTTGATCCAGTTTTGCTGTATCACGGAAAAGGTCGTTGATCCTCCGCATTTTTTCGACATCCACCTTGACCACCTTACGGTCAAAGGTGATGAAGCCATTGACTTCGTCGAGGTGGTCAGTCAGCTCGGTGTAGATGATTGCACAAAGATCGTCGCTCTCCCGCATGGCAACGGCCTGGGCGTCTTCACGGGCGAGTGGAAGGACTAACCGTGGACGCTATCAGCGACATACTGCTTCGAAACGCGCCGTGGGACTTGCCCGACCTCGGGCCCGTCGTGGTGCCCGACGCGGACCGCCGCGCAGCCGACGATGCCCGCAGCCGGGTTCGCGAGTATGAAAGCCGTCTGGACCGGCTGACGCTGGTGTGCGCGGCCATGTGGTCGCTGCTGCAGGAGAAGACCGGCCTCACGGAGGCGGAACTGCTTAAGAAAGTGGAGGAGATCGACCTCAGCGATGGCGTGAAGGACGGCAAGGTGCGCAAGCAGGCGATGCAGTGCCCGCGCTGCCAGCGCACGATGTCCAGCCGCCATGCCCGCTGCCTCTACTGCGGCGCGGAGAAGCTCGACTACGTCGCCTTCGACGGGGCGCGGTAGGCGAGGCATCTGGGAGGCGGCGCCGGTCACGGGGCCGGCGATGTGCGAGGGCTGCGGCCCTGGTGCCTGATGATTCCGTGGCCTTTCTCTTGCTTGAGCGCTAAGCGTGTCGTATACTTCCTATAGGCCAATAGGATGCTCATGCGCGCACGGAGGTGCCGGGAGGCTTTGGGCGTTGAGAAAGTTGATCGGTCTCATTCTGCTGTCGGCCGCGTTCCTCGGCGGCTACTGGTGCGGGCGTCAGCCCGGCAGCCCGGATGTATTCGCGTGGCTGCAGCGGACGCTGCCGCAGGTAGCCGAGGCCGGGGAGAGGATCGTCGTCGAGTTCCGCCACGCCCAATCGCCGGACGCGGCCGGCAGGGATCCCAACGCGGCGTTCGCGCCTTTGCGGGGCCCGGAGAGCATCGGCAGCGCGGAGCAGTATGTCGAGAATGAAGTCCGTTCGCAGGTTCGGAGAAGCGTGCAGCGATAGGGGGCCTTCGGGCAGGTGGGGGAATGGCGCGTAGCAGACAAGCCGCTGCATGATGCGTTGCCGCCAACCGGCATGGTTCAGGTCGGGGGGGGGCGCAACTCTCCGAGTTGCGGCTGCCGGAATCCGCAGTTCTGGGGAGTTGTGCCGCCAGGAAGCGGCACTTCCTGAACATGCCCGCGAATCCGGTCGTTCACTGCGATCGATCGACGCTCGATTCTCGCCCCGCGATCGGGGGGCATGCTCGGTTCCATGCGATTCATGCTCGTAACGGTTCACCCGTTGGCGAAGCTGTCAGCGCGGGGATGGCGGTCGTGGCAGGACAGGTGCGGGCACACCGGAGTTTCCTGAATGGCATACGGCGTTTACATGTCATCAGTTGGAAAAACAGGCCGCGATGATGTTTTTCTTATCGTCTTGTTGTCGTGTTGGTTACATGGCCTTTTCCTCGCGGGCGAGCGATGCACAGTCTTGACCTTCGGGAGGTGTGTTGGTATAGTCACCCCGCTATGGTGACTGCGACGCGGCCAAAGGAAGGGCGGAGGTTGCCCGGAGATGCCCGGGTGGTTCGGTCGTATGAGTCTGCACTGAAGTACCTTCACTCGCAGACGAACTACGAGTTGATAGCGCGCGTGCGTTACGACGCCGAGATGTACAGCCTCAACCGCATGCGGAAGTTGATGAAGAAGCTCGGCGACCCCCAGAAGGACCTCCGCACGGTGCACATCGCGGGCACGAAGGGCAAGGGCTCCACGGCCACGATGCTTGCCACCATGCTGCGGTCTTGCGGCCACAAGGTCGGCCTGTACACTTCACCGCACATCATGGACGTCCGCGAACGGATCCAGATCAACGGCGAGATGATTTCGCAGGCGGCGGTGGCGCGCCTTACGGCCCGCCTCCAGCCCCTTGTGGACGGCATGGCCGCCGACGCACCCACGTTCTTCGAGATCATGACGGCCTTGGCGCTCTGCCACTTCGTGGAGAGTGGGGTTGACGTGGCCGTGATCGAGACGGGCATGGGCGGGCGGCTGGACAGCACCAACGTCGTGAAGCCCGCGGTGTGCGGCTTCACGAGCATCTCGCTGGACCACATGCACCAGCTCGGGCGTTCGCTGAAGGAAATCGCTTCGGAGAAGGCGGGCATCCTGAAGAACAACGCCCCGGCCGTCAGCGTGGAGCAGGCGCCGGAGGCTCGGGAGGCGCTTCGTCGCGCGGCGCGGGAGAACAACGTCTCGCTGCTGTTCACCGGCGAGGACATCGAGTTCAGCTACCGCGTGGAATCCTCGCGCCAGGATGGATGCCACACCCGCATATGCCTGACCACGCCGCGCAGCCGCTTCGAGCACCTGCCCGTGCCGCTGCTGGGCGAGCACCAGGCCGTCAATTGCGGCTTGGCCCTGGCGCTGCTTGACCAGCTCAAGGAGCAGGGGATGAAGATCGACGACCGGCTGGCGATGCAGGGCCTGGCCGGCGTGTACCTGCCCGGGCGGATGGAGATGCTGAAGCAGGACCCGCGAGTCCTGGTGGACGGGGCGCACAACGCCGCCTCCATGCGAGCCCTGATGCGGGCCATCGGCCAGCACATCCCTTACGACTCGATGGTGATGGTCTTCGGCTGCGCGGTGGACAAGGACATCGACGGCATGATCGGCGAGATGGCCATCGGGGCCGACAAGCTCATCTTCGTGCCCATCGCGAACAATCCGCGCTCGTCGAACCCCAAGGACCTGGCCGACGCCTTCGAGCAGAAGACCGGCCGCGTGGCGCAGGTTTCGCCTTCGCTGAAGGACGCGATGCAGATCGCCTACAGCGCCGTCAGCCGGGAGGACCTGATCTGCGTGTGCGGCTCGTTCGGCCTGGTGGGCGAGGCCAAGCAATTGCTGGCGAATTAGCTGCCAGCTCCCGGCGAGACCGGTTTCGGGGATTTCCGTCGCCTTGGCGTGCGTGCTCCTCCGGGGTGACCGCGCGGCGTGGCAGGACTCGCGAAGAAGCGTGCTGTCTCGCGCCATGCCGCCGACGCGCGAACCGTCATTCCGCTTCCGCCGTCTCCTGCCTGCGGTCCAGCCGCGCGATGACAGCATGGAGTTGCGAAGGGGTCGAGGCGTTTCGCATGTGCTCGCGGGTCCGCTCGCTGGCCACCAGGCAGGTGATGCGGGCCAGGGCCTGGATCATCAGCCCCGTCACCGCCTTGGGCCCCAGCACCAGGAAAATCAGGTCCACCTTCTCGCCGTCGGGACTCTGGAAATCGATGGGCGTCTCGGCTCGCCCCAGCGCGATCAGCAGGTCCCGCGCCGAGAGCGTCCTGGCGTGCGGGATGGCGATGCCGCCGCCGATGCCGGTGCTCCGCGTGTGCTCGCGCCGCATCACGGCCCGCACGGCACGCCGCGGCTGCGCGAGCCGCTCCCCGGCCGACAGGAACCCCACAAGTTCCTCGACGGCCTGTTTCTTGTCCATGGCCCGCATCGACAGGTGAATGCATTCGGGGCGAAGGTAGTCCGTCAGTCGCATGGTTGGGCTTCTTGTCTTTCGTTCCGCCGCTTGCGGTTCAGCCCGCGGCCTCGCGGCGGTCGCCGGATCGCAAGCGGCGGGGGACTGCCCACGTTCCTACTCCAGTTTCACCAGGCGTCGGGCGTAGGCCTGGAGGCGTTTGTCGAAGCCGTCGGCGTCCTGGTCGATGTACGTGCGGAACAGGGCGATGTCGGCTCCGTGGGCCTGCGCGGCGCTGGGGCCCGTGGCGAGGGTCGCGACGAAGCGTCCAGCCTGGGCGTCGGCCAGCATCCTGGCGCGGCGCTGGGGCAGATCGCCCTCGGTCCGCAACATGCGGGCCAGCGCCCACACCTGTCCGTAGTAGCCGACGGTCCTGTCGTTCAGGCCCTTGCCGGCGCGGATGGCCTCGCCGCCGTCCATCTCCAGCAGTTTGGGCAGCGGAATCCACCAGCCTTGGAGGATGGCGTTCCGCAAGTCGCCGAAGCGGGCGGAGTTGCCCTCCGGCGTGAAGCGCACGGCGCCCTTGCCTGCCTGGAAGCCTTCGGCCAGCGTGGCCAGGCCCTCCTCCAGCCAGGCGGGCAGGCGGTCGCGCAGACGCACGTGGCAGAACTGGTGCAGCCCCTCGTGAGCGGCCACCGACCAGCCGCCCAGGCCGCCGGAGTCCCAGTAGACGCCGACGCCGTCGTAGCAGTACCCGCCGGCCTGGATGGCCTCGAACAGGCCCGCCCGCGCCCCCATGCGGCTGCGGGTGAGGTCCAGCCACTCATTCCGCGAGCCCATCATGTACACGGCCAGGCGCCTGGGCAGCGAACGCTCTTCCAGGCCCGTGATGCGGAGGTAGTTGTCGTGGGCGGCCTCCAGGAAGCCGGGCAGGTGGCTGAGAACCTCCTGGCTGCGCGACGTGGTGTACACGTCGTAGCGGGCGCTGGAGAGCAGCTTGCCGAGGCCGCCTCCGGCCGGCCAAGGCTGGGTGGTGAAGGGGCAGGACATGGAAACGGTGGGCGCATCGGCCCGGACGGCGTCGAGCTTGTTCGGTTGACAGCCGCTCTCCAAGGCCAGAGCGGCAAGGAGTACGCAGACTGTCTTTGCATGCGCCATTGCGGTATTGTACCCCCTGCGCATCTGGCGACAAAGCATGACGCCGCGTGAGCTTCAGGAATCGGCCGCTGAAGCCCCAGGCCCCATGGGGCGGCTGGCCCTCACGGAAAGGAACGACACATGGCGCCGCGGATTCCACGTCTGTCAGGCACGCTGCTTGTGGCGTTGGTTTCGTTTTCGTCA
>CAYWTX010000043.1:0-11670 GCA_964461295.1 uncultured Planctomycetaceae bacterium | reverse complement strand
CAGAAAGAGGCGCAAATTGGGCCGATTGGCGATGATCGGACGTTGCGGAAAGGTGAAAACGGGTCAGAGCCGACCCGGGCGGTGAACAAACATCGCCTGCCGGCGCGGATTCCGGGCCACCCGGCCCGGATCGCCGCCTTCGGGCTCAAATGGGTCCGGCGCAATTCCTTCACAAGCTCTCAGAAGTGACGGCTGGCGGCAGTCGCAGTGAAGACGGGCCGCGACCTTCTACGACAGTGCAGGACGCTCTTCAGTCCCGACACGCTCCTTCGCTGGCACCGTTGGCTGATCGCCCGCAAGCACGACGGGGTCTCGTCGTCCCGTTGGGACTCCCCCGCAGGGGCCCTTCGGGCTCGACCCAGCCTATCCCTCTGCGTCGGCGATGCGGTAACGGTCATGCACCCGGGACGTTTGCCGCGTTTGACATTCGCCGGCCGGAAGATCATACTGAACAAATAATGGGCGTGCAAACAATCAAGAAGAATACCCGCAGTCCGTTGACCTATGCGGATCGAATAGATATGCTGCGGCAACGGAAACTGCAACAGACCGCCGAGAAGGCGGCTGTCTTCGGTCCGATGGATGAGGACGATTACGGAACCGTGGTTCCGCCGGCGGACTGGAAATGGCGGATCCGCGCGAATCATCCCAACGGCTCGTTCTATGGCCCCAAGGGGTGGGGCGACAACTTCTGCTCGCTGATGGAGTCCTGCCCGGTCTATGTGGATCCCGTCGCGGCGCTGACGGGGCGGTGTTTCGGCTTCCTGTCCCGGCTTCGCGCCCAACAGGGCGGTGGGATACCGCACCCGGACTACGACTGCCCCCACTTGCGCGAGGAACAGACACGGTACTGCATCTACTCCGGGATCTGGTCGGACACTCACTTCGCCGGTGACTGTCGGATCGGGCTGTCCCTGGGGTGGGGCGGGTTGCTCAACAAGGTGCGCCAGTTCCGAGCCCGCAATGTGGCAGGCGCACCCGCTGCCGCACGCCGGGAACTTGAGGAGTTCTACCAGGCCCACGAGGACGTGATCCTCGGCACCCAGAACTGGATCGGCCGCACACTTGCCGCCTTGGCGGACGCGGAGGAGGTCGAACCCCGGGCCCAGCTGCGAGAGAACCTGCGTGAGTTGACCGAGGTCCATCGGCGGGTGATCGATCAACCGCCGCGGACCTTCCACGAGGTGTGCCAGTGGCTCGCCCACTTCAATGTCGCGTCCCGCATGTTCAATCGGGACGGGGCGGGTCACCAACTTGACGAACTTCTCAGGCCCTACTACGAGGCGGACATTGCCGCCGGCCGCCTTGACGACGAAAAGGCGATCTTCATCCTGGCGTGTCTGTTTCTCGCGGATACCCGCTACTACCAGATTGCCGGCCCCGGACCGGACGGGCGGGACCTGACGACCCGCATGACGTACCTGATCATCGAGGCCGCACACCGTCTCGGCGTGCCGGTCAACCTGACCGTTCGCGTCCATGGAGGGTTGGACCGCGCCCTGTTCCTCAAGACCGTGGAGCACCTCTGTCGCGACCGCAAGGGTTGGCCGCGCTACTGCGGCGACAAGGCGCTGAACGAGGGTTTCGCGCGCAACGGATACCCGATGGAGTTGGCGCGCCAGCGGTTGGCGGTGGGCTGTCACTGGACGGCGATTCCCGGCCGCGAGTACACCATGAACGACACCGTGAAAATCAACGTCGCGAAGGTGTTTGAGGTGGCCTTCCAGGAGATGATGGGACCCGGCGCGGAGGGAGTCTGCGACAGGAAGGCCCCCAGTGTGACGGGCCTGTGGGAGTTGTTCGAGGCGCACCTGCGTCGGGCCGTGCTCTGCACGAAGCGGGGAATCGACTGGCACCTGGATCACGTGGGACGACTCCAGCCGGAGTTGATGCTGAACCTGGTGTGTTACGGTCCGATTGAGAAGGGGCGCGACGTGACCGATGGCGGGGTCGAATTCTACAACATGTGCATGGACGGGTCCGGCCTCACCACGGTGGCCGACTCGTTCGCCGCCTTGGAGCAACGGATTGAGCGCGACGGGGTCGTCTCCTGGCCGGAGATCGCACAACACCTGCGCGACAACTTTTCCGGACCGGACGGGCCGCGTGTCAGACAGTGGATGAGGAGCTCCGAGCGGTTTGGCCAGGGCGGGTCGCTGGGCGACGCCTGGGCGGCGCGCGTGTCACAGTTGTTCACTGCCCTGGTGAAGGAAAGTCCCACGCCCGGCGGGCGCAACTGCATTCCGGGGTGGTTTACCTGGTCCAATACGATCCAACTGGGTCGTGCCGTGGGGGCGACCCCCAACGGGCGATTGGCAGGCGCTCCGATCTCGCACGGCGCCAATCCGGACCCGGGCTTCCGGAAGGACGCCGCCCCCACCGCTCTTTCGTGTGCGGTTGCCGCGGTCCAGTGCGGATACGGAAACACGGCGCCCATGCAGTTGGAGCTTGATCCAGGATTGGCTCGCGGTGATGACGGAGTGGCGAATGTCGCCGCGTTGATCGAAGGTCACTTCCGGCAGGGCGGCACCCTCCTGAATATCAACATCATCGATGCCGACCAGGTGCTGGCGGCACACGAGGATCCGTCCGCCTATCCGGACCTGGTGGTTCGTGTGACCGGCTTCACCGCGTACTTCGCGGTGCTGTCTCCCGAATTCCGTCAACTGGTGGTCGAACGCATGATCCGCGAGGGCGTTTCCGGCCTCGGCGTGACGAGGGCTGCGCAGCGATCCTCAGGAGGGCAGGCAACCGTGAAGGAGACCGGGAAATGAACGACGTTGTTCCGACCGTCAAGGTGGGGAAGATGTCCGTAAGTCGAATGGTCCTGGGCAGCAACATGTTCAGCGGATACTCGCACATGGGCGTGGCCAAGGACCTCGAGATGAAGAAGTACTACACCGTCGCGCGGGTCAAGGAAACGTTCCGGCTCGCGGAGTCGCTGGGGATCAACGCCCTGATGGGGCGGGCGGACCAGCATTTCCTGCGGACCATGCTGGAGTACCGCCAGGAGGGCGGCAGGATCCGGATGATCGCGCAGACATGTTCCGAGATGAACTCCATCGAGACTTCGGTCAATATGGCGATCGACGGGGGCGCGGACGGCGTCTATATCCACGGCGGCATGGTGGACTGGTCGCACTCCGGGAACAGTCTCGAGAAGATCGTGAAGGGCGTGGAGCAGATTCGCAAGGCCGGCCTGGTGGCCGGAATCGCGACCCATCGTCCCGCGTGCCTGGCGTGGGCGGAACAGGTCCGCCTGGACGTGGATTTCTACATGTGCGCCTACTACGACCCGTCGCCGCGCGTGGGGAACCCGCGACATGATCCCAGAGTTAACGAGTGTTTTGACCCGGCGGACCGCGATGGAATGGTGCGGGCGATCCGGGACCTGAGCAAACCCGCCTTTCATTTCAAGGTGCTGGCCGCCGGGCGCACCGGTCCATCGGAGGCATTCGCCTTCGTGGCCCGCCACCTGCGTCCGCAGGACACGGTGGTGGTCGGCGTCTACACGAAAGACAAACCGGATATGTTGGAGGAGAATATCCGATTGCTCCGGGACCATGGAGGGATGTGATCGGTCGGCCGATCCGTGGGGAAGATGCCGTGCCCGCGGAGTGAGACAGACCGGCGGCGGGAAAGGGAAGGCAAGCGGCCATGCCGGGCAAGATGCGTTGGCTTGGGGCGGCCGCATGGATGACGCTGTTCCGGACGGCCAGACGCGCCCTGGCGCTCAAGGCTGCCTGGGCCGCTGATGTGCGTCGCATAACCGTGGGCGAGGAGACAGGATGAGCAAGGTCATCGGACCGGACAGTGCGGCGCTGCCGGCATGGCCGGACACGGCTTCCTTGTTTGCCGCCGTTGCCCCTCGCTTCCCGGAACTGGCGGGCCGGGTGGCGTTCGTCACAGGGTCCTCCCGGGGCATCGGCAAAGGGATCGCCATCCGGCTGGCGCGAGAGGGAATGAAAGTGGTGTTGCATGGGCGGAGCGCCGCGTCCGTGCGGGAAACCGAGGGGGAACTCAAGGACCTCGGCGTCGACGTATGGAGTGTCCATGCCGACATCGGGCGCCCCGACGAGGTGAAGCGGATGTTCCGTGAGATTGCGGAGAGGACCCCAAGGCTGGATCTCCTGGTCAACAACGCGGCGAACCTTGCCCGCGAGTTCTTCTTCGACGTGACCGAGGAGATGCTGGAGGACGAACTGGCGACCAATGTCAAAGGGCCTTTCCTCTGTTCACATCTGGCGGCGCGGCGGATGCGTGATCAAGGCGGAGGCTGTATCGTGCACATCAGTTCCGTTGGCGGGCTGCGCGCCCACCACCGGGGATTGCCGTACGACGCCACCAAAGGCGCGATGGACGCCATGACCCGTGTGATGGGCATCGAGTTGGCGCCATACCACATACGGGTCAACGCGGTGGCGCCGGGGGCGGTGCACACGGAACTGCGGCCGCCGTCAGAGGACCCGGCGACCGAGGAGTATGTGAAACGGATTCCGTTGGGGCGAATGGGGATGCCCGCGGAGATCGGGGCCGCGGTGGCTTTCCTGGCGTCGGATGACTCGAGTTACATTGTCGGACAGACGATCTACGTGGATGGCGGCATCACGGCGCAGCTCAGTCCTCCGATGTGCCCCATCTGATGCGGGGAGTCCATGGCGGAAACGAGAGAACTGTGAAGACGATCACGATTCGCGATGTACGGACGTTCCTGGTCCAGGCGGACGGCGCCGGCGGGCGGTTCGTCGTGGTGAAAGTGCTGACATCAGAACCGGAACTCTACGGCCTGGGCTGCGCGACCTTCACCCAGCGATATCATGCCGTCCATGCGGCGATTGAAGAACACCTGAAACCGTTTGCCATCGGTCGCGACGTCTCGCGCAGCGAGGAATTCTTCGCGATGGCCATGACGAATGGCTACTGGCGCAATGGTCCCGTGCTGAACAACGCCATCTCGGGCATCGATCAGGCACTGTGGGACATCAGGGGTAAACAGGCGCGAATGCCGGTCTATCAACTGCTGGGAGGGAAGTGCCGGGAAGCGGCGGCCGTGTATGTGCACGCCGATGGCCGGGATGCCGCGGAGGTGATCGAGAACGTGCGCCGCTATCAGCAGGAAGGCTACCGGCACGTGCGGATACAGATGGGCGGGTACGGCGGCCGGGCGGATGGGATGGTGAAGCCGGAGGGCGCGCCGGA
Organism: uncultured Planctomycetaceae bacterium; assembly: GCA_964461295.1. Taxonomy (GTDB): domain Bacteria; phylum Planctomycetota; class Phycisphaerae; order SM23-33; family SM23-33; genus CAYWTX01. The sequence goes on along the minus strand of CAYWTX010000043.1, from coordinate 6,471 downwards.
CGGGAGTTACTTCGATCCGCGCCGATACGCGCGGGACGCGATCCGGATGATCGAGCGCGTTCGTTCGGAAATCGGCGAGGACATCGAACTCATCCATGACGTTCACGAACGCCTTTCCCCGATCGATGCCGTGCAGTTCGCCAGGGACGTGGAGCGGTTCAGGCTTTTCTACCTGGAAGACCCCCTGGCTCCGGAGGACATCGAATGGTTCCGGTGGATCCGCCGGCAGAGCTCGGCGCCCCTGGCCATGGGGGAGTTGTTCAATCACCCGCACGAATGGGAGTTCCTGATAAAGGAACGGTTGATCGACTTCATCCGGATGCATGTCAGCCAGATGGGCGGGATCACGCCGGCCCGCAACGCGGCGATACTGGCGGGAACCTGCGGGATCCGCACGGCATGGCATGGGCCCTGGGACACGTCGCCGGTTGGACACGCCGCAAATCTTCACTTGGATCTCTGGGCGCCGAATTTCGGCATCCAGGAATGGTGCCGGTTCCCGGAGCGTGTATACGAGATGTTCCCCGGGCTTCCGGAAGTTCGGGGGGGATATATGTACCCCAACGACAATCCCGGGCTGGGGATCGAGATCAATGAAGAACTGGCGGGTCGGTATCCCTGCCGCGACGAGGTGGACCGATGGACGCAGACTCGCCTTCCGGACGGCAGTCCGGGGCGTCCGTGAAGAGGAGGACCATGGGGACTCTCATGTTGCAGCCGGCCGTCACGAGCACGAACATCCGTTGGAGCCAGGACCATCGTGACGGGCGAAGCGGCGCTGGTGGGTAAGCAGAGCGTCACATGCGACGGCACGCAGACCGTTCTGCGCCAAGCCGGAACACAACCGAAATGAGAAGACCGGTGGAAGGCAACGCCAGCCTCCAGAACCGCGTTAGCTTCGCGAAGTCAGAGCTTGCCTCGCGACCGTACGCGATCAGGACGCCCGGACCTCTTCGGATCGGGGAGGCGGCGGCGAACCGAACAGCGCGTGATTCAGGCATCGCTGGTTCCTTCTTCTATCTTGCCCCCTTGTGACAGGAATGGTCTTCTAGTTGATATCCACGCAAGGAGCAAGCGATGACGATACGGGCGTGTCACTTCGTGCCATTGGCCATTCTGGTGGCGGGAAGTGGACTCCGTGCGGCCGAGGAGCCGTTCACCGGCGAACTGCTGGTCACACTGGACGGCGCGGCGTGGCGAGCCGAAACGCCGGAGGTGGGGCGGCCGCTGACGCTTCGGCTGGAGTGCGCCGAGGGGCGATGACGGCAGCACGTGACGGGGCATTCGCGGAAGTACAACTTCGGCGACCACTGGGGTCAGATCGCGGGCGAGGCGAGCTGGCGCGGCGGGGCGGGGCGGTTTGCGGTGCGGGTGTGGATCGAGAACGATCCGTGGACGGGCGGGCAGGGAGCCGGCGAGTACGTCATCAACGTGCGGAGCGACCGCGGGAGGCTGGCCGGCGAGTGGGAAGGCGCGCTGCGCGGGAAGGCAGGCAAGGGCACGGTTGCGGGCGAGGTGCTGGCGGCGGGGCGGGTACGTCTTCCGCAACGGCTGGCGGGACGGCAACGACTTTGTGACCACGGTGTTTCTGGACAGCAACTTTCCCGGCGGCGGGTGGAACTCGCTGGAGGCGGGCGACCTGCGTATCAGCGGCCTGGGCGTTGACTGGACGGTCTGCGGCATGGGCTGGGGCAACGGCGCGGGCTCGAAGAAGGTCACGAACCTCCGCCAGAGCATGAGCGTGCTACTCGTGCCGGAGATCACGCAATACGGGCACGAGGCCCGCGCGACGTTCTTCGCGCCCCATGCCGATGGCTCCGGCTCGCTCAGCATGGACATGACCGGCCTATACAACCCGGCGCGACCCGCGGCCGCAACGCAGCCGGCGGCGACATCGCGGCCGGTTGTGAGCGGGCTGCGAGCGCTGGCCGTCGATTACTCCGGCGCCTGCGGCGCGCCGTGCCTGGTGGCCGTGGCGGATACGGTGTCTGGCTCGGCCGGCAGGAACGTGTGGCAGCTTGTGGCGGACAAGGCGAACAAGGTGACGGTGAGCGAGGGGCGGTTCACGATCCAGGCGGGCGACGGGGCGAGCCTGTGCGGCACGGTGGTCGCCCCCGAGGGGGCGAAATTGGGCACCGAGGACGTGATCATCGTTCACGAGATCAACTACCACGGCGGGCACAAGCGGGCGCCGTTCAACCGCACGGTCATCACCACCCCGGGCGGCGAGCGGTTCTTCGTGGTGATGACCATACAGCAGGGCACGGCACCGGTCGTGGAAGCCGATGGCGCCGCGGCCGGCGCGGCGATGGTCGGCGGCCGGCGAGTGACATTCGATGGCTCGAAGATCGCGGTGGAGGCGGCGCAGTAAGAGGTTGCCGTCCTCATCATCGTCCAGGTCCTCGGCGGCGTTTCCTCGCCTCCTGCTCGCCGTCGCTATCGCGAACGGAACTGGCGCGGCGTCATCCCGGTCTGCCTATGGAAGAAGGCCGTCATGTAGACGTCGTCGCCGACGACGAGCGCGGCGTCCTCCGGGACGCGAAATCCGGCAGCGGCACACGCGACGAGGGCCGTCGGGTCGGAAGCCGCGTAGAACAGCCCGAACGGCTTGGGTTGCGGGCGCAGGAACTCGATCAGCGAACCGCGACATGCCGCGGGCGTCCAATCTTCGTCGGGCAGTTCCAGCGATGGCAGACAGGGGCAGGTCAGCCCCGCCCGCCTGACGGCATCGACGAATCCCTTGCAGCGCGGATACGCCCACTTCGCCGGCGCGCCCAACGCCGCCAGCGACCGGAACCCGCGGTCCAGCAGGTGCTCCGCCGCCAGGCGGCCGACGGCGAAGTCGTCGCTGGGCACGCAAGGCACGTCCTGGGCGCCGGCCAGGACGGAAATGCCGACCACGGGCTTACGCGGCCGACGGAATCCCCTGGGAAGCAGCGAGCAGACTGCGCCGATCACCTGCGGGTCGGCCAGGGCAGCCGCCAATGTCGATGGAGCGACGATGCGCAGGACCAGCCCGTGCGAGCGGGCCACGTCGGCTGCACCGCGGATGATGTCGCGATAGAAGCTGGGGGCGGTGTCGATGGCGGCCAGGATGATCCCCATGTCGCGCTCGCCGATGAAGTACAGCGCCGGGATCCCGCACGCATCGGCCGGGATGTCGTACAGCACGCCCCTCGGCCGGCGAAACTCCCGTCCTGCCACGGTAGTTATCCAGAATCGCTTCCTTGGGGTGTGCCGCCCCGTCTCGGCCGCGTTTGCGGAAAACTCCCGCTGGCCAGCGGGAGTTCCGATCGCCCTGAGTGCGTTACGGGGCATCCCGGGCCACGTGCATCCTGTGCCACGTGCATCCTGTTGCACGGCCGCGGGCCGCGGCGTACCCTATTCGCCCAACGACCCACCGACGCAGTCGGTGGGCTTGGCCGACCCGCCGGAAGCTGGTCGCTGGAAGCTGATCACAAGGAGCCCCCATGCCGCTGACATTCGATTTTCCGCTGGAGAAGCTGAAGACCTACCAGGGCATCAACCCCCGGCCCGCCGATTTCGACGCCTACTGGGACCGTGCCCTGGCCGAGATGCACGCCCTCGACCCGCGGGTCGAACTGGTCAAGGCCGACTTCCAGGCCCCCTTCTGCGAGTGCTTCCACATGTACTTCGCCGGCGTGGGCGGCGCCCGCGTGTACGCCAAGCTGCTGCGCCCCCGCGGGCCGCACGTCGCCAAGCGTCACCCGGCCGTGCTCCAGTTCCACGGCTATAGCGGCCACAGCGGCCAGTGGACGGAGAAGCTGGGCTACGCGGCCGCGGGGTTCACCGTGGCGGCGCTGGACGTTCGCGGGCAGGGCGGCCTGAGCCAGGATGCCGGCGGGGTGAAGGGCAACACGCTGAAGGGGCACATCATCCGCGGGCTGGACGACGCGCCCGACAAGTTGCTGTTCCGCCAAGTGTACCTGGACACGGCGCAGCTGGCCCGCATCGTGATGGCCATGGACGACGTGGACCCCGCCCGCGTGGGCGCCACCGGCGGCAGCCAGGGCGGCGGGCTGACGCTGGCGTGCGTGTCGCTGGAGCCGCGCGTGAAGCTGGCGGCCCCGGTCTACCCGTTCCTGTCCGACTACAAACGGGTGTGGGAGATGGACCAGGACAAGGACGCCTACGCCGAACTGAAGGATTACTTCCGCAACTTCGACCCGCGGCACGAGCGGGAGGACGAGGTGTTCGAGCGGCTGGGCTACATCGACGTGCAGCACCTGGCGCCGCGGATCAAGGCGGAGGTGTGCATGCACGTGGGCTTGCGCGACACGATCTGCCCGCCCTCGACGCAGTTCGCGGCCTACAACAAGGTCCGTTCGCCCAAGTCGATGGTCCTCTACCCCGACTTCGGCCACGAGGGCCTGCCGGGCATCAACGACGCGATCTTCCAGTTCATGATGAGGCTGTAGTAACGCGGGCATTCCTGCCCGCGGGAAGTGTCGAGTGTCAAGGGACGGGTGTCGAGTGACGACTGATGGAAGATGCGGGCAAAGCCCCGTTTCGGGCACGAGTATGGAGTGCGGTGGCACAGCCCCAACGGGGCGACGACACCGCTTTGGCTCCGGGTGCGGGAGACATCAGCGGTCCCCCCCCGCGGCCGAAGCCAAAGCGGCGTCACGGCCGCCGCACTCCAGATGTTGCCGCCACTTCAACCGTCCCGACTGCCCCTCGACCCTCGACACTCCCGCCCGGCGCCGTAGAATAAGGCCGGAAAGGGCGATGGCATCGACCGGTCCGAACTGCTCGCGGAGATTCGTCGCCAGCTGGAAGCGGTGCACGGGCAGCGTCTGCGCGGAGTGATCCTCTACGGCTCAAAGGCCCGCGGCGATGCCGGCCCCGACAGCGACATCGACATCCCCGTCCTGCTTGCCGACTCGGTGGACATTGCTCGGGATCTGTCGAAGAACCTCGACGCTCTCTATCCGCTTTCACTGGAACTTGAGCGCCAAATCAGCGCTATCCGGCGTCAGCCACGAACTATGAGACTTACGACTGCCCGCTCTTCCGCGAAGTGCATCGGGAGGGGGTTGCGGCATCAAGGAACTCGCGCTCATGGAATGGCGGCGGCCCATGTGTATCCGCCATCTCATCTTCTTCTCTTCACTCGCCGACGGCAGCAATCGATATGCGCCTGTGCAGAATGCCGAACCGGGTCATCCTTGGGGGCTTTCTTGAGAAACCTTGAGAAGTCTGAGATTGCTTGAGCGTAGTCCTGTTTAAGGAAACCGTTTATCAGACCAAGCCAGTAGCACAATTCGTACCTCCCCGGTTCCACAGAAAGCACCCATCCTGAGTAGTCCTCCATTTCGAGAGGTGTGTGCGGTTTCCATGCCTTGTGCCTACCCTTGTTGAACTGTATCTCCCCTTCACGGATACTGCCTCTGTACGTTTCAATAAACCCCAAGTTAAACAGAGGCACGGCGCTGTTCGGATTCGCATAGTGCGCCTTCTGCAGGAGTGCTTTAGGTGCGTCAGAATCCCTGTCTAACCCAAAGAGCGCAATGGCCTTCTGTATCAAGGCTAACTCATCTTCAGGTTTGATTTCTAGTGCCTTGTCAACTTTCTTAACACACAACACCAAATGCGATTGGTCGCGCGAACCCCTCCACCGCAAGTACTCCAAGAAGGCTTGTCCAATGTAGCACCGCGCGAGTAGATGTGGAACGTGCTCGGCAAGTCTTGCAACCGGCGGCGCACTGTGAGGAAGGGAAGGCATTCTCTTCTGGACTTGGCGGAGAAGCATTTCCGCAAAGGAAGCGTCTCCTGAGATCAGCGCCGCCTTTGCGATTATGTATAGTGCGGCCACGTATAATAACTGTGAAGACATCTCCAGACCAGCAAGTTCATTCTGTCTGTTGACTATGATCCGGCTCTCCCATACTGACGCCATATCTCTGGCGAAGGCTGTACTCTCTTCTAGGGAAATTGGGCGATGTCGTACTCCACACATGGGATCGATGATATACGAATCGATAGCCCCTACGTTCCTTCGGCGGATCTGCCCGTAGATCACGAGGTGACTTCGACAACGCCCTAGAGTTGTGAGGTACGTCTCATTTGTGACTTTCTTAGCATGATACTGTGGGACCTGGTAAAACCAACAGCCGGCAACTGTTTCGGTAACAGCCATGCGAAGTGGCTCGACGAAGTCCTTTTGAAGCGCGGAATACAGCGAAGAGTCGTCGTACTGCATGGCCAATAGAAAACCGATTCTGTTCGAAGGGCAGCGTCGAGGTCTCCGAGCAAACCACCAACCGAGGAAGACCGTAAAAGAGAATGCTGTGAGCCCTATGTAGACGTGGAGCGGATGGTTCTTGGCAAGCTCGTTCGCTCCAGGGATGACATCGAAAGCACCTGCGACAACCACTCTTGTCCAAGATGATCCTGGAACCACGTGAGCGGCGGGCAGTTTCGGGGTCTCCTGAACGGGGCAGTGGGGGC
>CAYWTX010000042.1:0-10768 GCA_964461295.1 uncultured Planctomycetaceae bacterium | reverse complement strand
CGCGGATCACGATCGAGCAAGTTCGGCGGGCCGACCCCGCCGCCGAACCAGCCGACGTGTAGTGAAGACCTTGGCCGTCCTCGGACGGTAGATCAAGCATTTGCGCTCGTTTTGGCCGCGAAGTGCGAAAGTTGGGCTAGTAACATGCAGTTGAATGGCAGACAGCGGCTGATTCTCCTGGGCGTCCTCCAGGATCAGCGGCAACTGGCCCTGCCCTGGGGCGACGACCACGGCATGTCCCGCGATGCGTTGGGACGGCGCCGGCTGCGTATTCGCCAGGCAAGGGAAGGCATGGTGCCGATGGCGCTGGAGGGCTGGATCAGGCACATGCCCTCCAACAGCGAGCATGTGCTCTACCACCGTGCCTGTGTCCAACTGGAGGGCATGGGCCTGTTGGAGCGCCACAACCTCGCCGGGGGCGCGCGCACCACGCACCTCAAGCTCACGCCGGCGGGCAGGTGGGTGGCCCAGCGGCTGCTGGCCGAGGAGTATGCCCAGGGCACCGACGGCATCGACGAGATGATCGACTGGTCCAGCGTGGAACTCATGCCCATCGAGATGCCGGCGGAAACGACGCCGGCCAAGGAGGGCGAATAGTGGAACCGGCTTCCGAAAATGCAGCCCATCGCAGACGGGGCCGTCCGGCCAAGCTGATGGCGGAAGAATTCGCCATCTGCGCCGACATGTTCCCGGACGTCCGGACACGTCGCGGCCGGCAGAACGTCATCTATCGCCTTCGCGCCGTCAGCATCCTCAAGGAAGACTCGCTGTTCCGTTGGCTGGTTGACCCGGACAGAGCGCGGCAGGGCGTGCCGGGTTCCTGGCGACCGTCCATCCTGGCGGAACTGGGGCGGATCGAGGACCGCGAGGAGATGCTGTCCGTCGCGTTGCGGATCTGCCAACTCAGGCCCAAGGCCAAGGAGGCTGTGTGTGTGATCCGCAGGGCCCGAATCGGAGGCAGTGGCAGTGGCGATGCCGTCAACCTGTCGCAAGTGATCATCCGGGCCATCAACGAGTACCTGGCGGCTCATCCAGCGACCACGCGGAGGCAGGTACATGCCGCTCTGGCCAATGCATCCGGCGCCGTGGCGGCTTCTGAGTTGCCGGATGACCAGGACGCGTCCGGCGAAGCGGCGAACACATGAACATCACGGAGGACATGACCATGACCAACGGGACGGACCCTTCCGGTATGACCGGCCAGGAACGCATGGCCGAGGCGTCGATGCTGCTGTCGCTGGCGATGATGCGCCTGTGGCTCAAGCGCCGGGGCGGCGCGCGCAGGGCGGCAGCGCCGGAGAGAGCGATTTCGAGGGAGTATTCCCTTGGCTTGGGCGAGCAATCTCTGCCCCCTGTGGCCGCTGGTAAACCATAAGGAGAAACGAATGGAACCAACGGTCTTACAGCAGGTTGCGGCGCTCAAGGGGATTGATGCCGCCGCGCTGCGTGGTCGGTGGCTGGCACTCTTTGGCCGGGACGCCCCGGCCGCCTACAAGCCCGAGCAGCTTGTACGCCGCCTGGCGTGGCGCATCCAGGAACTGCGCCACGGCGGGCTTTCGGATGCTGCCCGGCAGCGTCTCCGTGAAATCGCCGACGGCGACGAGTTGGCCCGGGGCCGGCGCCGGGCGGCCAAGCGGAAGGGCGTGGGGCTTGTCCCCGGCACGCGGCTGGTGCGGCACTGGCACGGCGTCGAGCACGTCGTCACCGCCATGGCCGACGGTGGGCTTGAGTACCAGGGCAAGCGGTATCGCACGCTGACGGCGGTGGCCCTGGCTATCTCCGGCCAACACTGTAGCGGGCCGCGATTCTTCGGGCTGGCGGGCCCGGGCAAGGAGGCATCATGATCGCCACGACGGAAAAGAAGGTGGTGCGCTGCGCCATCTACACTCGCAAGAGCAACGAGGACGGGCTGGAACAGACGTTCAACAGCCTCCACGCCCAGCGGGCCATGTGCGAATCGTACATCGCCAGCTTCGCCAGTGAAGGCTGGACGATCCTGCCGACCGACTTCAGCGACGCCGGCATCACCGGCGGGACGATGGAGCGGCCGGGGCTCCAGAACCTCCTGGCCGACATCGAGGCCGGGCGGGTGGACGTGGTGGTCATCTACCGGCTGGACCGGCTGTCGCGGTCGCTGCGGGACTTCCTCAACATGATGGAGGCCTTCGACCGGCGGCACGTCTCCTTCGCCTCGGTTACAGAAAGAATCGACACCACCAGCAGCGCCGGGCGGCTCTTCCTGAACATGATCCTGGCGTTCGCGCAGTTCGAGCGCGAGGTGGCCGCCGAGAGAATCCGCGACAAGATCGCCAGCGCCAAGCGCAAGGGCAAGTACGTCGGCGGCAGGCCGCTGCTGGGTTACGACGTCGACAGGGAAAAGATGCGTCTGGTGGTCAACCAGGAAGAGGCCAAGCTCGTGCGGCACATCTTCGGCCGCTTCTGCCAGGTCGGCTCCTGCATGAAGGTGGCGCACGAGCTCAATGCCGCCGGCCACCGCATGAAGGCCTGGACCAGCAAGAAGGGCCGCGCCATGGGCGGCGGGACGTGGCTCAAGACCGACGTGCACCACCTGCTGACCAACTCCAGGTACATCGGACTGGTGGTCCACAAGGGCGAGAACTTCACTGGCGAGCACGAGGCCATCATCGACCGGCACGTCTGGGACCGCGTGCAGGGCGTCTTGTCCAAGAACCGGCGCTACCGCGCCAACCAGACGCGGAAGACAACCACCGCCATCCTGAAGGGCATCCTCCGCTGCGGATGCTGCAACGCGGCGATGGTGCCCACCTACACCGTCCGCCGGGGCAAGCGGTATCACTACTACCTCTGCCACGCTGCCGGCAAGGACGGCCACGATTCCTGCGCGGTAAAATCCGTGGCCGCCGGTCAGATCGAAAGCGCGGTGTTCACGTACCTGAAGGACATCTTCGCCGACCCGGAGATGATCGCCCGCACGTTCCGCGCCACCCGAACGCAGACGACGGAGCAGCGCGACGCGGCGGCGCGGGAGAAGTCGGCCGCCGAGAAGCGTCTGGCCGACCTCCGCAAGGCCATCGGCCGCCTGGTGCGCGCAGTAGATGGCAAGTCCGAGGGCGCGCTCTCGGCGGAACTGCGTTCGCTGAACGACGAGTACGCCGACACGGAGAGGCGGCTCGCCGAACTGGCCGCAGGCCCGGTTGGGCAAGACGACATGCCTTCCGAGCAGGACGTGGCCGATGCCCTGCGGACCGTGGAGCCCCTGTGGGAGGAACTCTTTCCCGCCGAGAAGGGGCGGATCGTCCGCCTCCTGGTGGAAATGGTCACCGTGCGTCCCGACGGCCTGAGCATCCGCCTGCGGCCCATGGGCCTGATAACGCTGGCGGCCGAGGTCGCGCCCGACGGCACGGAAGAACCCAAACTTGAGGAGGCCACCGTATGACTACCGAGAAGAGGGCCGCCCGGCCCGGCGCTCCTATCGTGCGCCGCGACGGCGACGCCGTCGTCGTTGACATTCCCATGTCCTTCCGCCGGCGCTCTGGGCGGAAGGAAGTCGTTCTGCCGCCCGGTGCGGTCGCCGCCGTCGCAGTGCCCGCCAAGCCGCCCACTCCGCTGGCGATCGCGCTGGCCCGGGCGTTCATCTGGCAGGAGATGATCGAATCCCGCCAAGCTGAGTCCAACAGCGACCTAGCCCGCAAGCTCAAGCTCGACCAGTCCTACATCGCCCGCACCATCCGCCTGGCGTCGCTGGCCCCGGACACCATCGAGGCCATCCTGGCCGGGCAGGAACCCGACGGACTGTCGCTATGGGGCCTGCGGCGGGATGTGCCGCTGCTGTGGCAGGAACAACGGGAACTGCTCGGATTGGAGGAGAAGTAGAATGCGAACCACGCACAAGCGCCCGCTTTCCGCCGAACTGACAGTCGAAGACACCTGCGTCCGTCAGTGGAAGACCTGTCTGCACGAGGCCAGCCACGCCGTGGCGGGCCGTCGACTGCTGAAGCGCACCACCAGGGCCGCTGTGTTCGGCAACGGTTCTGGCGTGGCCGATCTTGGCGGCGGCAATGACGTGCCGATCTCGTTCCGAGAGGCGATGGCTGCCGCGGCCGGAAAGGCCGCAGAATCATTGGCGGACCAGTACGCCCCACCCGAGTTGCCACTTCCCGTGCCGCTGGAGAGGGCCTACCCGCAGACCGCCGGGCCGCTGGCGCGCGTGGCAAAGTTGATGCCCGACGAGACCGCCATTGCCAAGTGGTGCATTCAGGGCCGCGAAATCCAGCCCCGCCTATGGACCAGACGCCATCGATGGGTGTACTCAGCGGCTGACGGATTCGTCTCCGAGTACCAACAGGAGATCGTGGACATCGCCTCACGACTCTACGAGCGGGGGATCGTCACGCTGCTCGCAGATAGCCCAGAAACGCCTTGACTCGTCGCGATCACTTCCGCCTTATGGGACGCGCCGCCACCGTCCGTTCCGGCGTTGGCGTTCCGGCGTTGGCTGGATTCGGCGGTCGGATGACGTTAGGATGAACGCGCGATGATTGAGAAGGGACATAACGGGCAGACCGCAACGCTCCCGCGAGGCGCGGCATGGCTCATGGACCAGGTGGACCTGCTGCGGCTGGCGATCAACGGCACGATTGAGCCCACCACCAAGGCCGAGCACGCCCAGTTCATGACGCCCGCGCGGGTCGGTGCCCTCATCGCGTCGATGTTCCGAACACGCCAGTCCAGTATCTGCCTGCTCGACCCGGGAGCGGGTGCCGGCTCGCTGACTGCAGCATTCGTGGCGGCCATGTTGAACCGCCCGTCTCCTCCAAGCGAGATTCACGTCACAGCCTTCGAGATCGATGGCTTCCTGGCTGAGCACCTGAGCAAAACGCTGTCCTTCTGCCGCGAGGCGTGCGAGGTCGCCGGCATCCGCTTCTCCAGCGGCATCCGCCAGGAGGATTACATCGCAGCCGCTGCCAAGGATGCCGCCGCCCGGCTATTCGAGGGCGAGCCAGGGCAGTACGACTGCGTGATCATGAACCCGCCGTATCGGAAGATTCGCAGCGATTCCGACACGCGGCGCGACCTTCGTGCGATGGGCATCGAGGCGAGCAACCTGTACACGGCCTTCGTGTCCGTCGCGGCCGGCCAGTTGAAAGATAGGGGCGAGATGGTCTCCATCACGCCGCGAAGCTTCTGCAACGGGCCGTACTTCCGGCCGTTCCGGCGGTTCTTCCTGAACCTGATGGCTCTGGAGCGAATCCACGTCTTCGAGTCGCGCAAGGTCGCCTTCCGAGAAGACGAGGTCCTTCAGGAGAACGTCATCTTCCACGCCACGAGGACGGATCGAAAACCGGGCCGGGTGGTTCTGTCCGTCTCCGCCGGGCCCGAAGACGATCCCAAAGTCCGGCGCGTACCGTACTCCCAAGTGGTGAGCCCGGACGATGCAAACTGCTTCATCCATCTGGTCGTGGACGACAACGGGAAGCATACTACAGAACGCATGTTGCGATTGCCGGCCTCCCTTGCCGACCTCGGCTTGTCGGTGTCCACGGGCCGCGTGGTGGACTTCCGCGCCAGGGACCACCTGCGGCCGCGCGCGGAACCCGGCACCGCACCGCTGATCTACCCGGCGCACTTCCACAACGGCACCGTCAAATGGCCCAACGGCGTGACGCGAAAACCCAACGCGATTCTGATCGATGGGCACACCGAGGACCTGCTGGTTCTGCCAGGCGTGTACGTGGTGGTGCGGCGGTTCTCCGCGAAGGAGGAGCGGCGACGGATCGTCGCGGCCGTGTACGACTCGGCCTGCGTTGCGGAAGGGCCGGTCGGCTTCGAGAACCACCTGAACTACTTCCACCGCCGCGGTCACGGCCTCCCGATGGCTCTAGCCAAGGGGCTCTGCATCTTCCTGAACTCGACTGTTGCCGACACCTACTTCCGGCAGTTCAGCGGGCACACGCAGGTCAACGCCTTGGACCTACAAAGCCTGCGATACCCCTCTCAGGAACAACTCCTGGCGCTTGCCGCGAAGATGCCTCACTTCACGGACGACCAGGCCTCCGTCGACGCGGTGGTCGAAGAAGTGCTCTTTGCCGAGTGATCAAACCGGCCGGGGCTCGACGCGTCGTCACTCGCTGGCGTACATCCGTGGGATTCCCTCTGCCTGAAACTGCCTGACGAGCCGAAGCTGCCCGTTCTCATCGTAGAGTTCGTCGCCGAGCGTGCTGATGGGGGCGAAGGCCGCACGCTTGAAGTATGCCGCTCCGCGATTCTCCATCCGCCGCATCTTGACGCTCACGAAGTTGGCGGTCATCCGGTAGATGTCCGACCACCACAGGCCAACGGCTCGGAAGCCCATCGTGGGCGGCTTCCACATCTCCAGCACCTGGGCGTGGATGATGTACGCTGGGATATTGAGCTGCCGCACGTGGTGCAGGATGGAATCGCAGTCCGAAACGTCGAGTTGGAACTGACTCATGTCCTTGATCGAACTGCGGCCAGTCTTGTTCTCGATCCCGAAGACGGTCTGGCCGGTCTTCTCGTCGGCTATCAGGAAGTCCAGCGGCCCCTCGCCGGAGACATCGTCCTTCCGGCGCGGGCGTAAGGACGACAGGTCGTTTTGCGTGACTGCCAGGTGGGGGTACTTGGGGTGTATCTGCTGCTTCCAGAAATCCATGATCGCCGTTTCGGCAACGTGGTTGCGGCCGATGGACCGAGCGACGCGCTCGCAGATGTCACACAGGAACCAAGTCTGAAGACGCACCTTCGTGACGGTGTTGCACAGCAGGCAATATCCCTCAACCGGCTTTCCGTAGCTCCATGGTTCGTTGCCGCCGAAGGCCTCCTGCGTCCACCGGTGCGTGCATGAATCGCAGAGGAAGAAGTGCCTGAGCTTGACGTCCTTGCGAGGCTGCGCATGGCGGACGCACGTCGGGTAGACGATGGGTGCGTCCCTGCTACCGCAGTTCCGGCTGGTTCTTCTGGCCACGGTCGATCCTTCCGGAGGGCGTGTGAACTCCACATACCTTAGCCGATGCACGGCGCGGACACAATCGTCAAGCATTCGCTGCACGAAGCCCGAACCTTGCAGTCGTGCGACGCCGCGGGTACAAACGACGTTCATGAGCCTTCTTCGCTCCACATCGCTCCCGTTCGATGTCAGCGGCGACGAGTACAAGCCGCGCCCGGTGGCGCACTTCCATCCTGATCGCATTATTCTTGCCAGGGGATCCCGGAGCAACAGCACCAGGACCGCATTCGCGGAGGCAATCTGCCGGGCTTACCCTCAAGCGGAGATCGTCGACAAGGCTGACACATCGCACATGCAGGTGGACTTGGGCATTGACGATCCGGTGTTGCGGCACAAGCGGGGCAAGCGGACCCTCGTCATTGGCGAGCACAAGAGTGCAGTCAGGTTCAGCGACGAGCAGGACAACTGCTGCCCGAACTACTGGCACTTCTCGCCGTATGGCTTTTGCCCCTACGGTTGCGATTACTGCTACCTGGCCGGCACTCGGGGGGTCTGGTTCTCGCCCACCGTTAAGATCTTCGTCAACGTCGATGAGATGATGGCGCGCATAGATCAGATTGCCCGCCAGGCAGGCCGGCCGATCTCGTTCTACCTGGGCAAACTTCAGGACGGGCTGGCCCTGGACCCGCTGACGGGGTACTCTCGCACACTCGTGCCCTTCTTCGCTCAGCATCCCTGGGCTCGGCTAGTGATTCTGACAAAGTCCGGCGATGTCGATAATCTGTGCGGCCTGGATCACCGAGGCAACGTAATCCTCTCGTGGAGCCTCAGCGGCGAGGCCATGTGGCGACAGTTCGAGCCGGGCACGCCATCGCCTGCGGAGCGGCTGAATGCGATGCGGAGATGCGCCGAAGCTGGCTACCGTATCCGCGCTGTCATTATGCCGATCCTGCCCATCGGTGATTGGCGGGACGATTACGCCCGATTGCTCGATAAACTCCTGACGACCGTCGGCGTGGAGCGAATCACGCTGGGCAGCTTGTGCAGCTTCGCCAACGCCCTACGCCTGACGGATGCCAAACTCGGGCTAGACAACCCAATCCGCGAGTGCCTAGCCGGCGGCGGGCCGTGCGGTGACGGGCGGTACCGGTTCAGTGTGGCTCGCCGTCTTGAATGCTACCAATACCTGCTGGCGATACTTCATCGCCGCCGGCCGGAGTTGCCTGTCGGGCTCTGCCTTGAAGAACCGGGAGTTTTCGCCATCCTCGGCATGACTGATCGAATCGGAACCTGCAATTGCGTTCTTTAGGGAGTGAACTTGAGTCCTACTCATGACCTTCCGAGTCTGCTTGACGATCATATCCCTCGGCACAGCATTGCCAGCCTGATCAGCAGGCTCCGAAACACTCGACAGGAGATCTTCGCCGCCTGGATGGCAGACAGACAAGCCAATTCCAGCCACGCGGCAATCCAGCGGACACTCGACGATGGCCTCGTCTTGGGGCTGGTTATCGAGTACTTGACGCGGAGAGCCCCTGGTGGGGTTGGTATCAGGACATCCGATCTTGTGCAGCGTGGCTGCATCCGCCAGATGGGCTTGTTCGCAGCCCAGCACGTTCGACAAGCCCGACATGTCCTGTCTGATCGTGCCTTCGCCAACGAGCGGCCATGGCCGGAGCTCGTCCGGAAGAAGCTATTCGTCGATGCGATGCCGGGTGCGCTCAAGCCGTTCGTCGGCGACCTGCCCATTACCATCCTGGGCGACTTCCACCAGATGTGCCTTTCCAATCCGTTACACGGCGCACGACAAGAGAACCAACGTCGTGCTACGGGAGCGCACTATACGCCGCCCTGCCTGGTCGACTACATGGTATCGCGAGCCTTCGCCACAGTGCGAAGGGACGGTATAGACCCATATCGCATGCGAATCCTCGATCCATCATGCGGTTGTGGCGTGTTTCTGATTGCCGTAATGCGACATTGACAACGTTCGGATGCAAGGCATGACTGGCGTGCGTTGGCCAAATGCCTCTATGGGAGCGACATTGATGGCCGGGCTGTGGACTTGGCGCGGCTGTCTCTCCTCCTGACCGCGTGTGGCGCGGCTGGCCAGTGCTCTCCAGAACCGGTTCAATGGCATCGTCGTCTTGTCGAACAGGATTTCCTGGCGCGGTCAAGTTGGCGGAACGCACGATTCGATCTCATCGTTGGCGGCCCGCCCTTCATCCGCGTCGAGGACCTGCACAAGGCCAGTCCACGGCGTGTGGATGACTACAGGCGACGTTACTTGACTGCTCAATCTGGCCAGTTCGATCTCTACATGCCTTTCATGGAGAAGTCCATTCATCTTCTTCGTCCCGGGGGACGGCTTACATTCAGCGTCTCCAATAGCTTCTTGCGCAGCAAGAGCGGCACTGCGATGAGGCGAGTTCTCCGCGGCAACTGTCGGGTTGAAGAGGTCGTGGAATTTGAAGACGACCACATCTATCCCGATGCCTCCGTCCAGATAGCCGTTCTGCTGATCCAGAAGGGGCCGTCTGGCGGCAGCATGCGGTATGCCTTTGTTCGCAAGGACGGTGTTCTCCGACAACACCTGGGGAGGCTGCTCAACCCCTCCTGCAAAACTGTCGCCGGAGCTCGAGTCCTGCGGCTCGCCCTCACAGATGGCGGCCAGGACGGCCGCGAGTGGCTGCTGCATTCTGCGCGAGACAATGCATTCCTCGACCAGCTGGATGCTGTCGGGAAGCCATTCGCGGAGCTGCCGGTGCGAATCAGCCTCGGAATGTGTACTGGGGCAGACGACATCTTCATCATGAAGGCTGGTGGGCGATCAAATGGCAGGCCGTGTCTGACAACACGACGGGGGCATCACGTGCAACTCGAAGAGGCCGTGCTGAAGCCGATCCTCCGGGCTCGGCATAGTGGGCCTGGTCAGCTCAATACTGGTTACGTGTGCGTATTCCCATACGACACGCGAGGCATCATTCTCAGTGAGCGCATCCTCAAGCGGCGGTTCCCCGCGGCATACCAATACCTGCGACAGTACAAGGCAAGGCTTGCCTCGCGCCGCCTGTGCCCGGGACAACCTTGGTTTGCCCTGCGGAAAGTGAACGTGGCCTGCCATCTGGCAAGCCCCAAGGCTATCGCCCCGACGATCGTTGGGCCTGGCGGCTTCAGGTTGGACACGGAAGGCATTCTCTGCCATCACGGTCTGCTCACCATAGCCCCGCTGGGCGACGAGATTGATCCGCACTACATGCTCGGCGTCCTGAACAGTGGCGTGATGTGGCGGTACATCTCTTTTCGTGCCGGTCGAATGGGCACGGGGCGGCGAGTGCTTCGCTTGGGCTTGGCCAAGAGGCTTCCCTTCGTGCTGCCCCAGACGGCTCGACAGCAGACACTGGCGGCTGGCATCGCCAAGCTGGTTCGGCAAGGAGCGGCCCCGGACGCTGTCGAACCGCTTGTGAGGCAGATCTATGGTCTTGAAGGGCGAGAGTTGGGAATGACCCAGTCGTTGCAGGCAGCAAGTGATACCGTTTACGATACCCCCGACTTCGGGTACGGAGGCCAACGATGGGAGACTTCCAGATCGAGCGATTGAAGCAGTTTGCGCGGCAGACGGACGAAACCCGGCGTGGCGGTGAACAGGCCCTCTGAGGAACCGGGCAAGGACGGCGATTTGTCACTCTTGTCCAAGATAATCCTGGAACCCCGTGAGCGGCGGGCGGTTTCGGGGTCTCCTGGAATGGGGTAGGATGGGGATTGGTAGAAGCCCAAACACCCCACCCAGGAGACGCTTACATGGTATCGGTCGCCAGTCTG
>CAYWTX010000041.1:0-1825 GCA_964461295.1 uncultured Planctomycetaceae bacterium | reverse complement strand
AGCAGGTAGCCGGTTTGCGCGCAGAGGCAAACCATCACGTTGCCCACCACCTCCGGATCGTCGCACTCGACATGCGGCCTATACGTCTCATACGTCGCAGCACCCGTCCCCAGCGTCCGCATCGCCAGCATGCGTGGATCGCTCTTGTCCCAAATGGGCAGACCGCGCAAGCGCAGGAAGTCCTTGTAGTCTTCGAGCAGTTCGCCAATGCTGGCGCGGGCCACATTGGTCAGGTGGATTTCCGTCTGCTTTGAAGTGGCCGATGCCAGACTGCCCTCGACGATATTCTGTTTGCCCGATCGGGCCGACTGCTCCATCTGGTCGCGCGTGCGCGATCCCATGCGTACCCACCGCTTGACCAGATAATAGGTGGCCAGGAAGACAATGAGCGACTTCTTGTAACTGTGCAAATCCTCATAGCCGCCATGCGGCGGGATGAACCCCGTGCCCATGTCCTTCTCCATCAAGAATGCCCAGTGCCGATGCCGGCCATGAATCTACTCCCTGAGACCGAGGTCCGCCGCCTTGGGCATCTCCGGATGGTTCGGCCCGAAATGTTTCAGGATCACCAGCGGCTCCCAGCGACTGCGGTTCTCGATCTTGACGCCGGCCTTGGCAGCCGGTTCGCTGACGAAAAACTCGTCGGCAGTCATCTGCCCGTAACGCAGCATCCCGGCCGACTCGCAGTCGAACAGCCCGAATCGCCCGTGGCCCTGGATGACGATGCAGCCGTAGGCGGCCCCATCCTTCACTGTCACTGTCTGGCCGGGCGCGACGGCCAACTCCTTGGCGCCGACGTACGGGTTGGCGTAGGTGATCCAGCGTTCGGTGTGCCGCGCGTCGGAGTGCGGACAGACAATCGGCGGCCGCGAGTAATGTTTCGCGTAGTGCGGATCAATGTTCTTGTCCCAGTCCATCAGCGAGATCACGTAATCGAGGTCGAGTTTCTTCTCGGCCGGACAATTCTCGACGAGGAACTCGTAGGGATAGACCTCGCCGGCGGCGATGTTCTCGTACACCGAGTTGACGTCGGCGTTCCACTGCGGTTCGTAGGTCAGGACCGACCCCGGGGCATGAACGACGCCCGGCGGGGTGTACCAGCCCGAACCGAGCTGGATCCGGTAGGCCCGGGAGAGTTCCGTGATCCGGGTGTCGCCCTTGACATAGCCGGCCAGGCGTTCCTTCACCTGCGCCTTGGTCACGTCCGGATCGAACCCGAAGTACGTGGCCGGGAACGTTCCGAGGTGGTTGTTCAACTGCGGCGGGAAATAGTAGGCCTCGGGCTTGCCCAAGGCGCCGACCGCCGCCGCCGAGTCGAACCGCAAGTGCAGGTGATGGAACAGCGGTTCGCCGAAGTCGAAGAACTTCGAGTACATCGGCCAACCCTGGTACTTGGCCAGCAGTTCGGCGCCGATGAGTTCGGCCTGCAACTCCGCTTGGGCGTCCCGGAGCGTGAACTTCCGGCCGGGATCATCGCCGACGGGCAACACATACGACAACCCCTCGTCCGGGGCGGCCAGGGGTCCGTTCATGCAGTTGATCACCGACGCGAACCAGCGTTCCTTGATCGCCCCGCGGTTGGTGCCGAGGGCGAAGTAGTCGTCGGGATGCAGGCGCAGCCGGCGTCCCGGCGCGCTGAAGCGGCGCGGGACAAAGACCGGCAGCAAGCGCAGCACACCCGCGCCGGCGCTGAAGGTCTCGTGAATGATTTGGGTTGGTCTCATGGGTTGTTCTCCTTGTTTTGTGTAAAGAAGCTCACCAGCCGCCGCGGTTTTCGGGCCGTGGCCGGCATAAACTGGCGCTTTCCGCCAGCGCTTCCGCCGCG
>CAYWTX010000040.1:0-2604 GCA_964461295.1 uncultured Planctomycetaceae bacterium | reverse complement strand
AGCGTCATCGAGGTGAAAGTCAAGGAGTCAGCCGACTATGCCGGTCTTCGTTGTCTGACCCGGCACGGAAAACGGTATTGGTATCTTCTTGCCGGACCCAAGGACACATGGGCGGACGTGGTGAGATGCACGGAATACGTAAACCGGCATACCTATGAGTCTCTGGACAAGCTTCATCAGGAGTATCTCCTGGATTGGCCCGGCCTGCGACCGCCCCAGGGCCGGGACGGGAAACCGGTGGCCGCTCCCGAAGAGTACTCCAGCGGCGCCGGCCGGTTTGGAGAACGAAGTCGGCCGTTTTTCGGATGGGGACGCATCGGCGGCGGCCTCATCTCGGGTGATGACCATCCGATCGTCTCGCTCATCAGGACCCAGGTATATCTGGACCCGGACACCTTTGGGAACTACTGGCTGTTCTACTCTCCGGAGAACCCTAATTTCGCCACCCACTGGTGGGGGCCGGCCTTCGAGGAGGCCGCGAAGTGCAAGGACCATCCCCGTTTCAAGGACCTGTGCAAACTGTTGGAGATGAAGTTGCGCGAAGATGTCTACCACAGTTTTACAGTCCCCGGAGGGGCGGGACAGGAATGTCCGGGATACATGACCATCGGCTCATTCAACGAGCGCGCGAAGTTCTGCAAGGAGCACTTCGGTTTCGACGCTTCGACCTGGCCTCAATACCGGGCCGCCGGATCGTTTCCTCTCCATGCTTCATGTCCGATGCCGGACGGGTCCCGGGTAAGTCACCCCGGCGGCGATACCCATCCGCCCGGGCCGGATCCCTTCGACGTCGCGCGGAAATACGGGGTCACGGACGATCCCGCGACTTTCAGGACCGAAGAATTGCCCGGATTTGGGGTCGTCTTTCGCAACAAGCCCGGCACCGCGCAAGAGACTTATCTGGGGTTCAAAAGCGGACCCAGCCGCGGCCACTATCATGGCGATCAACTCTCGTTTCACTATTGCGCTCAGGCCCGGCCGTTAGCGGTGGACCACCACTGCTCCTATGCGCCACGGGCCGGCCAGGAGCACATGCACAACCGCGTCGCGTTTCACTCCGACAGTCTGCCCTACGCCAACATGGATGGGTTCGAGCGGGTCATCGCCTTCAAGACGGCCCGGAATGCGGATGTGGCCATGGGGCAGGTCGAGTCGGAACGGCTTCGGAAGGCCGATCCATTTCCCCCTGAGGGCTGGGACATTCTGCCGCCGCCCAATGAGGGCAACCGGTCGCGGCGCTACCCCGGGGGGATGCCCGTTCAACCCCTCAAGTATCGCCGCACGATTGTGCTTTTGAAGTCCGTGGAGCCGGACTGTTTCGTCATCCGGGACCAGTACAAGGGCCCGGAGGTGTACGCGACCTGGTGTCTGCACGTGTTGGGGGACCGGCGCGACAGACAAGGAAACGCCTTCGACTTCGACGGTCTGAGGGTTCAGTTCGTCAAACCCAAGACGTTCAGCGTCTCCAGTCATGACTGGGAACATGAGTACGGCGGCAAAGAGGTCACGAAAGGACTGCGCGCGACCGTCAAGGGGAGCGAGAACGAGTTTATCACCGTCCTGATGGCGAGGCCCATCAAGCGGAGCGACGCGATGAAACTTGTGTTCAAGGACCTCTTTCAGGAGGAAGTGAAGGCAAAGGGAACTCCGCCCGAGATCCAGAAGGTTGACCTGCAGGTGGTCCTCGCCTGGGCCGCGGACAAACCCGCGTGCGCACAAGTACACGTAAGCGAACGGACCAAAAGGAAAGGCGAGATCTCGTATCTGGGAACAGTCACCGGCGGCGGAAACGCCGGTCCATTGCGTCTTTCGGTTGAAGGTGTTCGAGGCCGGTTCGAGAAGGATCGCGTCAAGTTCGATTGCACCGTACGTCTGGAACGTAAAGGCGATTCGTGGTCTGGATCCTACACGGGCGCGTTCCGGGACGTCGCCGCCATGAAGACCGGGCAAAAGGGACAGGAGGCGCACGAGAGGGCGTGCGGGGGCGCGGTGGCGGTCGTTCTGGAAAAGGACGTGCCGCCGCCGGTGCCGTTGTTTGACGAAAAGTGGCAACCGCCGCCTCTGGAGGCGTTGCCAGGGGGAGTGGAGATTGGCGGAACGCAAGTTCTCTTTGCCGGCGGGCTGGATGACGACGATGCGACCGCCTACGTGACCGTGAAGCGGGGACCCGAGACGTTGTTGTCCGTGACGGGCAGAGATGTGGACCTTGAACGTTCGCAGGGCATGATCGGTCTCTTTGTACCCGATGCGGGCTACGCCTTTGGCCTGATTCCGGACTGGTTGCTCCGCCAACGCGTCCAACGTCCGGACTGGTATGTCGAAATGTGGCCGCTGACCGAACGCACCTTCGATGAGAAGCGTGGCGGGCGTAACTAGGGACGCACCCTAGTTGTGGGTTGACGGCCGAAGGTTCGCCCGTAGGATGGCGGCATGCCGAGAGCGGCACGCATCGTGGTTCCGGGTTGTCCGCACCATGTCACGCAATGGGGCAACAACCGCCAGGACATATTCTTCGTCGATGACGACCGGCGGTACTACCTCGGGTTGCTTCGCGAGCAATCGACGAAGCACAAACTGCGGATTGACGCCTACTGCCTCATGACC
>CAYWTX010000039.1:0-2911 GCA_964461295.1 uncultured Planctomycetaceae bacterium | reverse complement strand
GAGGAAGGCTGCTTCTGCGATTCTTTCACAAACTCTCAGTTTGCCGGCGTCAGCAGAATGCCGGTGCCAGCAGAAACGACGCGTCGATCCCGCCGATGAGCTTGGCGCCCAGGCTGCCGGCCCAGAAAGCCTTCGTCCCCGCCTGCCCGTGCGTGCCCAGCACGACCAGGTCCGCCTGGCGCTCCCGCGCCGCCTCGCGGATCACCCGCTCCGGCCGGCCTCGCGCCACCGCCGCCGAGCTGCACACCCCCTCGGCCTGAAGGCGGGCCGAAATGCCCGCCAGGTACTCCACGCCGCGACTCTCCGACTGGTCCAGCATCTCCCGCGCCGCCGACGGCAGCAGTTGGCTGGCGGCCGCACGCTCCCCCCCCAGGTCGCCAGGGCGAGGCACAACCATCAACAGGTGCATCGGCGCGCCGCACAGGCGGGCCAGGTCCGCCGCCGCCGCCAGCCCGGCCTCGTGCTCGGCCCGGCCGTCCAGCGGCACCAGGAGTTGGCGGAACGGCATCGCCGCCCGCCCGTCCTCGCCCGGGCGAACCAGGAGCACCGGCGACAGCCCGCGCCCCACCAGTTGCTGGGCCAGCGTGCCCAGCACCCGCTGGCGAAGCCGCGGCCGGCCGTGCGAGAGCATCACCACCAGGTCCGGTTCGAGTTCGTCCACGTGATCGGCCAGGCTGTGGGCGACGTCGTCGGTGGATCGCCTGTGCACGTGGATGGACACGGGCGCCGGCGGCGGAAAGTCCCGTTGGGCGACGCCGCGCAGATACTCCTGCGCCTGCTCCGCCGTGGTCAGGTGCGGCTGGCCGTGCACGGTGGCCGGGGCGTCGCGCTCCACCACGTGCAGCAGCGTCACCGACGCGCCGGCTTTGGCGGCCAGGAAGGCGGCGACGGCCGCGGCCGCCTCCGAAGGCGGCGCTCCGTCCAGCGGTACCAGCAGATGTCGGAACATGTCTAACTCCCGGCGAAGATGCGGTAGAGCAGCAGCACGTTAAGGCAGACGACCAGCGTGACGGCCGCGACGGCCAGGGCCGTCGTCACGCGCCGGTTGGCCAGCACGCCCATCACGTCGCGGCGGCGGGTGAACAACACCAGCGGGATGATGGCGAACGGCAGGCCGAAGCTCAGCACCACCTGGCTGATCACCAGCGTGCGCGTCGGGTCCAGCCCGATGGCGATCACCACCAGCGCGGGGGCCATCGTGATGCCGCGCCGCAGCCACACCGGAATGTGGTAGTTCAGGAACCCCTGCATGATGACCTGCCCGCTCATGGTGCCCACGGCCGAGCTGGACAGCCCCGCCGCCAGCAGCGCCAGCGCGAACACGAAGTTCGACGCCTTGCCCAGCACGTGCTCCAGCGTCATGTACGCCTTTTCGAGGGCGTCCACGTCCACCAGCCCCGCCTCGTGGAACGTCTTGGCCGCCATGATCAGCATCGCCGCGTTGATCATCCCGGCCAGGCCCATCGCCACCACCACGTCGATGATCTCGAAACGCAGCAGCCGCCGCAACTGGCCCGGCTCCCGCGTGACGATCCGCCCCTGCGTCAGGGCCGAGTGCAGGAACACCGCGTGCGGCATCACCGTCGCGCCCAGGATCCCCGTCGCCAGCACCACGCTCTCCGTGCCCGAAAACCGCGGCACGAACGCGTGCGCCGCCACCTGGCCCCAGTCCGGTCCCGCTAGCACGATCTCCACCAGGTAGCACCCCGCCACTACCGCCACCATCGCCATGATGACCGCTTCCAGCCGTCGAAATCCGTACCGCTCCAGGCCCAGGATCAGGTATGTCGCCGCGGCCGTCACAAGCCCCGCCACCCACAGCGGCATGCCGAACAGCAGGTAAAGCCCCAGCGCCGCGCCCAGGAACTCCGCCAGGTCCGTGGCCATCGCCACGACCTCCATCAGCACCCACATCGCCAGCGACGCCCACCGCGGATAGTGCATCCGGCACAACTCCGCCAGGTTGCGGCCGGTCGCGATGCCCAGCTTGGCCGACAGCACCTGGATGAGCATGCCGATGAGGTTGCTGGCCACCACGACCCACAGCAGCGTGTAGCCGAACCGCGCCCCGCCCTCGAGGTTCGTCGCGAAGTTCCCAGGGTCGATGTACGCCACCGAAGCGACGAACGCCGGCCCGATGAAGGGCCACAGCCGCGCAAGCCCCTTGCGCTGCCCCTGCCCGGACAGCACCTCGACCGCGGCCGTGACGGTTCCCCGGTCCGCCGCCTTCACCCGTTGCGATGGACGCTCCACGCGGCTCCTTTACGTTCCCCGCATTGTAGGCCGCCGCCCGCCGCGACGGGACAGCGTGACGGTCAAACGCAGTCATGGCGCTCCACGACCGAAGTTGCTGCGACGGGCTTCGAGATTTGCATTGGGTTCTTCAGCCTGAAGGGCTGACAGACGACAGCCCAGGGCAACGCTCTGGGAACCTTGCGCCAAGACACGTCAAGCCCTGAAAGGGCGGGATAAACGCCGGGCCAGGCCCTTATATCGCCCTTACAGGGCTTGTCATTTGCATTACCGCATTCCCAGGGCGTTGCCCTGGGCATTACCCACATCTCCGCCGCCAACGGGGTGCACCATGAAGCCTGGCCGTTGCGGTATGGCCTCTCTTCGCCCCCGAAGCGGGGCGATTGAGGCCAGGCCGTGCGCCGCAATCGGTCGCTCTGCGGGCTCCGTGGGCGATATGCCGCTGGTCCACGGGCTTGCGCCCGAGGCTGGTGCGCCTGCAAGCGCACGCGATACGGAAGGGTGGAAGTCCCTTCCGGGGCGACGATCGTGCGTCGTCGTGCAGGCCCGTAGGGCCGGCAGCGGGTAGCCCAGCCCGTCAGGGCTGGGATGGGAACGATCGTGCGTCGTCGTGCAGGCCCGTAGGGCCGGCAGCGGGTAGCCCAGCCCGTCAGGGCTG
>CAYWTX010000038.1:0-16035 GCA_964461295.1 uncultured Planctomycetaceae bacterium | reverse complement strand
GCCCGCCCGCGGGGGCGCTGCGGGCCGCGAGGACCCTTGCCGCTGCCGCCGCCGCCCGCGAATCCCTTGACCGAATCCATCGTCACTCCTGATCGTCAGCAACCGCCGCGACCCACGTCGGGATCGCCGCCGGCCGCCAGTCCGTTCGGCACTATCCTTAAACCGCACCGCTCACGC
This sequence comes from uncultured Planctomycetaceae bacterium, assembly GCA_964461295.1. Classification (GTDB taxonomy): domain Bacteria; phylum Planctomycetota; class Phycisphaerae; order SM23-33; family SM23-33; genus CAYWTX01. The sequence goes on along the minus strand of CAYWTX010000038.1, from coordinate 15,858 downwards.
CGCGTTACGGGCATGGAGGCCCCTCCCGGGCCTCTTCTTTCACATCGTCATCCGCCGGGGGGGGGCTTGACGTGGAATTATCTCCGCTCGCCCCCGACGCTTCCAGACCCAGCGCCGATCTCCGCAGCAGCCGGAACTCCTCTTTCGTGATCCGCCCGCTGGTCAACATCGCCTCCAAGTCCTCTATTCCAAAGCCTTTGCCGCTCTCGGCGCCCTGCCGCGGCCTGGCCAAGTATCTTTTTCGCGTCCACATTACCAGCAGCCCGGCCGCGACGAAAACAACAATCAACGCGCCGCCCATGGCTGCCGCCTTGGCCAAGTCGCTCCAGACCGCCAGGAAGAATGACGCCACATGCATTGCTGCATTCTACATCGGCCGCGGGCGACGTGCCATTCCCAGGGGGTACGTCCCCGCTCTGACGGCGAAGAAACCACAGATTCCCCATCGCTGGTTTCTCCCGCGCTGGCAGATTCAGACACCGCGCCCGGTGCCCCCAGATGAAGTTCAATCCCTGACCAGGTCCGCCATCGTCCTGTCTTTGAGCCCCTCGCCCGCCGCTTGGCGAATCCTCGCCACGATCCTCGCGATCGCCTCCGCCGGCTGCGATTCGCCTTCGCCGTCGCGCACGCCGATCGACAGGATCTCTTCCGCCCGGATCCTGTCCAGCGACCGCGCCGGCACGTACGCCTGTTCCTCGCTGTTGTCCACCGCCACCATGATCCCCGCCCCCGTCAACCGGTCCATCAGCTTGCTCACCGCCTCCGGGGGAAGCCGCAGATCCTCCGCCAGCCGCGACAGCCCGGCCGGACCCCCCGCCGTCGCGAACTGCCTCGCCACCGCCACCGCCGTCGCCACCAGGTCCCATGTGCCCAGCACCCGCCGCTCAGCCTGCTCGGCCGAGATCAGCCTGCCCAGGTTCTGCGCCGTGTGCGCCAGTTCGGCCCCCAGCAGGAACAGCAGCCACGAGAAGTTCAGCCACATCAGAAACAGCGGGATCAGCCCTAGCGTGCCGTACAGCGGATCGCCGCCCACCACGTTCACCACATACAGTTGGAACGCCCACTTGGCCGCCAACCATAGCGGGAACGCGACGGCCGCACCATACAGGGCCGCCCAGACCCGCACGCGCGTGTTGGGCATCAGCACGTAGATCGCCGTCAGCAGCAAGACCCCCACCAGCAGCGGCTGAATTGCGCCCAGGATGCCCACCACCCATGCCAGCACGCTCCCGCGCCCAACGCCAAGAAAGTCCACCGCCTGCTTGCTGGCGAACGTGGCCGCCGCGATCAGCAGCGGCGCCAGGCTCACCACAAACCAGTAGACGATCACACGCCGGATGATCGAACGGCTGCGCTCGGCCCCGAACGTGCGGTTCAGCGAATCCTCCATCGTGCTGAGCAGCGACAGGGCCGTCCAGATCAGCAGCGCGCCGCCGATGGGGCCGACCGCCCCCAGGGTCAATCGCTTCTCCACCCGCTCCACCACCTCGACCACCTTGTCGGCGACGTTGATCACCTCGCCTAGGCGCGAGGTCGGCTGGGTATCCGCCCGCGCGCCCGGCGCAGTCGCCGGTTCGCCGCCGTCCTCCGCCGACTGGGCCGAAACCGCCACGATCTGGGCGAACCCCGTGTTGTTGAGCTGCTCCCGCAGCCACTCCTTGCCCTGCTTGGCATGCCCGAACGACTTGCCGATCACGATGACAAGCACAATGATCGGCACCAGGGCGAAGATGGTCTGGAACGACAGCGCCGCCGCCATCGCCATCGCGTTGTTCTTCCCCAGCCGCCGGAAAACCAGCCGCCACACCCGACCGTGGAACAGCATCCCCGACCCGGCCTTGCCACGCAAGCCGCGCAGGCGGCCTACGCTCTGTCTGCTATCCTGCGACGCGTTGGTCATGTCCCCATGGTACCCCGCCTCGCCCGCCTGTCAATGCGCGGATGCGTTGCGCCCGGTCCCACGGTATCCGGTCCCCTGTTCCCCAAGCCCAGGGACGTGGGTCCCTGCAACTCCCGGTCCACGCCCCCCTCAACTCACCTGCCGCGAGATCAACTGCAGGAACTCCTGCCGCGTGGCCGCGTCGCGGTGGAAGCTGCCCAGCACCGTCGACGTCGTCATCACCGAGTTCTGCTTCTCCACGCCCCGCATCATCATGCACAGATGGCGGCACTCCATCACCACGCCGACGCCCTCGGCGTCCGCGGCCGTCATGACCGCGTGCGCGATCTGGCTGGTCAGTCGCTCCTGGATCTGCAGCCGCCGCGAGAACAGATCGGTCACTCTCGCCAACTTGCTCACGCCCAGCAGCTTCTTCTGAGCGATGTAGCCGATGTGGCAGCGCCCGAAGAACGGCAGCATGTGATGCTCGCACAAGCTGAACACCTCGATGTCCCGCGCGATCACCATGTTGTTCACCTCCGAGGTGAACGCCGCCTTCGTCAACTCCTCCAGCCGCTCGCCATACCCGCGCGTCAGGAACTCCCACGCCCGCGCCACTCGCTCCGGCGTCTTGAGCAACCCCTCGCGGTTGGGGTCCTCGCCGATCTCCACCAGGAGTTGGCGGACCAGGTCTTTCACGCGTTCCGTGTTCATTTCCGCTCTCGCCTCGCTATCAACCGTCTTACCGCCTCGGTCGTCTCCGCGTCCGGCCGCATCCCCGCGACCGGCCCGCTCGGCCACGAACAGCTTAGCACTTCCCCGCTGCCGGGCAAAACCATGTCCGGACACAGTTCCAGCAACGGCAGTGCGACGAACGGTCGCCGCAGGTCGCTCGACGGCAGCCGCAGACCCGGCTCGTCGATCACCTGCCGCCCAAGAAGGATCAGGTCCAGGTCAATCGGCCGCGGCCCGTACGGGTCGCCCGTCCGCCGCCGCCCCAGGGCCTCCTCGATCGGCCGCAGGACGCCGAACTTCAGCTCGCGGGCCGTCAGTTCCGTGTGCGCCTCGATCACGGCGTTGAGGAACTCCGGCCAGTCCGGCCTGTCGCGCCCGTCGGGGCCCACGGCGGGCGTGCGGTAGAAGGTGGAGACGCCCGTCACCTGAACTCGCTGAGCGAGCATCCTCAACGCTTCGAGGACATTCCGCTCGGGATCAATGTTCGATCCCACCGAGATGTAGGCCACTTCGTGGTGAATGGGTTGCCCGATTGCCTGGTTACCTTTCCCTCCGTATCTCCACTCCAACCGTCCGTGCAAACCTCAGCGCGCCCGGCTTTTCCACCAACACCCCAACCGCCTGCACGCCCGCCTGAGCCAGGCACGTCTCGGCCACGGCCTCGGCCAGCGCCTCCACCAGCTTGAACGACGACGCCTCCACCAGCGCTGCCACCGCCTTCTTTGCCGACTTGTAGTCCACCGTGTCGGCCAGGTCGTCGCTGCGCCCCGCCTTGCGCAGGTCCGCGTATAGAGTGATCTGCAGGACCACGTCCTGCTTCTCCCGCCGCTCGTGCTCGTACACGCCCACGATGCATCGCAGCCGCAGATCGCGGATGTGAATGGCATCGAGATATTGCGGATTGCCGATTGCGGATCGCGGATTCTCGCCCATGCCGTCCTTGTCCTTTTCTTCTCCCCCATCCTATCCCGTGCATTTGTCCACAGATTGCACAGATTTCACAGATGAAGAGGGAGAAGGCTGTGCTTCCCCATCTGTAGTACTTATGCGTCAAACTCGTCGCAAGCCGCGCAAATGTCGCGGCTGGTACTGCTGCCTGCTCCCTGCTGCCTGCTGCCTTCGATTCTTCTCTCACATCCCATAGGCCCCTCCCTTCATGTGCCGCCCGCCGTCCACGAAGATCACCTGCCCCGTAATGAACGAGTTGCCGATCAGCATCAGCACCGCGTCGGTCACGTCGTCCGCCGAGCCATGCCGGCTCAGCGGGTTCGTGTCGTGCTGGCGAATGAGGTACTCCTCGTCCTTGCCGCTGGGCGGCAGGATCAGCCCCGGCGCCACGGCGTTCACCTTCACCGCCGGGGCCAACTCCAATGCGAGCATCCGTGTGAAGCCCAACAGCATCTGCTTGCTCAGGTGGTACGGCACGTGAGCACGGTCGTAATCCAGGATGCGGGTATCCAGAAAATTCACGATGTCGCCCGGCGCCTTCTGGGCCGCCATCGCCCGGCACAGCGCCAACGGCGACAACGCGTTCACCTGCAGGTTCACGGCCAGGTCCTCCGGCGCGAACGCCATCAGTCGCCCGCGCGGGAAGATGCTCGCGCTATTGACCAGGATGTCGATGGGTCTGTCCGCCGCCGCGGCAGCCCGTGCGAACAACGCCCCCGCCGCTTCCGGATCGGCCAGGTCCGCCCCCACCGCCCACGCCCGCCGACCCTTGTGCCGAATCTCCTCCGCCGTCGCCTCGGCCTCCGCGGCCGAATGAAAAAAGTGCGCCACGACATCGGCCCCGGCCTCGGCCAGCGCAAGCGCCGTCGCCCGGCCCAGGCGCTTGCCCGCGCCCGTCACCAGCGCCGTCCGACCCGCAAGACGTGTGTCCGCCATGGCCATCCTTCCACTCACTGACACAGTATACGGCCGTGTTCTCAGCCCCGGAGAGGCCCAAACGCGGAGAAGCGAAGCAACGAGGGTGAACACAGATTCCGGTTGTCCTCTCTCCTCGCACCATCTGCGTTCATCGTCGCTTCTGTCTTCCTCGCCTTCTCTCTGCGTTTCCGCGTCTCCGCAGTCACAGGCATCACGCCTTGCCGTCGGCGGGCCCGACGTAATGCCGCCCCTTCTCGTCCCACCGCCAGCCGTCCAGGACGATCTTCACGTCGTTCTTCGCCGGCCGGGCCGCCACCTGCTTCACCGTCTCTTCCCACGTGCGCACGCCGCTGATGGTGTCGGCCGCCGAAAGGTTCTGCGCCCCCACGGCGCAGGCGTACCGCAGGGCGTCGTCCAGGCTCTGGCCGCGAAGCAGCGCCGTCAGGAACGCCGCGATCGCGCAGTCGCCCGCCCCATTGGTCGTCACGATCTTCTCCACCGCGTAGCTCGGCTCGAACAGCTCGCGGTTCGTCCACGCCGCCAGGTCCGCGCACCGCCCGCGACCCATCTTCTCCAGCCTGCCCCGCCCGGCCGTGCGGCAGTAAATCCCCAGCCGCCCGCACTTGATCATCGCCACGGCCACGCCCGCCTCGATGCAGCGGCTACCCAGGAAACTCAGCAGTTCGCCGTCGACGCTGTCGAGCATATCGCCGCCGCCTGCCGCCGCTGTCTGCATCCGCTCGAACGCCTCGCGACGCAGCATGAAACTCAACTCCTCCACGCTCGGCGTGAACACGTCCACGAAGGGCAGCGACGCTGCCAGGATCCGCGCCCAGTCCACCTTGCCCGCCGGCCCGGCGGGATCGGGATACGCCATGTCCAGGCTGATGGTCGCCCCCGCCTGCCGCGCGGCCTGGAGGATCTTCACCAGCTCGCCCCCGCCGGCGGCGTACGTGCGGGCCATCAGCGTCGGGTAGCCGAAGTGGAACAGCCGCGACCCCCGCACGGCCGAGAGGTCCACGTCCTCGGCGCCGAAGGTGTCGTTGGCGCCGGTGCAGTGCAGGAAGATGCGGTCGATGCCCGGCGGCGCAACCACCACCGTGTACGAACTGTGCTCGCCGACGACCACGCGCATCCCCGCCTCGGCCCCGGGAGCCTCGCGCTTGATGCACTCGACGATGGCGCGGCCGAACGTGTCGTCGCCCACCTTGCCCATGAGGGCGACCTTCATGCCCAGCCGCCGCAGCGGGAACCCGGTGTTGCTCACCGGCCCGCCGGTGGAGACCGTCGAAGGCCCCACCTGCACCAGGCTCCCCGGGCGGAACAGTTCGCCCGTTGTGCGGGCCTGCGAGTAGATCGCGGGCGTGATGTCGAGGCAGATGTGGCCGGCCACGACGGCATCGAACGACTCGGGCATGCGAGGCTCCTTGGGTAACGGTGCGCGAACATATCACCCCGCGCGCAGCCGGTCAATCGGTGGAGATGCGATCAGGAGGACCAGGAGATGAGTTGGGCGCCCCTCCGGTCCCACAATCCCCGGTATCCGCTATCCGGTCCCACGGTCTACAGCACCACTGCCGCCGCGACGATCATCGCGACCGCCCCGGCCGCGAGAACCAGGACCTCAACGGCGCCGGCACAGATCGCATATGCCTTCCGCATTGCCGCCCACCTCCCTGTGGTGTCTCTGCCGATCCTATCGGACAATGAAGCGGCGAGAGATTAGGGCAATGTGAACGAAACGTTGCCCTATGGTTCGCCGCCACGATCGCCTGCCCATGGGCACCGCCTCCACACGCGGCGGCGCTCACCCCCCCACCGCTTTCTCGCGCCGCTGCCGCATGTCCTTCTCCATGCTCTCGGGATACCGCTCCGCCAGGTGCGACACTGCCGTCAGGCGGTCCATCGCGTGCGCCGGCAACGACCAGCCCGCAGCGCGCTGACGCGCGAACAGCCGCATTCGTCGGCCCCGCCGCCTTGCCGCCTTCCCTTGTCCGGCGCCCGGCGGCGCACCTACAATTGGGTGGTGGGGGCCGCGTGGCCCCGCCGCACGTAACGCGAAGGGGCCGAACATGAAGATCGAGGCTTATCTTGAGGAGCAAGGCGTCGCCTACGAGAAACGAGAGCACCCGGCGGCATACACCGCACAGGAAGTCGCCGCGGAGGAGCACGTCAGCGGCAACATGCTGGCCAAGACCGTCATCGTGGCCGTCGACGACAAGTACACGCTTTGCGTGCTGCCGGCCAGCTACAAGCTCGACCTGAACAAGGTTGCCCGCGAGTTGAGGGCCCGCAACGTGCGCCTGGCCGACGAAGCGGAGATGGCCCGCCTGTTCCCGGACGTGGAGGTCGGGGCCGAGCCGCCGTTCGGCAACCTGTACCAGTTGCCGACGCTGGTCGACCGCCACCTGGCCGAGGACGAGGCGATCGTGTTCCAGGCGGGCACGCACCGCGACGCGGTGCGGATCCGCTATGCCGACTTCGCCCGCCTGGCCAAGCCCGCCGTCGCCGACCTGGCCGTGCACCTGTAACGCCGCAAGCGGCGCCTTGGGCGAAGCCAATCTCGGCGACACGCCGCGGCTTTGTTGGAGTTCCCTTCGGGCGCGTCTCGAACAGAGCCGTCGCGTGTCGCCACGGTTGACCCCAAGTCGTACGACGGTTCCTTTCGCCCTTCTACTTCTCCGCTCCCCCCGCCCGCAATCGCTCGGCCGCCCGGCGGGCGCGCTCCGTCAGGTTCGCGCCGGGGGCGCCCTTGGCCAGGCCCTCCAGCACCGCCATCGCCTTGGCCGTGCCGATCCGCTGTAGAACGTACACCGCGCGCATCTGCCTCAGCGCCTCGCCGCTCCGCTGCGACGGGTCGTCCATCGCCGCCAGGAGTTGCTCGGCCCGCGCCCGCACTTCCTCGTTGCCGCCATCCTTCGCCGCTTGCCGAAGCGATCCCTCCACCAGCACGCCCAGCTTTGCCAACTCCTCGTACGACCGCTGCCGCGCCGCGTACTGCCGGTCGCCCAACCCCTCCACCAGTCTGGCCACCTCCTCGGCCTTGGGACCCTTCACCGACTCCAGCTTCCTGCCCAGCAGTTCGGCCGCCGCGTCCCCCGCGGCTGCCAGCGCCAGCACCGCCCCCATCGCCTTCGACGCATCGCCCGACGCCATCTCGTCCCAAGGCCCGGCGAACCCCGCCTCGTCCAACTTCGCGGTCGCGACCGGCCGCTTCACGCTCTCCAGGTTCCACAGGATCGCCGTCGTGTCCGCGCTGCCGGTGAGCAGCCGCTTCGCATCGGCCGAGAACACCATCGACAGGATGCGGTTGCGGTGTCCCGTGAACCTGCACAGCGATTCGCCGCTGGCTAGGCTGTACACGGCGACATCCCCACGCAGATCGCCCACGGCGAACATCGTCCCGTCCGCTGAGAACGCTACGATCGTCTGCCCGCCATGCGTCCGCCCGCCAGTGGCAATTTCACGGAATGTCTTGCCCGAATCGATCTCCAGAACGGTCACCTTCTGCATGGTGTCGGAGCCGAGGAACTGGCCGAAGGGATCGATGCCGATCCCCATCGAGTAGCCCCCCGCCATCGGCCCGAACACCGCGAGCTGCCGGCCGCTCACCGTATCCCATACCGTCGTCACCTGGCCCATTGCCCCGCTGGCCGCGAGCCGGCCGTCGGCCGTGACCGAAATCCGCGAGTTCACTGCTGCCGTCTTCTCGCCGCCCCTGCCCGTCTGCTCCACCTTGCCGGAGGCCACGTCCAGCAGGGCGTATACGCCGCCGGGGCTCACGCACACCAGCTTGCCGCCCGGCGCGAACGCCAGGTGCCCGCCGCCGCTGGCCGAACCGCCCAACGCCGCCGACTGCACCTTCGCCCCCGACGGCGCCCGGTACACCGCCACCGCGTCGCCGCGGCTGGCCACGCCCGCCAGCAGTGCCCCGTTTGCGTCCGTGCCGAACGCCGCCGCCGTCATCGACACCGCGAACTCGCCCAGCCGGCGCAACTCCCTGCCGTCCGCCACGTTCCACAGCCGAGCCGTGCAGTCGTCGCCGCCGGTCAGCACGTACTTGCCGCACGGCGACAGCGCCGCCGCCTGCACGTCGGAGCGGTGGCCCCCTTCCATCAGCTTCTCCCTGTACGTCACCGCGTCCCACAGGCGGATCTGCCCCATGTTCGAGCCCGTCGCCAGCAGCTTGCCGTTCGGCGAGAACGCCACGTGTTGAACGAACTGGTTGCTGATCTGCAACTCCGCGACCGGCTTGTCCCTGCCCAACTCGCGCACCGTCACCATGCCCGTCTGCCCGCCTATCGCCAGGTGCTTGCTGTCCGGCGCGAACGCCACCGACCGACCGTACCACGCCGCCCCCGGAACCTTCTCCACCACCTTGCCCGTTTCGATCTCCACCACCAGGATGTTCTGCGCGTCCGGCCCGCTCAAGCTCCCGGCCGCGAACAGCTTGCCGTCCGGCGAGATGGCCGCCGCTCCCAATTGGTTCTGGGTGAGGTCGTACTTGCGGATCAGCTTGCCGGTGGCAGCATCGTACAGCACGGCCGCGGGAACCTTGGTGTTGTGGGCGCTGGTCACCAGCACGTTCGTCGCACCGAGCGTGAAGACCCCCCAGTTGCCCTGGCCCATCGCGGCCTTGGCCGCCCCGCTGGCCGTGTCGATCACCTTGATGGTCCCGCCGTCGTTGGTCACCAGCAGCTTGCCGTCCGGCGACAGGTCAACCCACTGGCCGCGCAGGCGCCCCGAGGCGAATCCCTCGGCCGCTCCGCCGGTGGCGGTGTTCCAGAACGTCACCGACTGGTCCTGCCCCGCAACGGCGAGGACCTTGCCGTCGCCGCTGAACGAGATCGACACCACGCCGTTGCGGAAATCGCCCACCTCGCGAACCAGCACGCCCGTCGAGGTGTCCCACAGATTGACCACGCTCTTGTGCCCGTACTGCCCGCCGCCGCTGGCCAGCAGCCTGCCGTCCGGCGTGAACGCCACCGCCTGCACGTACCCGCCGTGATGCAGCAGCGCCTGCCCGAATCGCATCACCGCCCCGGCCGGAAACACCTCGCCCTTGCCCGCCGGCGCACTGGTCGGCGCCGTTGCCGGCGGCGGCGCGATCGGCTGCGTCGTCTGCCCCGCCGCCAACGCGCACAACACGCCCGTCACCGTGACGGCCGCGCCCGACATTGAGTTCCGTCCACGCATCTGCTTCACCAGCCAGCGGCGCCCCCGATGGCACGCCAGCCCCCCGGGACGAGAATCCGCGGACCGCGATTCCTTCACCTCGCCGCGCCGCGGGCCTCCTCCACCATCCGTCTAACCTCCGCCGCCCGCGACAGGCACGCCCAAGCCGAGTCCGCAGCGCATCGCCCCTCCGTCTCGAACACCAGGCTGCCCGTCCCCGTCAGCCGCTCGCCGGCCGCCGCCACCAGATGCACCCGCAGCACCTTCTTCAGCGGGCACTGCCACAGTTCCTCCCGCAGCACGCCGCGAAGACGCAAGACCCGCCGGTCAGTCAGAACGTACAGCCGGGCGTACCACTGCAGCACCGCCACCACCAGCCGCACAGCCCCAGCCACCACGCACAGCGCCACGATCGTCGAGGCGTCCAGCCCCCCCCGCAGCCGCGCGCGAAGCAGCCACGCCAGCACCGCAATCGCCGCCGCCACCGACCACACCGGCACCGACGCCAGCAACAGCAACCACCCGCTCGGCTTGACCGCCAGGATCACGATCTCCCCGTCCTCCAGCACCCGCTCGGGCACCAGGCTCACGGCCATCGGATCACCGGCTTGTTCGGCCGAGGGACTCATGGGTTCTCCCCCATCGTTCTCGGCTGTTTGCCCCTCCTGCTCGTTGTCGTCTCTTTCCCGTTCCCCTTCGCGATCGTGATTCGCGATCGTGATCGCCCGTCTCCCGTCTTCCTCGTCGTCGCCGGCCGTTTCTTCTCTCTCCTCCCCATTTCGTGCAGATCGGGCAGGTTCCTGTATCTGTCTTCGTGGTCGAGCCCATAGCCCACCACGAACACGTTCGGCACGCCCAGGCCGGCAAAGTCCGCCTCCCGCCGGCGCGGCAGGTCCGGCCGTTCCTTGCGGAACAGCACGCACGCGCGCACGCTCGCCGGGCCGCAGCAGCGTACGGCCGCCTCGACCGCCTTCAGCGTTGCGCCGGTATCAAGGATGTCGTCCACGATCAGCACGTCCCGCCCCGCGAATTCGCCCACCGGAGGCACCCGCAGCTCCGGTCCGCACGATTCGGTCGCCCCGTCAGGATACGAGCGGACACAGGCCGCCGCCAGATGCACCCGCATCGCCAGCCGCCGCATCAGCTCCGCGGCGAACACCATCCCCCCCGTCAGCACCACCAGCATAGTCAGTTCGCCACGCGGGTAGGCGGCGGCGACCTCGGCGGCCAGTTCGTCCAGCCGCCGCTTGATCTGCCGGCGCGGGATGACCACCCGCCCGACGGCGGCGGCATCCCCCGCCCGGCCTTGAGACGCAACCTCGTCCATGCGGGTAGGGATGCTATCGCCCACGCGAGCGATTAGCAATCCAGCCGCGGCCGGCACGGCGATTCGGCGATAGTGCTCGGAGCGTCCGAGTGAGGCGGGAGTTGCGCGACTCTTGCTGGGCAGGCAGATTCGCACGGCCGTTCAAACGTCCCTGCGGACAGGGAGCGGTCGTCGCAGGCGGGTTGCCGAGAGAACGGCGGGGGGGTGCGGGAACGGACCACGGCCATCCCGTCAGGTAGGTGCCGCCGGTGCGCCCTTGGGAATCCGGGCGTACAGTTCGGCGGCGATTTGACGGGCCACGTGCAGCATGCTGGCGGCTGGGCGTGCCGCAGGCTTGAGGTCGCGATGATAGAAGGCCAGGAAGACGTTCACGACGCACAAGATGGGAATCCTCGGATCCTGCCGCTGGCCGCGATCTGCCGGCCAGGATCGCATCGAGCGCGGCGGGGGTGCTGGGGTCGCCATCGGAGGAGATCGTGCGGCTGCGCCCCCTTGGCAGCGGTTCTAGACCGGTTCGGCCGGGGGAGCGGAAGGCGGGGCGCGGCCTGGGGTCGGCGGGCGTCGCCGAAGTCGCGGCCCGCCCCCAAACGGCACTCCCCGGCCGCAACGGCACTCCCCGGCCGCAACGGCACATCCCGGCCGCAACGGCACGCGCCGGCCGCACGCGGCCGCGATGTGCCGCCGCCGGTCCCGGGCGACCCGGGCGCCGGCGACGTTGACGCGATCCTGCTCGCCAGCCTCCGTGCTCTGCCCAGGCCCAACGGGACCCGCGGCGGGGCCTGTGGCCGCGGCCAGACGATGGGTGCATCTCGTCTCCATCCGGGGCAAGACGTCGTCATCCGGAGCATTGCCTGTTGCGCAAAGAAACGCCGCCCAATGCGGGCGGCGAACGAGGACTGGAGCCGGAGGGACTTGAACCCACGACCTGCTGATTGCGAACCAGCCGCTCTCCCAACTGAGCTACGGCCCCGACAACGCACGCAGTCTACCGCGGGCCGGCGCGAATGCCAAGTGCAAATTGCGGATTGCCCGCTCCGGCCCTACAATGCCTCGCGAAGGAGCTCCCGATGAGCCTTGCAGGCAAGAGAATCGCGATCATGCTCGACGAGCAGTACCAGGAACTCGAAGTCTGGTACCCCTACTACCGCCTCAAGGAGGAAGGGGCCGCCGTCGTGCTGGTCGCCTCCAAGGCGGGCGAGACGTACAAGTCCAAGCTGGGCTATCCGTGCCTGTCCGACGCGGCCGCTCGCGACGTGAAGGGTTCCCAGTTCGCGGCCGTGATCGTGCCCGGCGGCTGGGCGCCCGACTTCATGCGGCGTGACGAGGGCATGATCCGCTTCATCCAGGACTGCGTGCGCGAAGGCATCGTGCTGGCCGCGATCTGCCACGGCGGGTGGATGCTCTGCTGCACCGACGCGCTGCGGGGCAAGCGTGCGACGAGCTTCGTGGCGATCAAGCACGACATGATCAACGCCGGGGCGCACTGGGTGGACGAGGAATGCGTGGTGGACGGCCGCCTCATCACCGCCCGCAAGCCCGACGACCTCCCGGCGTTCTGTAGGGCGATCATCCAGACGATACCAGTTTTCCCTACGCCCCCGGCCAAATCCTCGACGCCCCATCTCCGGGGCTAAGAGGGAGAAAGCTGCTTCCGCACTTCTTTCACAAGCTCTGAGCGAAGCGTCAACATCAGGAGAACTCCGATGCGCAAGACTTTTTCCACCCAAGCTCTTGGTTTGGCGCTGCTGGCCATCCTGCACGGGTTCTCGCTGGCGCAGAGCGATTCGGCGCCGGCGGAAGCGAACTCTCCCGCCCCCGCCGCCCCCACCACCGCGCCAGGCACGCAGCCGGCAACTCGTTTCGGCCTCGTCACCACAGGCCCGTTCGTCGTCACGGTCGGCCGGCACGACGAAGATCCCCCGGCGCCCTGGCTGTCGGGGGTGAACCACGAGTTGCTCTGGCTCGCGGGGATCATCGCCGTGGCGTACATCACCATCCGTATCCTCACCAGCAGAGCCGCCCGCCGCCGTCGCCGCGAGCGCGATCGCCTCTGATTCGCCTCCGCGAGGACTTTCAGCAGGCAGCCACTGTCACCTTCAGCCCGGACGCCCTGGCTTCAGTGATGGGATCGGGCAACCTGGGGCAGGCTCCCATGGCACCGGCGACGCTATCTCGTAAAGTTCGTCAAATCACCAGAAGTGCGGAAATTGCTTATCTTGGCGTAGCCGACAACCGATGCTGCATCTGTCGGCAGCACCCCGGAGTCGAGGACGGGCGTGCCGCCGGGGAGGCAGGGCATGGGTGCGGACTCCATCACTACGCGCAGCGGCGACGGGGATCCCGCGGCGATGGGCAGCAGGTGGCGCAGAGCCGCTCGTCTGGCCCGGCCGCTCATTCTCACGATGTCGGCCGCGCTGGCTTTCGCCGCCCTGCTACAGTTCCACAACGGCAGGTTTGAGGACGGCATGGTGCGGGGTTTTCAGAAGCAGCAGTTGGGGGCCGTACGGAGTCTGGCGGATTCGGTGGAGGAATCCATCGCGAACGTGCGGCGCGGGCTTGTTTCACTGGCCAGCCATCCCGATGTCTGCCGCCTTGCGCCGGCGATGCACGAGGCGCTGTCCGCCTACATTCAGCAGGAGAAGGCCATACTGGACGACCTGGTCGTCGTGGACACGGCGGGCGGCGTGCTGTGGCGTTCGGCGCCGGACAGGAGAGGCCCGCCCTCTCCCGAGGCGTCGCCGCCGCACGGGCTGATCGTGGTGAGCGTGCCGGTCGAAAGGGACGGGCGTCAGGCGGCGGTTCTTCGCGCCACGGTCAACTTGCGCAGGCTGGCGATCGCCTCGCACTCGCGGATATCCAGCGCCTACGGCAGCGCGTTCTGGATGCTGTCGGATGCCAATCAGGTCGTCTACACCAACACCCGGGCGCAGGACCGGCGCGTGGTTCGTGCTTCTCGCGGCTTGCTCGGGCGCAGGGAGCAGGGGCGCGGGGCCCCGCTGCTGGCTTACGTAACGGAGCAATGCGCCGCCCCAGGGAGATCGGGGCTGGTCGAGGTCGCCAGCCAGGACGGGCAGGTTGATGAACTGGGCGCCTATGCCCCGATCGACCTGGAGGGAAGGCGGCTGGGGCTGCTGGCGACCGCGCCGAGGGCGGACGTGTCGATCCCGATCGTTTCGCACCAAAGGGTGACCTACGCCCTGATCGTGGCTCTGACGCTGCTGTATTTCGCGACCGGGTATGCCGCCTACCGCAGCGAGCGGGCGCACAGCCAACTTGCCGAACAGCGGCGGCGAGCCGCCGAGGAAGCCAGCAGGGCGAAGGGGGATTTCCTGGCGCGGATGAGCCACGAGATTCGCACGCCGATGAACGGCGTGATCAGCATGACGGAGCTGGCGATCTCCTCGGCCGACGAGGGGGATCGCCGACAGTACATGGGGGTGGTTCGCCAGTGCGCGCGGTCGCTGCTGTCGGTGATCAACGACGTGCTGGACATATCGAGGATCGAAGCCCGGCGCCTGGATCTTCGCTGCTCGCCGTTCAACGTCCAGGAGTGCGTTGTCGGCGCCTTGGCGTCGCTGGCGTCGCTGGCGAGTTCCAAGGGCCTGTACGTGCGGTGGAACTTCGAACCGGGGGTCCCGTCGGTCGTTTGGGGCGACCCGGGACGGCTGCGGCAGATCCTGCTCAATCTGGTCGGCAACGCGCTGAAGTTCACCACGGTTGGGGGCGTCGGCGTGAAGGCCTCGCCAGAGGGGGGCAGCGCCTCCCACGCCGTGCTCCGTCTGGAGGTCGCTGACAGCGGCCCGGGCATGTCGCCGGAACACCAGAAGCGCCTGTTCTCGCCCTACTATCAGTGCGCCGACAACAGCGAATATCGCCCCGACAGCACCGGCCTGGGCCTGGCCATCGCCCGGCAACTGGTGGAGTTGATGGGCGGCCATATCTCGCTCCGCAGCGCGCCTGGCGAGGGAACCGCCTTCACGTTCACCGTCCGTCTCGCCCTTGCCGGCGAGGACGCCGCGGCGCCTGGCGATCTGCCCGCCCTGGCCGGTCTCCGCGCACTGATCGTTTCGGACGCGCCGGCCGATCTCCAACGCTTCCACGACCTGCTGGCGTCCTGGGGCGCCCAGGCGGACATGGCCCACGACCCACCGGGCGCGATGGCCGCTCTTCAGCAAGCGGCCGGCCGCGCGCCGTACGCGCTGGTCTTGATCGACTGCGGGCAAGAGGCGGACGCCTTCGCGTTTGCCCAGGATGCGTCGGCGTGCGGCGGACACGGGCACGCGGCGACGGCGGCGGTCTATCGCGCCGGGCTGCACGGAGAGGTGACGGGGCGCCCTCCAGGCCGGATCGACGCCTATGCGGGGCTTCCGATCGACGACGCCCAACTGCACCTCGTCCTTCGGCTGGCGGTTCTGCACGCGACCACCCAGGGGGTATGCCCGCTGGTTGCCGGGGGCCGCTCCGAGCCGTCTCGACGCCGAAGGGTGCTGCTTGTGGAGGACAACCCCGTCAACCGGCAGGCGGCGTCGATCCTCCTGAGGCAGTGGGGGCACGCCGTGCACGAGGCCCAGACGGGTGAAGACGCCCTTGCCGCCTTCGCCGGGCAGGACTTCGACGTGGTCCTCATGGACCTCCAGATGCCGGGGATGAACGGCCTGGAAGCGACGCGGGAGATTCGCCGCCGCGAGAAGGACACCGGGCGCCATGTTCCCATCGTGGCCATGACGGCGCATGCCATGGACCGCGACATCCAGCGATGCCTGGAGGCGGGGATGGACCGGTACGTGTCCAAGCCGTTCGCGCCGGAGCAGCTTCGCGGCGTGATCGAGGCCGTGTCCGCGGGCGGCGACGAGGTCGCGGTTGGCGCGCCGGCGCT
>CAYWTX010000037.1:0-12611 GCA_964461295.1 uncultured Planctomycetaceae bacterium | reverse complement strand
CGCCGGTAAGCTGGACTTCGACCTCCCGGCCGTCGGCTACCCTACCCACACGGAATAGCGAGGAGGCCGACTTATTAACACCTTGCGGCGTGCGCCATGGACGATAACTAATTGTCGCCATTCTGGTTGCGCGCCAAAGGCCCTTGGCCTATTAACAATGCGCGCGTTAATAGACAAACTCTTTGATTGTCCGCGACCGTTCCCGCTGCGGTCAGGAAAAGCCCTTCGGCCGGAAGGAACCGCGATTGCACCCGAAGTCCGCCCCGGATAGAGTAGAGGCTCATGAATCGGCAACGTCTCAAGAGAATGGTGACCATTGTCGGGCTGATCGCTGTATCCCTGGGCCTAGTTTGGTGGGGGGTTCGGAAGCTCGACCCGACCTCATCTGCGATCTTCATCTCGGATTCTCCTGATGGCAGATACCGCGTTGCCGTGTTCTGCAGCGACACGCTCTTCTCAGGCCATCCTGAATATGAAGCCGGGTTGTTTGAAGGACGCTGGCCCCACCGCGAGTTGCCAGGTAGCCGAGCCCAATGGAACTATGACAGTGTTTCCAGCTCGGATTTCCAGCCGACCTGGCGTCCAAGCGGAGTCGACATCGGCTTCCGTACTGGCTATGGCGATGACCGTGCCACTGTCTCCGGGGTCGATGCTGATGGAAAACAGCAGTGGCGGCAACCTTGACCCGGCCGGTTTCAATCTCCCGCTCCAACATTCCAATCTCACTCATGGCCTTGTACGGCATGACGCTGTAAGTCCTTGTGGAACAAGTTGATGCCAGCATTTCAATTTCCAATTCCAACTTCCAATCTCCAATTTCAGGCCCTCATTCCAATTTCCATTCCAGTTCCAATGTCCTTAAGGACATTGGAATTGGAATGTTGGAAGGAGCGATGGAACGTCACGCTGTAGCCAGCGCGTCGCCGTCCACGACGACCGCGCCCTGGCCATGAAGCTTGGCCAGGACGTTGTACCTGGTGGATTGCCGCATGCCCGCTCTGCATGCCCAGTCGATGGCCAGGAAGGACTTGCCTGAGCCGGGATCGCCGAAGATCAGGGCCAGCGTGTCGCGTTCGAGCATGCCCCGCAGCAGCCAGTCGGGGCGGCGCATCTCGATCCGGTCGGCGCGGATGAGCTTGTCCGCAAGTAGTTCAACATGTTCGGCAAGGTCCAGGGCGGCACGCTTCATCTCCGACTGGGCCTTCAGCTTGCCGCCCTCTTCTTCCCAGGACGCCTTGTCGATGGCCTCGGCGAACTCCTCGGGCGCTTCGGGCGGGCGCTCGTCCAACCGAAGCGTCCAGACACGCTGCGGACCCTTGCACAGCGCCCGTAGCCGGGTCTGATCAGGATCGTCGTCGATCTTTCGCCGGTACTGCGCCAACAGGCCCTCGACGTGGACGCGCCTCTGGTCTTCCAGGGCTTCCAGCCGCTGCTGATATGCCTGCCCCTGCGCGTAGAGCCCCTCGAGCCGCTGTCGAAGGTCGGTGGCCGTGTCCATCTTGCCGCGCGCCGTCAGTAGCGACACGACGGTCTTCATTACGCCCTGCGTGGCCTTGTCGAGCTGGTCTCCCCAGTCGTTGGAGCCGCCTTCTTCGACTCGGCCATCGTAGTAGCTGGCTTCGATGCCCAGCCTCTTCGCCCAGCCCTTGAGCGAGTCCGAAAGCTCATGGCAGACCGCGCCGAGGTCGGGGACGAATCTTCCTGGTTTGTCTCCGCTTCCGCTCATGCCAGGGCTCCCGGCGACACAGGAATGTCAACCGCGCAAGGGCCCGGCGCGTACCGGCTCTGCAACCAGCATTGCGGCATGCGCTGCCATGTACTGAACGCGGTTGGCCCTTGGGCAATGAGCATGACGCCATGTTGGCACCACGCGGCCGGTGACGTCAAGCCAAGGCCATGACGAGAGCGCCCCGGCACGGGTGCCGGGGCGCTAAGGAGGCGTGATGCCGGCGGCGTTACTTCTCGGCGAACGCCTCCTTGATGGCTTGGACCTGCGCTTTCCCGGTGTCGGTCAACTCCCACAAGCCACGCTCGGCCTTGCGGAACCGCGCTTTGTCGCCATCGTCGCGGGCCTCTCTGAGCATGCTGGAGTAGAGCGTGGCGTGCGGGGTGAGGCCCTTGCCTGGTTCGTACCAGCCGGCGGCGACGGCGGCATCCACGATGGCCTTCGCGCTCATCGGCTCTTTGGCCTCGGCCAGGACCAGCACCGCCGTGCTGGCCAGGCTCTTTCGCGGGGTGCCGAGCTTGCGCTCCTTGGGCCGTTTGCCGGCCTTGGCGGACTTCTTCAAACCTGCGCCAACGTCGGCGGTCGCGGGCGCGGTCGGTTCGCCCGCCTTCCTGTCCGCCTCGTACTCGGCCAGGGAGACGATCTTCTTCCTCTTGGCCGGCGCTTGGTGCTCTTGCTCGTCGGCTTCCTGTTGCTCTTCTTCGTCGTCATGGCTGCATCCTTTCTGTTGGGCCCGGCACCACACCCGGCGATTTGGTTAACTGGCGCACGCCAGGTGTCGGCCCAGGGCGTCGCCAAAGGCGAACCGCGTGCGGTATCGCGTCCGGGGCTTGGGCTGCACCGGCGGCAGCCATTGCGTGATCTGGCTTTGGGATTCGAGCTGCCGCCGGTAGTACGCGATGCGGCGGTCCGCTTCCTCCGGCGTGAAGGCGCTCTGCTCCTTCATGCCGGCGTGGTCGTTGAGCCATCGCCGCGCGTCGGCAAGAACGGCCAGGTCCAGCTTGATGTAGTCTGTGTACCGCTTCCCGGCGACCGTCTTCGTCCGCTTCCCGTTGGTCTTCATCGTGCTCTCCTTGTGGTGTTCGATGTCCACGACACGATGAGGCCATGGGGTCGCGCCGGTGCTAAGCCTGATTCTCGGAAAGCGGGCAGATTTACTGACGCCGCATGCATTGAGGACGGCGCGAGTTACGGCGAGTCCCATGACGGGCTAGCAGACTTCGGGCGAGAATGGCGTTACCCGTTGGTGACAGCGGCCCCACGGCGGAAACGCATCGAGCGGCCTCACTGCCCGAAACCGAGTAGCGCGATCAGAACAGGGAGTCGCGCCCGCGCGACAAAGGGGCCTTTACCTCGCACACCGCGAAGGGACTGCGTATGTGCGTCACAGGCAAGGTTGGCCGCCCGCTCTATGATGGTGGTGGCGAGGGACTCCGGAGGTAGAGGCTGAGCATGGCGGATGGAGATGCACAACTTGGCCGACCCAGGATTCTGTATGTGGACCGAACCTACGACAGTCTTCCTCAAGACCAGTTCGCCAAGGCAATCGCCGATGTTCTGGGGACGAGCTACGACGTGGAGGCTGGTTTCAACTCGGTGGATCGCATCCGACAGGCCTTGGCGGACAGGCCCTACTGTGCCCTGGTGACTCATGCGCCCATCCGCCCTGCTTCTGGTAGGACCAAGATGAATCCGGCGATCCCTGTTTTCGTGTTTTGCACACCGGCGGCTCTGGGCAGACGACGCGGAACCCCACGTCAACGACGACATGCCAGGTTCGGTATGCCCGGCGGTAGCCCGCGTGGGCGTGGCGCGGAATGTCCCGGAACGACCCGCCTCGGACAACGACGTACTGGTCCGCGGCGGGCGTGCCGGTCACGGCCTCGTCCTTGTAGGGGTAGGGCCGGTAAGGGCTGCACGTCCACTCGGCCACGTTGCCGTGCATGTCGTGAAGGCCCCAGGCGTTTGGCTTGTAGGAACCCACCGGCGCGGTGGCGTAGTGCTTGTCCGCGAAGCGGTCGTCGCGCGCGAAGACCGTGGGTATGCTCTTCTCTAAGCCATAGCCCCCGGACTTCTCGATGCCCGCCAGGTTGGCGTGGCCCGACCAGTCGGCGTCGGCGGGGCCAAAGGCAAATGCCTGGTCGCTGCCGGCGCGGCAGGCCCATTCCCATTGGGCTTCGGTGGGAAGCGTGAACGCGCCACCCGTCATCTTCGACAGCCAGCCGCAGAAGGCGGCGGCCTGTTGCCACGACAGTCGGGTTGCCGGCTGGTTGCCCTCGTTCATGGTCGGGCCCATCCCCACCATGTCCTTGCTGGCGACCAGCCAATGCCCGCTGGCGTGGTCCGGTTGGAAGCGGCGGAACATCGCATTCGTGATCTCGGTCGTCGAGACCCAGAACGGCCGCTCGACGCGGACCACACAAGGTTCCTCGTCGGCCGTGCCTGCGGGACTGCCCATGACGAACTGTCCGGCGGGGATTCGCACGAGCGTGAGGGTCTGCTTGTCGCCCAGGTCCAGGGTCGCCGACGCGGAACCGTCCTTGGCCTGCAACTCGCATGCGGCGGCCTCCGGGAGCGGCCAGTTCGGGCATATCGGCAGCGGCTTGGCCGCGCGAGGCGCCACGGGGGGAAGCGCCGGGGCCGGAGATGTGTTCGGATCGTCCAGGTTGACCGGAGCGTCCACCGGCAGGTCGAAATCGACGGCCGTTCCACCGTAGAGATCGTTGTGCTTCTGTCGCAGCATCGCGATCCTTCCGCCATGGCCGCTACGATTGGGGGTGTTCAAGTCCAGCCAGGTCACCAGTCGCTCGTAGGACTGGCGGTCCAGACGTACTCCATGGTGCCCCTTGCGCAGCATCTGGATGAGCGGACTGCTATCGGCGTGATATTCCATCGCCGGCATCATGGCGCTGTCGGACTCGAGCATGGGACGGAAGAGGAACGGCTGAATCCGGGGATGGTTCCTGGCAGGTTGAGAACCATCGTGGCACTCCGTGCAGTACTTCTTGGCCACAGGGGCGACTTCCGCGAAGGTGTAGTTGCGCTCGGGGCCGCAGAATGGCTCAATGGGCGAGGGCACTCGCCGCATGGCCTTTGCCGTCGGCGACGGCGGCGCATCCTTCTGACGTTCGTGGCAGCCGACACAGGACAGCTTCTCCCCCGGCATGGCCGTAAACCACGACCGCATGAGTTGCACCGCCTGCCCGTATTCGTCCAGAGGCTGGACGGCCAACGGCGTCATCGCGGGCACGGTGAACGCGGCCGAACCATCGTTCTCGACCGGGACGGTGCCCAGGATGCGATGCACGTCCCACGAGGCGCCGCCTTCGTGGCCGTTAACGTAATGAAACGCGTAGACGCGCAGGCGTTTCACGGTTCCACGCGGCACGCCCCTCAGGCCATCGCCCGCGTAGACATCGGAGAGGTACACCGTGGCTGTCTTGGCCGATGGAGTGACCCGGTCGGGAATGACCGGGGGCACGGGCGTCGGACGCACGGGGATCGGCTCAAACAGGTTCTCGCCGGGGATCTCGTGCAGCGGAATGACGTTGTCGAAAACGTCGACGAGGTAGAGCCCGTGCTCGACACTCTTGATCGCCTGCTTGCCATCGGGGCCGACCACGCTGCTCCGTCGCTGAGGAATCTGGGCGCTTGTCAGGAAGTACTTGTCGCCGAGTGGGTAAGGATGGCAGAAAAGCGGACCGCCGCCCTTGACGGGGCAGTCCGCGCAGATCGGTTCGACCTTCAGCCCGTGCCCGGGGATGCGCTGGATGACGCCCTCGGTAAGCTTTTCTCCGCGGCCGACGTCGAAGAGAATGAGTTCGCCGCGGCGGGCCACCCCGTGATGTCCCGTGACGAGGCTGACGTAGCGGTTGGGATTGCCGGGGATGGGCCGGGCATGGTACTGGCCGTTGGGCCAATAGGAGTTGCTGCCGTAGACCGCCCGCTGATTGGTGCCGTCGGGATTCATCGCGAACAGGCGGCGCGAGAAGTTGTGCGCGATGTCCGAGTACTCCCATCGCAGGTACAGGATGGTGCCGTCCGCCAGCACCGTCGGACACCAGTTGTCCACCTGGTCATTGGTCAAGCGGCGGATATTGCCGCCGTTGGCGTCCATGCGGTAGAGGTTGCCGACCATGATGCTGCCGCCGAGGCAGGGCACGCCGATCATCGGCAGCGTGGAAGAGCACACGATGCCGCCATCCGGCAGATAGCAGGCGTCGGAGAAGTCGATCACCGGAACCTCATGCTTGCCCGGACTGCCGTCCTCGTTCTTCGGCAACACGTACGGGCCATCCTGCTTGGAGACCTGGCGCAGGCCCGTGCCGTCGGTGTTGACTTCCCAGACGTTCAGCCGCCGCGACGGAAAGTCTTCCGCCGTGGAGAACAGCAGCTTCTTCCCGTTCCAATGGAGGTCCACGTCGCCGACCCAACCTTCATTGGGCGACTTGTACACGCTGCGCACCTTGCCGGAAGGGCGCACGGGCGACAGGATGCAGATCTCGTCGTCCACGCGCACGTCGTCGCAGGGCGTGCCCCAACCCTTGGGCCCGTGGTAAAGAAATGAGTTGCCGGTGAAGTTGGGCGGCAGGCCGTTGGCGCTGGCGTGGAACCCCTTCTTAGGCTTGCCCCGGCGTACAAACATGAGTTCCGGTATCTCCGCCAGCAGCGGGTTGGCCAGCAGCGCCTCGGTGTGCAGGGCGTCCAGTTCGCGCTGGGCGGCGGCCAGGGCTTCGCCCTTCAGACCGGCCAGCCGTTTCTCGACCGCGTCGTACGCCGCCAGGTACTCCGCGCCCCTGGGATAGCGATCGCCGAAGGTCGCCATCAGATCCGCGACCGCCAGTCGGAAGGACTGGGGCGTGTTGACCACCGCGCCGTAGGGCGTCTTGAATCGAGGCAGAGACACCGCCTGCGCGGCCAAGGCCGCCGCAGGTTCAGCCGCCCAGGTTGTCGCCCCGCCGGCCAGTGACACGGCCAAGGCAAGCAATGTGTGAACTTCCATCGAACGTCCTTTCAATTGGCCAACGATCCCGATGCCGGTCTCTTATGCGCCAGAGCCTCTTGCACAACCCTCCGAAGTCTGGCGGAACCTCCGCCGTTACCCCGGACGATTCGCTGACTACTTTGCATTCTGTTGCGCCTTTCCGTCCGCCTCGATCACGATGCGGAAGCCCACGTTTGGCAGCGGCTGCCAATGGGCATGGCGCCAGCGGAACGTGGCGCTGCAATCCCGTGGGCGGTCCATGAACGAGCCGCCCCGGACCACCCGCAGGCCGACAACGTTTGCGTCGTTGCGGCCGTCGCCGTCGGCGTAGGGGTAGGGCCGATAGAGGCTAAGCGTCCACTCGGCGGCGTTGCCCTGCATATCGCAGAGACCCCAGGCGTTAGGCTCACCGCCGCCACAGGGCGAGATGGCCAGGGCTCTGGCGGTGGCCTTGCCGGCGGCCGGGAGTCCTGTACCCGGGGCCGCGGAGCCCGCCCGACAGCCGTATTCCCATTGGGCTTCGGTTGGCAGGACGCATTTGTCGCCGGTGTTCCTGGACACCCATTGGCAGAACGCCATAGCCTGATTCCACGAGACTCGCACGGCCGGCAGCGAGGGCGCCGGCGGGGGCAGGCATTGCTCGCGTACGATGGGCTCGGCGCTGGGGTCGCTGGCCCGGAAGAGCTCAAAGGCAGCGCCGGTGACTTCAGTGCGGGACATCCAGAAGGGCTTCTCGATCGTCACCCGCGCCGCCGGCCGTTCGTCCGGGGAGCCTTCGGGATCGCCCATCACGAACGCCCCAGGCGGGATCAGGACCATGTCCAAGCTGACGGAGGCGCCGCCGACGCCTTTGAGCACGACCTTCCTCTCGGTCGCCGCTGCCGCTGCTTTCTGCCGCCGCGCGGCTTCGACTGCATCAAATGGCCAGCCGGCACACGTCACCGGCTGGGCGGCGAAAGCTGGTTCGTGTTTGGGCACAATTGGGGTGACGGGCGAGGTATCCATCGGCGGCAACTGCTCGTAGTCGGCGTCTATGCCTGCGTACAGCCGCCGGAACTCCAGCCGGGCGGCATGCTGATCGCGGGACAACTTCCTGCCGTGGCTGCCATCCCAGGTTGGGTAGACCGGCCCGCCCATATCAACCCAGGTCACGATACGGTCCATCAGTTCGGGGTCGGCCTTTACGCCGCGATGGCCCTTCTGGATCATCCGCACGACCTTGCTGCTATCGGCGATGTACTCGCCGGGGACGAGCAACGGCAAGTCGCTCTCGCACCGCGGCATCGAGCAGTAGGAGCGGAACACTCCCTGCTCAAGGATGTTCGGACGGTCCTTCTTGTCCGGACCGTGACAGGCCGAACAGTGCCGCTTGAGCGTCGGTTCAAGGTCGCGCGCGAAACTCACGCCTCGCGCCGGCCCCCGCCAGGGCTGAATCTCTTCCGGCGCGCCGGCGGCTGCCGCGACGTACCGCGTGACCTCGGTCGCCCGCTCGTGACAGCCCACGCACGAGACTTTCTCGCCCGGCATGGCGGTGTACCAGCTTCGCATCAGCTGGACGGCCTGGCCCCGTTCATCGAGGGGCTGGAACGAGATCGGCGTGTTGGCGGGAACTCGGAAGACGGCTGAGCCGTCGGCCTGCACCGGCACCGTGCCGAGTATGCGCGCACGTCGAAGGGGTTCTGTTTCTTGAAATCGACATGGTTGCGATAGCCGAAGTCCAGGGAGTAGAGTCGCATCGACTTGACGATGCCGCGCGGCACGCCGGCCAAGCCGGGGCCGCGATAGATGTCGGCGATGTAGACCGTCGCATCCCTGCGTGTCAGGTCCACTGAATCGGGGATGACCGGTGGGATCGGCCGTTTCGTCAGCGGGATCGGCTCGAACAGGGCATACTCGGCGTCCTCGTGAATCAGCACCATGTTGTCGAACACGTCCGTCAGGTAGATGCCGAAGGGGCGGTCCCAAGTCGGCCGACAAGCCACGAGGAAGTACCTGTCGCTGAGCGGGAAGGGATGGATCGCGGCCGGGTACTTGGCGTGATTGTAGGCGTCGCTCCGGGCTGCCGTGATCCCCTTGCCGCGCCCCGGCGGGAGCATGTAGGTGATGCCGTCGGCCTCGTAGTGGCTGATGGCCGGATCCAGCACCGTGAGGTAGCCCTTGCGTTTGCCGCCGTGATGTCCGCCGGCGATGGCCACCACCTTGGAACTGTCTGGCGCCGAGGCACCGAAGAACAGCCCCGGCGGGAACCAGGAATTGCTCTTGTACACCGACTTCTGGTTGGAGCCGTCGGGGTTCATCGACATCAGTTGCCGGCCGTTGATGTGCTGGAGGTCCGAGTACTCCCACCGCGAGTAGAGGATCCGCCCGTCGTGCATGACTGACGGGTGCCAGTTCTGGTCCTGGTCGAAGCACAGGCGGCGCACGCCGCCGCCGTCGGCGTTCATCAGGTGCAGGTTGGATACGTGGTCGCTGCCGGCAGTGCAGGGCACGCCCTGGTAGGTCGCGGTCGAACCGAAGACGATCCTCCCGTTGGGCAGGTAGCAGGCGTCGTAGTTGTCGATGTCGTGGGAGCTGTCCTTGCTGACCTGCCGCAGCCCCTTGCCGTCGCTTCCGACCTCGAAGACATGCCATCGCCCCTTGGCGCCGATCGACGAGAACAGCATCCGGTTGGCGTCCCAATGCAGGTCCACGTCGCCGACGAACGCGGTGTCCTTGGACCGGTACAGTGCGACCAACTTGCCGTCGGGACGGACCGGCGAGAGCACCGCGATCTCGTTGTTGTAGCCGTGGGCGGCCATCGAGCAGTTCTGCTGGAAATTGGCCGGTTGGCCGGGCTCGTTGCCGTTGTGGTAGTCCGGGATGCTGTAGCCGGTGAACCGCTTGACCAACAGCAGCTTGTCGAACGCCAGCAGTGGATTGGCCAGGAGAGCCTCTTGCCGCACTTCGGCGTAGTCGTCCGATGCGCGGTCGAAGGCCGCGCTCGCCGCGGCGTCGCCGCGTCGGGCGTCCGGCATCGCCTTGACCATCGTCTGCCGCAGCGATTCGGCACGGTCGAGAAACTGCTGGCCCTTCGGATACCTATCGCCGAAGGTCCGCAGGAGATCCTCGATCGCCAGCCGCAACGATTCGTACGCGTCGTCGTCCGGCGCGTGGGCGATGCGCTTCGAGGTGTAGTAGACTTGCCGCACCGCCTCCAGGTCAGCGTGTGTCTTGGCAGCCGCGGCGAGCTTCTGCGCGGCGGTCTTCGGTTCGCCATCACAACGAGCCGGATAGCGCATCGCCAACTCCCGCACCGATCCTTTGGCCCACGCGTAGTCCCAGATGCCGTCGCGCCGCTCCCAGTCCATCTGCCGCCGAACCGC
This sequence comes from uncultured Planctomycetaceae bacterium, assembly GCA_964461295.1. Lineage (GTDB taxonomy): Bacteria > Planctomycetota > Phycisphaerae > SM23-33 > SM23-33 > CAYWTX01. The sequence continues at coordinate 2,539 of CAYWTX010000037.1, read as the reverse complement.
GGCTGTGGTGAAGTCGCCGGCGAGCCGCTTCCAAAGCGGGTTGAGGAAATGCTCGGCGGGCGGCTTGAGCGAGCGATTCCAGTCGATCTTGTCGTTCACGCCGACCAGCGGGGGCGGGCCGGGATCCTTGTCCGGCAGGTCTTTGATCCCTTCGAGCAGTTCCGCCCGGCCCAGGCAGCGGAAGCCGAATCCGAAACCGGCGCCGCCGCCGAGCACCTTCACCAGCAGACGATTCTCGCCCCGACGGAGGTCGAGCCGCACATTCTGGTCATGGCTGGTGAAGTGCGTAGCGCGATCGCGCCGGAAGACCGACGCGCCGTCGAGCCAAGCCGTCATGCCTCTCCAAAGGCCGCCATTGACGCCCACAATCTTGCCATGGTCCCAAGAACCAGTGGCCAGCCCGCCGCCCCAACGGAAGGTGACGACGATCTGGGTCGCTTCCGCGGCGGTGATCGTGCGGCTGAAGTACATAATCGGGTTCTGCGGACGCGTCTTGTCGTTCGTCGCCACCTGGATGAGCAGACCGTCCTTCAATGACGGGTCTTCCTGCCAGCCTTGATCGCCGACCGGCTTCGTCAGATCCAGTTCCCGTTCCGGGGGCGATGCCGCATCGAGGGCGAGATCATCGGCCGGCGCCGAGAGCGGGCCGATCCGCCACCAGTTGCCGAACGTCACGCCCGGAATCAGGTCGGCGCTGCCCTTGCCCGCCGCCACCCACGCCGCCTCGCGGGCGACCATCGCCTCGCGAGCCTCGTACATCGTCTCCTGCCACGTTGCCTTCTTCTCGTACACTCCCCCAAGCCCGGAAGGATCCGCTATCGTCTCAGCCGCCAGCATGCCCAAAGCCAGCCCCAGCACAACCAGCGATCCTATGTGCGTCCGTCTTGCCTTCGTGCCCATGCCCTTCTCCCTATCGCCGTGTCACTTCCGAGGACCCTCCTGGTCGCTCGCAGTCGAGGGTGACCTCGAGGCGCCTTCGTCATCCACGTACGTGATTCGCGGGTCCCACAAGACCGCACCGCCGGCCTTGGCTTCGGTGCACTGAGCGAGAAACACGATCGCCTCGCCGCTCTTGACCGTCACCGTCAGATCATGACCATTGCCAGGCAGCTGCATCGGCCAGATTTGCTCGGCATTCCTGAGGATGCCGACCCGCAGCGTCTGTCCGGGCTCGCGGGCGGCCGGGGCGCCTTCCACGCGAACCGTGCCATCTCGCGGGGCGACCCACTTTCGCACGGCCTCGGCGTTCACGCCGGGAACCATATCGCCGATCCCGATCGACGACTGCCCCGGCCCGGTCCACCGGTTTCCACTGCGCTCAAGCGCGAACTTCATCTCCTCGTACCTGCCGGCCTGGCCGTGCAGGTAGTGCCACTGTTCCTTGCCCATGACGGCAGAGAAGCCGTCCGACGCCCGATACGTTTCGGCCGAGCACTCGAACCATCGATGCTTGACGGTGGTGTCGGCCGAGCAAGGGCCCTTGTCGCCGCGGACGACGATGCGGATGGTATGGTCCCTGTCGCCCTCCAGGCCGGTCTGTGCGAACGACATGAACAGCCCGGTCGGCGTGGGCGAATACAGGTTGACCGTTCGGACGAGTTTGTCGTCAACGAACACGTCGGCCTTGCCGGAGTTGGCGTCGTGGAAGGCCCGCCAGTAGACGTCCTTGGCGCGGAAGCGGGCCGAGATGCTCGCGCCTTTGACGCCGCTGGCCAGGGCCGTGATCTTCGACTCCCGCGAGTACTGGCTCGGGTTGCCCTTCGACGATCCCTTCGAGTACGGCACGGCTGCTTCCTGCCAATGCGATTGGCTGGCGGCGTCCGCCGAGAGCGTGACCGCATTCGCGTCACAACGGCGGGTCCGCCGCGCCTGGACTGGATCGGTCGATTCGAGCACCGGCGAGACGGCGTACAACTCATCCACCGACGGCTCGAAGCTGACACAGCTCGGCGAGCCCCAATACCCGCCGCCGGAGATCGCATACCCCAGTTGCGCCTCTGCGCGGCCCGGTCCCAGTTCCAGGCGCGCCGTGCGAATGCTCTTGGCCCCCATGAATCCCGTGTACACGTGCAAGACCCGGCCGGCAACCTGGCAGTTGCTCTTCCGCTCGTCCAGGAAGATCGGCCCCCACCCCGGCGCCGTGCCCCAGAGGTCGCCGGCGACGCGGTGGCGAAGGGTCCAGTCTTGCTTGCTCAGGTCGTCGCACACGGCGATGCTGGACTCGAAGTTGAACGAGACGTACTGCCGCAGGTGGGCGTTGTACATGACCGAGAACGCCCGGACGAAACTGGCCTTGCCTCCCACGCCCGGCTCGGTCCAGGCGCCGTTATAGAACTTGCGCCATTTGGCGGGCGTCATTCTGTCGGCAATCGGGCAGCGGGCGACGATGTAGCGGCACTGCTTGTTGGGCAGTTCGGGGTCGGTCGCGCCGTCCTTGCGGTAGCTCCACACGTGGGCGTACAGGTAGAAGAACCCGCCTCGTTCATCAGTGAACAGGTGCATATCGCCCGGCCCGCCGTCGATCGACTGGCCGCACTGC
>CAYWTX010000036.1:0-10807 GCA_964461295.1 uncultured Planctomycetaceae bacterium | reverse complement strand
AATCGTTTACCATTTTTTGGTGAAGGTGACGTTGGCGTTCAGGGGCAGGTGCACGCCGGGCCTGCCGTCAGGCGGGGGGCCTGACGGGCCGCTCCTCCCTGCGAACCCCCCTGCCGCCCCCATCATCATCTTCTGCGCCTGGGCCGTGAGGGGGGCAAGCAGCATCGCCGCCGCCGCTGCGGCCAGCATTGCGCGATGAGTGTTTGTCGGCACCATGTTCGCTTCCTTCCGTCGCGAGGCGGCCAATGCGCAGTCCCTGCCCTGGGGCCCACTTTCATATCCCATAGACGCCCCCGAGCGTCCTTGTGTTCCCGCAATTTCGCCGCCGAAGGCGATTTCCTGCCGCATTGGCGTTGCCGCGGCCGAGTCAAGCGGGCAGAATGTGGCCGGCAACTTGCGACTTCCAGCTTCCCGCGGAAACGCCCGGTGTTCCCTGTCGCTGCCGGAAGCTGGAAGCTGGCGGCTGGCAACTCCTGGAAAATTATCCGTTCGCGGCGAACGAGAGACCATGAAAATCCACCTGGTAGCCATTGACCTGGACGGGACGCTGCTGACGTCCGCCAAGGAGATCACCGACACGACGGCGGCGATTCTGCGCGCGGCCCGCGAGGAGGCCGGCGTGCACGTGGTGCTCGCCTCGGCCCGTCCGCCGCGCAGCGTCGAGCCGTTCTACCGCCTGCTGGACCTCGACACGCCCACCATCAACTACAACGGCGCCCTGGTATACCACCCCCCCACCGGGCGAATCCTCATGCACAAACCCATCCCCGCCAAGGTCGCCGCCGGCATCGTCGCCCTGGCACGCTCCCTGTTCCCCAGCGTGCTTATCTCCGGCGAGGCGCTCGATCACTGGTTCACCGACCGCTACGACGCCGGCTACGCCACCGAAACCAGCCTGCTGTTCCGACCGGACATGGTGGCCCCGGTGGAGACGTGGCTGAACCAGTCGATGACCAAGCTGCTGCTGCTGGGACTGCCGGACTGGCTGCGCGACATCGACGCCGCAATCCACCGCCAGTTCCCCCACCAGGTGGTGACCGTGCAGACCGAAACCACCCTGCTGCAAGTGATGCACGCCACCGTCTCCAAGGCCCAGGCCCTCCGCGTCGTGGCCGGGGAAATGGGCGTCAGCCGCGAGCAGACAATGGCCATCGGCGACAACGCCAACGACGTCGGCATGCTCCAGTGGGCGGGCGTGGCCGTGGCGATGGGCAACGCCGCGCCCGAGGCCAAGGCGGTGGCCGATCACATCACCGACCACCACAACGCCGACGGCGCCGCCAACGCGGTGCGAAGGCTCATCCTGGAAGGCCCCCCGCCGAAAAAGAAGAAGAAGAGGGGCAACTAGCCCCGCCTCCATGCCGCCCGCCATGCAACACGCAGAAGAGACGTCCCGCGGGGCCGAATGACACGTCCGAGTTCCGCGCTCCAGGTTCCGGTATCCGCTCCCCCGCATCCGGCATCCGGTCCCCGGTCCCTCCCCTCACGCCCCGAGTTGCAGCGACGCCAGCGCCGTGGCGATGTCGTTGGTGAACTCGAAAATCTTGTCCAGCCCCGTCACCAGGAATACGCCCCAAACCTGCGTGTTCACCTCGCACAGCAGCAGCTTGCGCCCCGAGTTGATCATCGCCTTGCGCACGCGGAGCAGCTTGGCGACGTCCGAGCTGTTGATGAACCCCACGGCCGCGAAGTTCAGCACGACGTGGCGAGCGTCCTTCTCCAGCGCTTCCATCAGGCTGGTGAGCTCGTCGGTGAACTGCGGGTCGTCCGCCAACTCCACCACCACAATGTCGTCCGACCAATTCTGTATCGCCATACCATCTCCTTGCTCGGCCCAGACCTGACTGCCAACACGATACAGGCGCCGCTGCGTATGGTCAATAGGTCATCGGCTGACCGCGGCCGGGAATGTTGCAGCGAGCAAGGAGGCTGATGGCTGGCGCTTCCACGTCAGCAGCACGGCCGTGGCCATGCACGGCCGCGTACCGTCGTCGCGTTCCGGCGCTTCGATCGTCCGCCCGCACACAGGCCGGCAGACGGGTATTGTCTTCCCGGTTTCGCCGCCGACCCTCTTGCCAACCAACACCAGTCTCGCGATACTGTCCTAACATCGTGCTAACTCACCTGCGTGCACGGAGGCACGCCAATCGCCAAAGGAGCGTGCCCGTGCCCGCCCTCCTCGCCCTCCACGTCGCCAAGGACGTCTGCCTCAACGTTCCCCATCGTCAGTTCGTCTGGACCATCCCCAAGCGTATCCGCGTCTTCTTCCGCTTCCACCGCCCCCTGCTCCACCGCCTGCCCGAACTCGCCTGGCGGTCGCTCCTTGAGAGAACTCTTCCAGCCTCTTGACTTCCTGGCCGAACTGCACATCCCCAACAAGGGCGAGCACCTCCCGGCGTGGCACGGGCGTCCCGCCCGTGGGGGACCCCATCGGCCGCAATAACTACCGTGCTGGCACGGTAGTTATTCGCAAACGTCGTTTGGAGGTGTCCCAAACCCGTCCCCGCCGCGTTTGCCAAGAACACCCGTGCCAGGACGGGAGTTCCGACGGCCCTGTGTGCGTTAGAGGCAGGAGTCCCCGTTCGCCCCCAAGAAGAAAACGACGTCATCGAAAGAATCCCCCGCCACTGCGGGCTGTGGGACAGCCGCCCCAGCCGCGCCCCGCCTGCCCCTTCCGCTGGGCTTCTGGGCCATCCGCATTTGCCTTTCTCTTCGCTTGGCTCAACTGCGGGTCCGTGATATCATTGCCCGCTCGCGGTGGCCGGCCGTATGCCTGGGTCGCATGAACTGAGGGATCCAGCACCGGAACTGCCAGAAAGCGGAGTCGTGGCAAGCAGAGCGTCTTGCGGTACCGGGAATGCCTGCGGTGGCGAGAAATAGGTATTGTGTCGCCCGATTCGTCCCCCCGATTCGCCCCCCTGACGAACTTCGACGGTGCCGGCACGACCGTCGCATCCGGCAAGGACCTGATGGAGCAGGGGCTGATAATCGAGACCAAAGACAAACCCGGCGCGGCGGTCATCGTCTACCGGCAAGTGGCACAGAGGGAAGCAGAATGAGATTCAGCATGAAGGACAAGTGGGTCAGGAAACATCTATCCGACGGCCGCTCGGCCTGGCCGCTCTCGTTCACGTACGACGGACAACCTTCGGCGAAACTGCTCGCCAAGTGGCCGGTCAAGGTCGCCAGCGAACGACTCGACGAACATCGCACACGTCGCACGCTGCTTTGGACCGATCGGAAGACCGGTCTGGAAGTCCGCTGCGTGGCGGTGGATTACACGGATTTCCCAGTCGTCGAGTGGACCGTTTACCTGAAGAACACCGGCTCGGCCAACACGCCCATCTTGGAGGATGTCCAGGCGATGGATGTCCGGTTCGAACAGGCCGGCAAGAGCGAGTTTGTGCTCCACGGACACCGGGGCGACTTCTGCACGGCCGACAGTTTCCATCCGTTCGACCTGTTGCTGGGGCCGGGGGCGACCCAGCGGTTCAACCCGATGGGCGGCCGCGGCAGCAATTTCGCGTTCCCCTACTACAACCTGGAGATGGGCGACGGAGGCGTGGCATTGGCCGTCGGGTGGCCGGGCCAGTGGGCGACGTCGTTTGTCCGGGACATGGGCCGCGGCCTGCGCGTGGTGGCCGGCCAGGAGCGGACACATCTGGTGCTGAAACCGGGCGAGGAGATCCGGACGCCGCTGGTGGCGTTGTTGTTCTGGCAGGGCACCGACCGGGTGCGCGCCCAGAACCTCTGGCGGCGCTGGATGCTGGCCCACAACGTGCCGCGCATGGCCGACGGCAACCCGATCCCGCCGCAGGTCGTGGCGTGCAGTTCGCACATGTACGCGGAGATGGCCAAGGCCGACGAGGCGAGCCAGAAAATGTTCGTCGACCGGTATGTCGAGGAAGGCGTTCAACTGGACTACTGGTGGATGGATGCCGGCTGGTACCCGTGCAAGGGGCACTGGACCAACACCGGCACCTGGGAAGTGGACAAGACCCGGTTCCCGAACGGGCTGCGCGCGGTGAGCGACCATGGCCGGACCAAGGGCGTGAAGACCATCGTGTGGTTCGAGCCGGAACGTGTGGGGGACAAGGAATCCTGGTTGGCGACAAATCACCCGGAGTGGTTGCTCGAGGGGCGGTTGCTGAACCTCGGCCACCCGGCGGCCCGGCAATGGGTCACCGACCACGTGGACGGCCTGATCAAGTCCGAGGGCGTTGATTTTTACCGGCAGGATTTCAACATGGATCCGTTGGGCTGCTGGAACAAGGCCGACACGCCGGACCGGATCGGCGCCACCGAGAACTTCTACGTGCAGGGCTATCTGGCGTACTGGGACGAACTCCGGCGCCGGCGCCCGGGCCTGCCGATTGACTCGTGCGCCTCGGGCGGCCGCCGCAACGACCTGGAGACAATGCGCCGGGCCGTGCCGCTGATCCGGAGCGATCACCTGTTCGAGCCGACCAGCCAGCAGTGTCATCATTACGCCTATGCGTCCTGGATTCCGTACCACGGCGCGGCGTACCCGGGTTGGGGCCAGAACCACAAGGTCGACGCCTACGAGTTCCGCTCGAACATGTCCGCCAGCATGAACCTGTGTTTCGACATGCGGGTCAAGGAACTCGACTACGACCTGTTGCGCCGGCTCTACGCCGAGGTGCGCCAGATCAACGGCTATTACACCGCCGATTTTCATCCCCTAACACCGTATGATTTGCGTGACGACGTTTGGATGGCGTGGCAGTATCACCGGCCAGAATCTGGCGACGGGATGCTTCAGGCCTTCCGTCGTCAGAAAAATGGCGAGGATACGAAGACGTTTCGCCTGAGCGGATTGGACGCCAAGGCCAAGTACGAGGTCTTGGGACAGCGGCGATTGCTGGCCGGCGCCCGGCTGATGAAAGACGGTCTGACGGTAAAGATCACCGACCGACCAGGCGCGGCGGTCATCGTCTACCGGCAAGTGGCACAACGGAGGACCAAATGAGGTTTCAGAAACCCCAACTCAATCCCGCCCGCAACCCGGGCGTGTTGGCGACCGGCACGTGGGCCCGGGCGGCGGCGTGGCGGCAACTGCAACGCGCGCGTGCCGTGCCCCCCGGCAATGCCGGTTCGTCGGTGCGGCGCGGGGCGGCGACGTTCCATCTCGCGCGACGTAGCGCCAGACGGACTTGTCCAGCGGCGCCGGATCGCAAACCCGCACGGGCCTATGACGATCCGTGGTGCTGCCATCGCCAAGTTGTCCGCAGTAGTTGAATCCCCACGCCCAGAGCGTGTCGTCGGACGTCAGCGCCAGGGCATGGTTGCCTCCCGCATCGAATGCCACCACGCGCTGCAACCCACAGACTTGAACCGGAAGATTGCGGTCTTCGGTGCTGCCGTCGCCCAATTGCCCGTATGCGTTGTCGCCCCAAGCCCAAAGCGTCCCGTCAGATTTCAACGCCATCGAATAACCAAGGCCGGCTCGTATCGCCGTCACGTCCTTCAACCCATTGACCGAACCGGGGACATACCGATCGGAAATGCCGCCGTTGCCCAACTGGCCATGCTCGTTACAGCCCCACGTCCAGACCGTGCCGTCCGACTTCAACGCCACCACATGGGACCGGCCGGCCGCGACCGACGTCACGTCGGAGATGCCTTCCATCTGGGTGGGCGTCTTTGGCTTGAACCTGGCATCGACGCCAGATCGGCCGAAATAGGGGTCTCCCCAAATCCACACGGTTCCATCCGATTTGAGCGCCACCATATGACCACGGGGACCGCAAGTTGCACACCGCACATCGGCAAGTGCGTTGATGCAGTTGTAATTGAATGCCTGTCGGCGATTCGCTTCCCAGATCGTGCCATCGGATTTCACGACGAACCTGTCGTCGAACTGAACGCCGCCGACTTCGCCCATGTCAAATGCAAGCACCGGCTCCACCTGCTGAATGGAATAGAGGCTCATGATCCTTCTGTCGGATTCAACCGCAAACATACCGTCCGTGTCGAAGTGGCTCAGGAAAACGCCGGTTACATTCTTGAGCCCGTCCACGGGAATCGGGCGAACGACGTTCTTTCCTGTGATCCGTCCCCAGGCCAGAACCGTGCCGTCCTTCTTCAGTGCCATCGAACACATAAGCTTTCCCGCCGCGATCGTCTGTCGCGGGGTTCTTGCTTCTATTCGACCTTCCGCAGCGTAGACGGCATACGCCACACTTAAGATCACCAACGCCACCACTTGTGCATGTCGCATGTAGGTGCTCCTGGGTCTCTCCCGTAGAAGGGTGTCCGGTTACGGCGATCCGAACTCATGCAATCTCCCAGCGCATTCGGGCCGTCACAACGCCGTAATGCTCTCCCGCGCCGAAACGATCGAACACGTTGCCCGCGCCGACAATCACGGCCGAGCGGTTGTCCCCGCCCAGCCACTTGCACGGCAACCGCGGGCAGTAGTCCGCCGGGCCCGTGCCCGACCCTTCGTAGACCCGCTGCCATGGTCCCCACAAGTGCTCGGCCTGGAACAGGTGCCAAGTCGTATACCCAAACATCTTCATCGCATCGTTGTAGTCCGTGCTGTCCTCGGGGAGGCGAGGCGCCGAAAACGTCGCCAGCAGGTAGCTCCCAAGCCCCGGGTGGTAGATCACCTCCGGCGCCGAAGAGAGCCCCCGACGACTCTCGAGAATGGGCACGGCGCGATCGACCTCCGCGGACCATTGCGGTTCCTCGCCGCCGGGACCGCTGCAATACGTCCATGCCCCGGGGTCGGGGATCCGGGCGCGCGGGACCCGTCCAAGGATGTAACTGTCGTCGTTGGCAAAGCGCTGTTCGGCCGGGGACACCGCGTAGACGAAGTCGTCCGGGCAGTGCTCGCCACTCTTGCCGAACTGCACGAACGACGGCGAGCCGAAACGATCGGGAAAATAGCGGCTGTCCTCCCATCGCGTCCAGCTCTCGCCGTAGTTCTCCGAAGCGACGATACACGACATGTACGCCGTCCACCAGGGGAACCGGTTCAGATCGTTGTGGTAGATGCTGTGATACACGGCCAGGTACAGGCGGCCGTCGAGAAAGATCAGGCCGCACGACTTCCACGCCCCGGTCTTCTTGCCGTTGACGCGATGGGACCGCGCCCGCCAGAGGAATTGCTCCATCGGGTTTACCGTGAGCACGCGGTGCCCCGGCGGGTTTCCCCAGATCTTGGCTATCAGCAGGTTCCGGCCGTATCGCATGTCGGCCGGGGCCGAGCCGTACAGCCCTGGGGGGCAGCCAAGCGTGTCGTTGCCCGAGGTGTAGATGGCATCGTCGTCCGCCCAGGTCACCGGCCAGATGTCGCCGTGGCTGTCCCAGTGCATCGAGCCCAGATCGATCTCCACGTTGCGGATTTTCTTCATGCTCGTCCTTTGTGCCTGTTGTCCGCGGATACCATACCATACCATCTTGTTCACGGATAGATAGCCCCCCACCCCCTCTCGGCCGGCCGGTCCCGCCCCGCTAAACCAGGTTCCCTGTCAGTCCTGTCAGTAGTTCACCGGAAGCGCTGCAGGATCTCCGGGCGGATGCCCATCGCCTCGGCCGCCTGGGCGATGTCGCCCAGGAACCGCGTTCCGTCGGTGTAATACCCCGCCGTCGGCACGACGCCGGGCACGTGCCTGGCCCAGAACGCGTTCTCCAACTCCATGAACAACTCCCGGAGGTACTTGCTGATCATGCTCGCCAGCGACACCGTCAGATGCACGCCGTCGAACTTCACGCCGAAGTGAATCTCGAAGGTCCGCCGCCCGTCGGCGATGCGATACGCGCTGCACTCCTCGCTCTCTTGCAGCACGGCCAGTTCGGTGCCCGGCAGCAAGCGCTTCAGCGGCGCCACGTATCGCATCCGCCCTCCCTGCCGGTCGGCGTACAGCCGCACCGTCTGTTCCGGGAATCGCCGCCAGAGGTAGGCGATCAGCCGGCTGGTCACGTCCAGCAGCACGGTGGACTTGTTCCGCGTCGCCTCGCAGAGGCGATTGAACTCGCCGGGGAAGACCACCTCCGACCGCATGGCGGCAAGCTGCACGCCGCCACGCGCCAAGGCGGCCGCGGCAGCGTTGCCCAGCAGCGTCACGTGCTCGGAGGTCACGCAGCGCGGCAGCGGCAGGTCGGCGCCGGCGTACCACGGATACCCGCCGATCGCCTTCGGCGCATCGGGCGCCACGACGCCCAGCAGTCCGGCGAGCGTCGCGGGGCGGCGCCGCCGCGTGGCCAGCAGCGCCAGCACCGCCCGTTCGAGATGCTCCACGGCATCGGGGCGCCCGCGGTGGTAGAGCTTCTTGCTGTCGGCCACGGCGAACGTGCCGGCCCGTTTGCCGGGCCTGCGCGTGACGGTGGGCGAGAGCACCTTCCACATCGACGCGCCGAGCAGTTCTTCGCCCACCTCCAGCGCCGACAGCGAAACCACCAGCGGCCCCATGACGGGGCCGAAGCCGGCTTCATCGATTCCCGCAAGGATGGCCAAAGTTGCTGCTCCGGTGAGGCGGCAGATTACGGCACAGCCGAGGGCGAAGGCAACAGCGAGGATCTGCCGCCCTTGCCCCAGGGACCGTCACCTGATGTAGTATCCTGCGAATCAGACCCGCTGACGGCGTGCATCCCACCGTCGCGTGCCGGCAGCGGATGCCCGAAGTCCTTCGAACATCGGAAGACGAACCATGGATAGCGAGACAGCGGATCGTTCTCAGCCCATCACCCCCGCCGACGCGATCGCCGACCCCGACGAGGAGCGAGCCCTCCTCGCCCGTGTGGTGTGGCCGAGCCATGAGCCGCTGGCCTTCCTGCGCCGTCGCGGCGGCCAGACGCGTAACTGCCAGGAACTGTACGAACGCTATCATCAGCCGGAGAACGTGGCAGCCCTGGCCCGCCTGCTGGGGCCGGGGGGCATGTACACCATCCATTTCTACAAAGGAATGGGCCTGAAGCACGAGGCCGAGGAGATGGCCCGCGGCTATGCCCTGTCCCGGGAGATGAAACGCCGGGGGATGGCGATTTGCGTCTATCTCGGCGGGACCATGCACACCGAGACGATGTACAAGGACCACCCCGAGGCGCGCGAGTGGGCTTGCGTGGCGACCGACGGCGGACCGGTCACCTACATGATGTACCAGCTCTGGCGCCACTTCGCCTGCAACAACAACCCGGGCTACCGGGCATTCGTCCGACATCTCTGCGACCTGGCGCTCGACGAGGCCGGCGCCGACCTGATCTGGTTCGACAACAACATCCTGCGCGCCGAACCACGATCCTGCCGCTGCCGGCATTGTCTGGAACTCTTCCCTCGCCGAGTGATGGCCAAGTACACGGAGTCCCAGCGCCGCGAACGATTCGGCTACGCCGATCTCGAAGCCATCCAACCGCCCGCATGGTCGGAGTCGTGGCCGCCCTCGCGCCTCAACGAGATCAACGATCCCGTGATCCAGGAGTGGATCGACTTCCGCTGCCACACCGTGTACGACTTCTTCGGCGAAATGGAAGCGCACATTCACGCCCGCAAACCCGACTGCCTGGTCGCCCTCAACATCAAGGGCGTCCACCCCCACAACCTATGCTTCGACAACGGCATCGACCACGGCCGCTGGCTCCTGCGCCTGATCAACTCCTGCGACGCGGGCCTCTCGCCGCGCGTCGGCGCCAAGGGCAACCAGATCGCCGAGTTTCGCAGCTTCAAACTCTCGCACAGCACCGGCCTGTCGATCATCGATGGCCACTCCGATCGCGGGAACCTGCTCGGCATCGTGATGAACCGGCAGATCCGCCACCCGCGCCTGGGCTGCGTGCCCGGCAACGGGCATGCCATGTACACCTTCGGCGACCTCGGCCGCTTCCTCAAGACCCAAAACGACCACCTGTACGGACAGCGGCCCATCTACGCTGACGTAGCCGTGCTGCGCTCGTGGGCGTCAACGGCCTACAACTCCGTGAATTGGGTCCACGGCCCGTTCATCTGTGAACAGGGACTGTGGCAATCCCGCATCCCCTTCGGCATCGTCTTCGACCGCAACCTCGACGATCTCTCGGCGCACCGGGTCGTCCTCCTGGCCAACCAGGACGCCCTTTCGGACGCCGCAGTGGCCAAGCTGAAGGCGTTCGTCGAGGCCGGCGGCGGGCTGGTCGCCACCGACTCCACCGGAGCAAGGGACGACTGGCGCCGCCAACGCGAAGTCAATGCCCTGACCGAGGTTTTCGGCCTCCGGCCAGGGCCGGCCCCCGCTCGCCTCGCCGTCGGTAACGGGCGAGTCGCCTACCTGCCGAAACTCGAGGCACCCACTGAGTTCCGGACCGGGGAAGCGTTGCGCGGCAGCCACGCCGACACCGCGCTGCCTCCACGAAACTGGAAGGACGTCGAGGCGGCGCTGCGATGGGCTGCCGGCGGCGCCTTCCGATTCTCCGTCTCGGCCCCCAAGCCTGTGGCTGCCGAGTTTCGCCAAGGACCGACCCCGGCCGACCGCGTCGTCCACCTCATGAACTTCGCCGAGGAACCGGTGCGAGGACAGATCCGGGTCGAAATGGCCGACGAGGGTCGAGACTGGAGCCTGCAACTGCTCTCCCCCGACCCGTTGCCGACTCAAACGCCCACCGTGAAGCGAGCCCGCGGTCGAGTGTCATTCGCCCTGCCCGCCATCGGCCTGTACACCGCATGCGTTCTGCGCCCGACGACCGGGAACGCCCAAGCCGGCGCGATTCGGCCCGGTTCCATCGGATCCAAGAGAAAGACGGCACCGAATCGCCGCGCCCCCAGACGGCGGGAAGCAGGAAAGGACTAGGCCCGACGAAGCGGCCGCGGCTG
>CAYWTX010000035.1:0-13619 GCA_964461295.1 uncultured Planctomycetaceae bacterium | reverse complement strand
GCCGGAGGTCCAGCAGACCAGAGCAATCAACCTTGCCCTCGATGGCCTTCTTGACCTCACCGGATATGGATGTATCGCCCAGGAGGATCGCACCGACCATACGCCCATCCCGGAAGACGAACCGCATGTATCTGCCGTTGTGCTCCCCCTCGGCCACGTGGAAGCTCGCATCCTCGCTGGAGAACTGCCCTATGCTCAGCATGTCCAGGCCGAGCACCTTGAGCGTGTTCGACCGCGGCAAGCCGCCGAACTCCATGCCCAGGCCCAGGGCGTTCATCCCGGCGATGCCGCCCTGGTACTGTGCCGGGCTCCAGGTCCCGTACAACACCCCGCGATGCTCGGCAATGTCGCCGGCGGCCAGAACGTCCGCGTGGGAACTGACCAGGTGGTTGTTCACAATGACGCCGTTGCCGACCTCCAGGCCGGCGCGGCGGGCAAGGTAGCTGTTGGGTCGGATGCCCGCGGCGATGGCGACCAGATCGGCATCGATAACCTGGCCGTCCTCAAGCAGGACGCCTGCCACCTTCTCATCGCCGAGGATTTCCTTCGTCTGGCCCTTGGTCCGCAGGCTGATGCCCAGTGATGTCACATGCCTCACCAAATGGCGTGCGGCGGCTTCGGTAAGCTGCCGCGGCATCAGCCAGCCGTGGCCCTCGATCATCGTGACCTCCGCGCCGCGGCGGGCCAGGGCGCCGGCTGTCTCCAGCCCAAGCAGACCGCCCCCGATGCAGACACAGCGTACGCCCTCGCGAACGTTGGCCAAGATCGCCTCGGCATCGTCCATGGTCCGCAGGCTCCGCACGCCTTCCCGCTGGGCGCCGGGTATGGGCGGCACGAAGGGGTGGGCCCCAGCCGTCAGGATAAGCTTGTCGAAACGTTCGGTGCGGCCATCGCGAAGCTCCACCATGCGATCATCCGGCCGCAACTGCGCCACCTCGGCGCCGAGTAGGAGCTCGATTCGCTTGTCGCTGTACCACTGCTGGGGGTGAATGGGCAGGTCCGCCTTGCCGATCTCACCGGCAAGATACCGCGTGAGGTTCAGCCGGTAGTACGGGAGGTGCGGCTCTCTGGAGACCATAACGATCTGGGCCCCAGCAGATGCCTGTCGAATGGCCTCGGCGGCAGACAGGCCCGCCACGCCGGCGCCGATGATGACTACCCGGACAGGGCTGCCTTCTGTCTGCGATATATCCCTGTGCGCCGCCGACGCCTCGAAGCGATCAGACGGCGCCCCGCAGATGGGACAAACCGCCGGCGGTGACTGACCGGTGTGGACGTGCCGGCAGTTGAGGCATTGCCATGTTCCAGCGACGGGGGCGACCGTCGGCGCGGACGGCCCTGCGTCCAGCTCGAAGTCCGCTTGAGCAGCACCGCAAACCGGACAGGACTTCGGGGGCGCACCGCCTCTGTAAATGTAGCCGCAGACGCTGCATCGCCATGCCCTGTTCGTGTCGGATGCCACTGTTCACCTGATCCTGCGTTGCCTTGACTCGCGCTACCGGCGGATTGGCCGCCGGCTTACGCCTTCCACATGCCGTGGAGATTGCAGTACTCGCGTACAACGATGTTCTCGTCAGAGACAGGGAAGAACGCCTCGGGCGCCTGGCCCGGTTGCAGGAACTGCCGGCATGTCTTGCCACCGGCGATGACCTCAATCCAACTGATGAAGTGCGAGGCCTCCATCGGGTGCGGCACGCTGCCGACCTTCACCTTCACGCCGCCCTGAACCCGTTCGATCACCGGCACGTGCTTTTCCTTGCTGGCGTCTACGGTGTTCTCCTGGAGCAGCTGCATCGGCTGGCCACAGCAGAAGAGGGTCCCGGGGCCGCCGTCCAGTACCTGGGCGGTTATCCCGCACTTGGAGCACTTGTACACTTGCAGTCTTTCGCTGGCCATGTAATCTCACCTCATTGAAGTATGGGTCGTTTGTCTTTCCGTAACTCTCTGGTCGTGCATGACGAACGCCTTTCGTGCCCCTCGCTGGAGGGAATCAGGCCTTCACTCCCTGCCGGATCTCAGTCAGAATCCGTTGATGCCGGTTCTCCTCTTCGATGATCTCGTGGATCGTCCCGGCGTCACCGCCATCGACGCCGGCAAGGATCTGTCCGTAGAAGGCCGCGCTGTCCTTCTCGGCCTGGATGGCCATGTCGAGCACCTGTGCCAGGCTGTTCTCCCGGACAATCCGCTTTGCCTCGACCTCCAAGGGCGTGACGCGCCCTTCGACAAGGGCCTGGACGAAGTCCATCTCCTCCAACGACAGCCGCCGAGAGTTCGTCTGGTTCGGCAGGGCCTCCTTCATGGCCTTGAACTTCTGGTAATGTCCGGCCTCCTGGGCCGCCAACTGCCTGCACAAGCCAGCCACCTCCGGATTGGCGGTCTCCTTGGCCACCGTCTCGTACAAGAGTCTGCCGGTCTCCTCGGCCTGCATCGCCATCTGAAGTACCTCGTCCAGCCTGAACAATCCCATGACGCAACTCCTTTGCGCGTGTCGCGCGACTCGGTAGGACACTGTGGGCAACGACTCACTCTCCGCGTTTGGCCAATTGATGATCCAAGGCAAACAGCCCACCGGAAGACTCGCCGATCATCTCCAGTTTGGCCACGATCTCGGCGGCGTTGGCCTCTTCCTCGACCTGCTCGGAGCTGAACCAGTGGAGCATGGTGCTGGTGGCGTGGTCGCGGAGGCCCTGGGCCTGGTCGGCCAGGGCGTTGATCAGTCCCGTGACCTTCGCCTCGTGGGCGGCCACGGCCTTGAAGGCGTCCAGCGGGTTCTTCCAGGACTTGGGCGGCGCCTCGATCGCCTTCAGTTCGATCTTCCCGCCGCGTTCGATCACGTAGGCGAAGAGCTTCATTCCATGAGCATGTTCCTCCGTGGCCTGCACATGCATCCAATGGGCGAAGCCCTTGAGACTCAGGGACTCGAACCACGCGGCCATCGACAGATACAGGTAGGATGAGTACAGCTCGGCGTTGATCTGCTTGTTCAGGGCGTCTCGCATCTTGGCTTCCAGCATGTCAGTCGTCCTTTCTCTTCTATGGGGTTGTGGGTATCGCAAACGTTCCGTGGTTTCTTATTCCTGTTCCTTCTGGCACCTGGGGCAGATGCCGGTGAACTCCAGCCGGTAGTCCAGGATCTTGTAGCCCTCCATGGCCTTTGCCTTGGACACGGCATCCGGCAGAGGCGCAGCCTGCACGTCGGCCGCCTTGCCGCACCGTATGCAGCGGACATGGGCGTGCGGCGATAGCGTCCCGTCATAGCGGGCCTGATGGCTGCCAGACTCCAGCTTCCTGGCTTGGCCAGCTCGGCAGAAGATCTCAAGGTTGCGGTATACCGTGCCCAAGCTGAGGCGCGGCATCTGCTTGCGCAGGCGCTCGTACAGCTCATCCGCGGTCGGATGGCACGGCACACGCCGAAGTTCCTCCAGCGTAAGCCGTCTCTGCCGTGTTGTTCGCAAGGGCTTACTATTCATAACGATAATCATTATTAGAAAGTGAAAGAGAGTTTTCAAGTCGTAACATCAGATTTTCTTGGAGGATGGATTCAGATGCCGGTGGCGGATGGCCTTGGCTGTCCCAGGACTGTCCGGCTAGCGGGGTGACGTCTCGCGGTTTCCTGCAAGTGGCATCTCAAAGGCATACCCGACCTGCCCGCTCTTCCGTTGCTCGGTCTCGTCCTTTGGCAGGAAGGCATGGACCGTAGCGGACCCGGTGATGCGGCCATGCACCCTCTCGGGCCTCGGCCCTTGACAGCACCGTCCGCGCGCCGGATATTGGCGCGCGTGCCCCGCAGGTTCTCCTACTGAAAGGCCACCCATGAAGCCAGCCCTCACCAAGTTCGCCCTCGTCGCCGTCTTGTTGCTGGCCGTCATCGTCCTCGCGCCGCTGAGCCGTGCGCAGGACAAACCCGCCGAGGAGATCAAGCCCGCCGACAAGGCACTGACCGTCGTCGGGGTGGCGGTGGCGGCCCCCGAGCAATCCGGCCGCTTCTCCACTCGCCTGCCCTTCCGGCCCGGCACGCACGTGTACTACCGGCTGGCTTGCCCCAAGGGCGTCATCGGGATGGACGAGGCCGCCAGCAGCCTGTCGGCTTTCGCCGATGACACGGGCAAGAGCCTGGTCACCGAGAAATCGCAAGGGCAAGGCGGCAATCTGGGGTCTTCCCCGAGCCTGGAGGAGGATCACAAGGCCATTCGCAGCGAGTTCGTGAGCGACAAGACACCCGCAACCGGCGCCAAGGCGCTCCTGCTCAAGGGCAAGCTGGCGATCAAGGTCGGGGCCGAACCCAAGGACCTGAAGATCGCCGGCGCGACGCTCAAGGAGAAGGCCAGGCTCGAACTCGGCTCGAACACGGTGACCGTCGGCAGCGTGACGGCCAGTGACAAGACCATCCAGGTAGATCTTACTTCCAGCGAGCCGCTGGAGTTCATCACGTCGGTCTCGACCGTCGTGGACGGCAAGAAGGTGGAGGCCGACATTTCGGGCTCCGGGCGCGCGGGCGACGGGGCCGAGACCGTCTACTCCCGGACCTACAGCCTGCCGGCGAACCTCGAGAAGATCGAGGTGACCGTGACGTACTTCAGTAAGATCCAGACGCAGACGGTCGCCGTCGACCTCAAGGTCGGCCTGGGGCTCTAGCAGTACAGCGCACCTAAGGATCAAGGTTTCAGGCGGCCGGTTCCGACAGGATCTCACACCCCAAGAAGGCCCGGCATTATCCGATGCTCACGCAGGTCGGCAAGGAACTGGAGTCTGCCGCCAAGGCCGGCGACCTGGAGGCCTGCGGGCTGCAATTGCATGCCCTGGCAGTCCTGTGTCAGGCCGTTGGACGGGGGCTGACAACCATCATCATTCGGCAGTGCGGCATGACGCACGAAGAGGAGTCGGAGAACCCGTCGGTCTGTCGAGGACCGGCGGGTTCTTCTTTGTTCATACCGAGGACTGCCGCCGCGCTGC
The DNA here is from genome assembly GCA_964461295.1 of uncultured Planctomycetaceae bacterium. Taxonomy (GTDB): domain Bacteria; phylum Planctomycetota; class Phycisphaerae; order SM23-33; family SM23-33; genus CAYWTX01. The sequence goes on along the minus strand of CAYWTX010000035.1, from coordinate 8,666 downwards.
GGCGGTCGTCAGTCGCTCCCACAACTGCCCCAGCGTGTCCGCCCCAACCGCCAGGCATCCGGGAGCGACCGCAGTCGTGACGAACGACTATTTGTCGGGCCAGGCCAGCCACGGTATGATGAACAAGTCGGCGGAGCATGAGAACCGAATGGATTTCCAAAGAATATGGATCGAACAAAGCGAGGCGGCCAAGGGGATCGAGGCTGAGTTCGGCACCCAGAAGGCCCTCGACTACCTCATTGGCGAGAAGTTCATCAACTTCCTCGATGCCGCCGAAAGTAACGCGGACTTCCGAGCCGAGATACCGGCGTTCGTTGTGGAAATCAAGACGATCTTCGAGCCGTGGCAACTGGCTGAGTACCTGGAGAAGGCTCGGCAGACTGAACCCTTCGATCCCAGTGTTTACGAGGGCGAAGACCCCGAAGACATCGAGATGGAGCGGCAATCGGAACTTCGCCAGTCTGCTGCCGAGCTATGGCTGGTCGAGCGAGCGCGGGAGTGGCTGCTGGAGGGATGAATCGCGGCGTTCCGGCCAAGGCCATGGTGGGCAATCTCAAGAGCGCGGTGCTCCATCGCATCGTCGGCCAGCGGCGATGAGAACTACTGGTGGACCCATGAGAGCTTATATTTGTGCCGATCTCCACTGCGAGTTCCACGCCGGCGGCGGCAAGACTTTGATCGCCAAATTGCCCGCCGCCGACGTGGCCATCGTGGCCGGTGACCTGGCCGTGGCCTCCGGCTTGCGGCCGGCGCTGAAGCTGCTGGCCAGCAAGTACCCGCACGTCGTGTACGTCGCGGGGAACCACGATTACTACCATTCGTCGCTCCCGGACATTGAGAGAATCAAGCGGACACTGGACTTGCCCAACGTGCATTGGCTGGAGGATGAGACCTGCCAGATCAACGGGATCCACTTCGTCGGCTGCACGCTTTGGTTCGGGGAGCACCGCCAAGACCTGGAGGATCAGATCAGCGACTTCCAGGTCATCGCCGGCATCCGCCAGTGGGTCCAGAAGAAGAACGCCCAAAGCCTGGCTTTCCTTCGTGAGAACACGACCTCTGACAGCATCGTCGTTACACACCACCTGCCCAGCCAGCGGAGCATTGTGCCCAAGTACCAGGGCTCGCCCCTGAACTGCTTCTTCGCGTGCCCTGAGGCGGAGGAGATTCTGTTGACCAGGGCCCCGCGGCTGTGGGTCCACGGCCACACGCACGACAGCCTCGATTACGGCCTTGGTCGGACCAGGGTCCTGTGCAATCCCTTCGGCTATGCGGGCGTAGAGATGAATCCGTCGTTCCAGACGGCCAAGCTCGTCCTGGACCTATGAATGGCTGGGCCAGGCGGCGGAGCATGCAGGGCCAGGGGCACTGGCGGACCGTCACGATCAGCCGGGACGGCTCGGTGAGCGTCATCCTGGCCGATGGTTCCACGAAGACAATCCAGCCGTCAGCAGGGACGTCTTTGGCGGCTTCCGCGGCGTGAGAACGCCCGTGGCTGTTGTATTCCATTTCCGGCTACTGGCGTCCGAGCCGAATAACTCAAAATAGAATATAGCGAAGAATCGCCAGGCATGCCCTGTAAACTTGCGAGGGAGTCCTGTCACCGGGGTTCACTGATTCGGCCAGTTTCACCGCACGGTGAAAGGCGCTACATCCCGGGCTATCGTGAAGGCGCGATCGCGTCTACATCCAGCACTTGCATCGAGGTGCCAGACAGACCTGTGATTCGACTCAGGCAGGCAACGGTCGTTCTGCGGCCGTCAGGCCAAAGGACATCGCCCCGGAAGTACTGATGCATGTGGCCGCAGAAGGCCCAGCGGGGCTTGAGCTGCTCCAATAGCCATCGCGCGGGCGGATTGCCGACGCCGTGCCTGGGATCGCCGTCCGTCGTGCTAGGTTCAACAAGCTCGGGCAGCCCGGCGGGCCAGTCGTGCAGAAGCAGCAGGTTGACGGGGCCTTGCTCGGCCAGGGCCTCGACCTCGGGCTTGGTGAAGTAGGTGGACTGTTTCTTCCGTCTCTCGTTTGCCACAACAGCCAGGTCGTCGTAGTTCACTGGGCTTCGGCCGGTTTCATACGCCCGCGGCGAGTAGTTGCCGGTGAGACCGGCGATTCGCAGTCCCAGCCGCTCGATCACGCCCCACGACCTCCGGGTTATGAGGACGCCGAACTACCTCTAAGCCAAATCGCCGTAACCCGTTACGGCACAAGGGGCAGATCCCTCGAGAGGAAGCCAAGGGGATATTGCACTCCATTGCACCCGGTTTCGCTGGAGTGCGTACGCTTGCGCGTAACTACGCGCGCAGACATGCAGGGGTGCGGCCCGTTCGGCGGCGTCTACTCGCGGGTCGGGAGTAACTACTCTCGATGCGTTTCTGCGGCTCCAGGACGCGCGGGCCTCTGGCGTCCGGCTGGCCCGCCAGGGCGGTCCAGCCCCGATCGGTTCGACTGCCCTCGGTTGGCCAACGGAATGCTGCTCTGGCTTGCGTTCCCTTTGGGGTTACATGTCTCAGCCGAGGGACGAGAGGGCAGGAACAGAGGCGGAGATGCCGCCGGTCGGGCGGACACGAGCGCTGACGCTGTTGGCAGCCCAGCCGCGGGTCGCCACGATAGCGAAGTGGGCCAGGGAGATGACGTGGAGAACGGCTGACTTGACGTTCTCGGCCCAGCCGGGAGGCAGCGGGATGTCTGGCAACTGATGGTCGGGCAACGGTAGGCCTCCTGAGCGTCGTTACTGTCGCTGAGGAAATAGCTTACCACGCGGCTCTATGCTGTCAAGACCCCCAAACCTGTTCGTGGGCTGTGCGGGCCGAAAGTCGCTGGACCACCGCGTTCGCCACACCCCTCTACTCCGCCGCGCCGGCGAGTCCCAACTCCCTGATCCGCCTTCGCAGCGTGTTCCTGTGCACGCCAAGCACTTCCGCCGCGGCTGACTGGTTGCCCCCGCACTTGCGCAGCGCCTGCTCGATCAGGGCCTTCTCGATGGGATCCAACGCCTTGCGGTGCATCTCCTGCCGCTCGCCCGCGAATTGCGACACATACCTCCGCGCCAGGTCCCCCACCGATGCGCCCTGGCTCGTCGCCATCGCGGGCCGACGCAACGACTCCGGCAGGTCGCTCGGCAGGATCTGCCTGCCCCGCGCCGCCGCGGCCGCGTGCTCCATCGCGTTGCGCAACTCCCGCACATTCCCCGGCCAGTGATACTGCCGCAACATCTCGGCCGCGGCCGGCGAAAGGCTCGGCACGTCGCGCCCCGCCTTCCGCCACCCGGCCAGGAAGTGCTCCGCCAGCGGCGCGACGTCCTCCACCCGCCCCGACAGCGGCGGCAGATCGAGTTGCAGCACCGCCAGCCGGTAGTACAGGTCGCTACGAAACCGCCCCGCCCGCACGTCTGCCTCCAGGTCGCGGTTGGTCGCCGCGATGGTCCGCACGCTCAGATGGATCGGCTTGGCCGATCCCACGCGCTCCACCACCCCCGTGTCCAGCACGCGAAGCAGCTTCACCTGCACAGCCGGTGTAAGCTCGCCCACCTCGTCGAGGAACAGCGTGCCGCCATCGGCCGCCTCGAACCGCCCGGCCCGGTCGGCGTCGGCCCCGGTGAACGCCCCCCGCACGTGCCCGAACAACTCGCCCTCGACCAGGCCTTCCGGCAAGGCCCCGCAGTTCACCGCGACGAACGGCCCGCGCCCGCGGCCGCTATGCTCGTGAATCAACCGGGCCGCCAGGTCCTTGCCCGTGCCCGTCTGGCCCAGGATGAGCACCGGCGCGTCCGACTGGGCGAACACCGCCACCTTCTTGTACACATCCTGCATGGCGGGCGAGGAGCCGACGATCCCGCCGCCGCAGGCAGCGCCGGCGCCCGCCGCCGGTGCGCCCGCCGGAGGCAATCCGCGGCACCGCGCGGCCCGCTCGGCCAGGTCCAGCGCGCGGTCTAGATCGATCGGCTTGGGCATGTAGTCGAACGCCTTGCCCTTCACCGCATGAACCACCGTCTCCAGGTCGCCGAACGCCGTGATCACCACCACGCGGGCCGGCTCCGCCAGCCGCGTCAACTCCTCCAGCACCTCAAGCCCGCTGCGGTCCGGCAGACGGACATCCAGGAACACCACGTCCGCCCGCCGCCGCGCGTACGCCGCCAGTCCCTCCGCCGCCGTCGCCACCGCCCAAACAGACCACCCCCGGCTGCCGAAGAACCGCTCCATCGCCCGGCAGATCGAATCCTCGTCGTCGATCACCAGCAAAGAACGCGCGGTCGCCAATGGATATGCCTTTCGCTATGGGAAACTTAAACGACGCAGGAGGCGGGAGACCACAAATTACACGAATAGGGACGAATTTCGCGAAGGGAAACAGATCGATGGTTCGCCCGGGATTCCTCTCTTCTTCGTGCAATTCGTCTTCATTGGTGTAATTCGTTGTCTCCTTGCAGCGCCCGCGCCTGGACACCCGACACCCGACACTACTTGCCGCTTCCGGCGGGAAGCTCGAACCAGAACACCGCCCCCTGCCCGGTGTTCTCATACCCGATCCGCCCGCCCTGGGCCTGGATGATCTTGCGGCACAGGTACAGCCCCAGCCCCACGCCGCCGGCCTTGGTGCTCGTGAACGCGTCGAAGACGTCCATGTCCCGCACGTGCACGCCGTCGCCGCTGTCGGCCACGCTGAACCGCACCAGCCCGTTGTCGTCGCCCTCCGCAGCCGACAGATGCAGCGTCCCGCCGCCCGGCATCGCCTCCATCGCGTTCACGATCAGGTTCATCAGCACCTGCCGCACGCGGGGCGCGTCGCCCCGCACCGCCGGCAGTTCGGCCGGAAAACTTCGCTCCACCGTCACGCGGGCGTGTCGCAGCCGACCGTCCAGCAACGCCACCACCGACTCCGCCGCCTCGGCCAGGTCCACCCCGGGCAGGTCGCCCCCCGCCGGCGGATCGCCGCGCCCGTCGCCGGCCGCCAATGCCATCAGCTCCCGCACGAACAGGTCCATGCGGTCGACCTCGCGGAGCACCAGTTCCGTCGTGGCCGCCCCGGGCGCGTCCCTGGGCATCTCGTCCTGCAACACGCGAAGGTTCATCTTGATCCCGCTCAGCGGGTTCCGCAACTCGTGCGCCACCCCGGCCGCCACGCGGCCCAGCGTCGCCAGACGCTCCGACCGCGCCAGCTCGACCTGCGCCTGGCTCAACCGCTTGAGCAGTTGATCGAACGACTCGCCCAGACGAACCACCTCGCTGGGCCCGCGACGCGATCCCCGCGAACGCCGATCGCCTGCGCCCGTCCCCTTCGCGTCTGTTCCCTCGACAAAGCCTGCTTCGCGGCGCTGCATCTCTCCTTCTGCCTGGCCCTGTCCCTCCTCTGTCACCGCCTTGTCCATCTCGCCCGCCAGCCGCCGCAGCGGGCGGCTGATCGTCAGCGACAACGCCACCGCCAGCAGGCTGGCCACCGCGATGGCCGGCACGGCCAGCAGCACGATCCCCCCCACCGCCTTGGCGCGGGCATCCTGGTACAGCGTGTCCGGCGCCACCACGAACACCCGCACCCGCCGCCCCGCCGCGTCCTGCGGCCCGGGCGCCAGGCGAATCTCGTGCGAGTCGAACCGGCACCGCAGGCCGCCCAGGTCGATCCGCCCGCCCGACCCGCCCTGCCGCACGCGATCCATGAACGGCTCGGCCTCCTGCGCCACCAGACTCAATGCCAACAACTCGCTGCGCTCGGCTCCCACGGCCACGAAGTCCACCCCGAACAGCCGCCGCAGGTCGTTCATGAGCGCGTCGGACAGCGGCAGCCGCCGGTCGACCAGGAACTTCCCCGCGTTCTCCGCCACCTGCCTCACGAGCCGCTGCTCGACGACCTCCCCGGCCGCGTTGCCCGCCAGAACGGCCAGGCCCGCCCCCAGCACGATGATCAGCACGTTCATGCCGATCAGCATTCGCAAACCGATGGATGTCCGCATTGCCGGCATTCTACAGCAGCACGCCTAGCCAGGAAAGCCGCGTCGTCTGCCTCAACCCGACCGCACCAGAGGCGGGGGCAACCCGATCACGGGAATTGTCCCTCGAACTCCGCGATGGTGGGCTTGACCTTCTCCAACCGCTCGCGCGAGGCGAGGCGCCGGGAATACCACCCCGACGCCAGCACGCCCGCACCGCCGATCAGCAGCACCGACGCCGCCGACCCATGCACCAACAGCAGGCTCCCGGCCACGGCCGCCGCGAGGCGCATGAGACCGTTGAGGAATGTCAGGATGCCCATGTAGCGGGTGGTGTCGCCCCCGGGCGGAGCGAAGTGCGCGATCCCCACGCGCCACCACAGCACCCACGAGGCGCCCATGACGGCCCCGCGGCTGATCCGCCCCAGCCCGGCCAGGGCAAAGGCTGCCGCCGGCGCAACCGCCGCCGCCAGCGGCGCCGCGGCCAGCAGGATCGGATCCAGCCCCCACCCCAGCCGGATCCATCCCCACTCGGCGTTGGGCGTCGAGCGGTCCAGGCGCCGGCCCCACCAGCCCGTGGTCACGAACTGCGCCACGCCCGGTATCACGTGCGTCAGCAGCGCCAACTCGATGTACCCGCACCCCAGCCCCCGCTGGAGCACAGCCGGTACGAACTCCACGTACATCAGCCCGCTGAAGCCGAACAGGAAGCACCCCGCGAGGTAGCGGCGGAACCGCCGGTCGCGCGCCACCACGCCGCAGGACTCCGCCAGCGTCGCGACGACCCTCGGACGAATCGGCCCCGCCTCCAGCGCCGTTTCGCGCACGCGGATGCGCCGGAAGACCGCCAGGCTCGCCAGGTCCATCCCCGCCGCCAGCAGCATCAGCCCGCAGATCAGCGTCTCGACCTGCCCGCCGCCGCTGCGCAGCAGCGCTGCCGCCGCCAGGTGCGATCCCAGGAACGTCAGCGCGCACCACGCCCGCACGTGCCCGATCACCTCCCCTCGCCGCCGCGGAGCGTAGTTGAGGCGCAGCACAGCCGTCACGGCCGGGCGAGCGACCATCTCGAAGACCGCCCCGACCCCGAACAGCGTGAGGAACGCCAGCGGCTCGCGCGTGAAGGCCATCGCCGCCGAGCAGGCGGCGAACCCCAGCCCAGGCGCCAACACGAACGGCATCTTCCGCCGGCGGGCCATCCACCCGCCCAGGTACAGCGCGGCCAGCATCCCGACGCTGGAAAGGCCCAGGCGAAGGCTCAACGCCCAGGGCGGGCTGCCCATGCTCTTAAGAGCAATGGCCGGTGCGTTGGCCAAGATGCCCGCCGACGCCGACGCCAGCAGGTCGAACCACAGGTGCCGGACGTACGTGTGCCGCTCCGGCCCGCTCAACTCCGGCGGACGAAGGCAGCGAACGATTTCGGCCAGCCACGCCATTCGCTCACCGCGCCCCGGCCAGGAACTCGCCCGTCGTCGTCACCGTGGCGCCCAGGAGCCGCAATTCGGCCAGCACTTCCGCCTTCCTCCGCTCGTCGTCGATGCCCGGGCCGATCGCGTCGGCCAGCAGCGTCACCCGACAGCCAAGGCCCAGCAAGCCCTCGGCCGTGCAGCGGAGACAGTACGCGGCCGAGTCGCCGAAGACCGCATAGTGGCTGATGCCGAGCGAGCGCACGGCCTCGGCCGCGTGAGGATTCGCGTGGAACGGGTCGAACGCACGTTGGCCAACGTTGGCCTCCCGGCTGCCGCAGGACCGCTTCTCGATCCACACGCGACGGCAATCGCCACCCAGCCGGTCGCGCCAGGCCGTCTCGCCCGCGTCCGTCGGCACGAACACCGCCTCCGGCGGCAGCACGGCGGCGACAGGCGCGGCGTTGACGCACGCCGTGGAGACGACGGTCACATCGTGCGCCTCGGCGAAGCGCAGCAGGGCCTCCACCTGCGCGCCGAAGGGCGCCATGCGCGGACGGATCACGAGGCGGTCCATCGAGGCCGCCGGTTCCTGGGTATCCACGTTGAACAAGGCCAGGTCTCTTCGCACGCCGATGCCTTTGCCCGCGAGGCTCAGAATCTCGCCGTCACGGCGAAGCCGAACGTCCGCCCCTCGCCCTCGAACGCCGAACCGTTCACCACGCCGTTGAACACGCCCGAGTAGTACTCCTGGTTGAACAGATTCCGCACAAAGAACGTGAGGGTGTACTGCTCCCACTTGTAGGAAATGTGCGCGTTCGCCTCGCAGTGCGCCGGCAGGCTTACCAGGTTCGCCTCGTCGGCGAAGCTTCGCCCGGTCCACTGCAGGTCCGTCCCAACGAACAGCTTCCGCTGGTGGTTCACCTCCGCCCCCAGCTTGACCATCTGCTCGGATATGAACACGATCTGGTTGCCCTCGACCTGCGGGCTGCCGTCGCTCCGCGCGATCCGCGGGCTGCGGATCGTGTAGCTGCCGTACACGTCCAGCCAGTCCGCCGGCCGGGCACGCACATCCATCTCCACGCCCCGGATGTCCCAATCGCCCATGTTCTCCTGCGTGGCCGTCGCGGCGTTGTAGCCGACAACATCCCTACGCTGCATCCGGTACACAGCCACCGTGCCAGACACGCGCCCCTCCAGGGCCGCGGCCTTCAGGCCCGCCTCGCAGCTCTCGGAGGTCTCCGGCTGGAGAACCAGGATCTCCGTCGAACTGACGCCGCGGAAGACGGGGAAGAACCCGCGGCCCCAGTTGGCATAGGCCGTCAGATGGTCTTTGCCCGCGG
>CAYWTX010000034.1:0-10261 GCA_964461295.1 uncultured Planctomycetaceae bacterium | reverse complement strand
GTCTGCGCGAGGTTAATAGCGCATTTCGCACAAATTAATGCGTCTGCATCAGCGCCAACTATAAATCGTTTATAACTTAGAAAAAAGTGTTGCGTCTGCACAAGCCTTTCTCATAAAGGGCGCAATGCTGTGAAAATACGTGTATCATCGGTGCAAACTTAACTCATAGGAGTGCAATGCTGCGCATTGCACGTAGTGGTGGCCTTAGCTCAGCTGGTTAGAGCATCGGGTTGTGGTCCCGAGGGTTATGGGTTCGAGTCCCATCAGTCACCCGTCCCCACACCGTTGGAAGCTTCAAGGCGATCCGGAACAGCGCCGCCAGGCAAGCTTGGGCGATGGCTTCCACATGGAATGAGCTCGGCGTCGGGACCAGACCACCCAAGAGGGAATCGGCAATCCGCAATCCACAATCGGCAATTCCTTCGCCTCGCGTGACGATCTCCTCCACGCAGAAGGCCGTCCGCGTTCCGCGGAAGCGAATCGCCGAACTCGTGGGATTCGTCGCCTCGGCCGAGGGCGTGCCCGTGGCGGAGCTCGACCTCGCCGTCGTCGGCGCCGCGGAGATCGCCCTCCACAACAAGCGGTTCCTCTCGCACGTGGGGCCAACCGACGTGCTGGGCTTCGACCTGTCCGAAGCGGGCAGGGGCGGCCTGAGCGTGCAGCTCATCGTCTGCGGCGACGTCGCAGCGGCGGAGGCGGCCGCACGCGGCCTGCCCAAACAGCGGGAACTGATGCTCTACGTGGTGCATGGCTTGCTGCACATGATGGGCCACGAGGACCAGTCGATCCGCGGGGCGGCGAAGATGCACGCCCGCGAGGAGGAGTTGTTGAGGGAGTTTCTGTCGCGCCGCCCGCGGCATAAGGAAGATGCACATGGCAGATGACTTCAGGCGTCGGATCAACGCGCCGGCCTGGCATGCGGAGGCGCCCTACGACGAGAAGGAGACAGTGCGGATCCGCCGGGCCTGCCAACTGTTGGCTGACCACGCCGGGTCGCTCGGCGCGGCCCGGAGGTATGAATTGCTGGACGTTGGCTGCGGCGTGGGCCCGCTGCGGGCCTGGCTGCCGGCCGAGGGCTATCGGATCGTCGGGCTGGAAATCAGCGAGGCGGCTGCCACCTGCGCCCGGCGCAACTACGATGCCTGCGAGATCTGCGACGTGGAGAACTGCTGGCCGGTTCCGCCGGGCAGTTTCGACGGCGTGCACGCCGGCGCGGTGTTGGAGCACGTGCACGACTGGCACGCTCCGCTGAACCACGCCAACACGGCCCTGCGCGACGGCGGAATGATAGTCGTCGCCGTGCCGAACCTGCGATACTGGAAGGAGGTCCGCCGGCTGATCCGCGGGCGCCAGCCGCACTGGCTATCGGACATGAAGCACGTCCACGCTTACACGCCGGCATTCTTGCGCGAACTGGTGAGTATCCACGGCTTCGAGGTCGCCAGTCTGGAGGCCGACCGAGTGAACCTGCCGCTGCTGCCCGCGCGCGGGCGATGGGTCTGCCGGCGCTTCGCGGGGTGGGGCAGCGCGATGATCCTGTCGGCCCGGCGAGTTCGCGCCGTGCGCGTCGAGGACCGCGCCTACGCGGCGGAGTTCCCCAACCACAAGCCGGTAGGATGCAGGGCCATCGAAGTCCGTGACGAACCGTGAAGGCGTTAAGCGGCATGGTCGGGGACAGGCCGATCCGGGCGGCGCAACTGGGGCGAGTTGTGTTGCCACGATCGTGGCGGACATGGCGCCCTCAGCGGGCGACCAGCCCGGCCAGCCAACTGGCCAGGTACAAGGGATACGCCTTCACGTTGGACTTGCGGAAGCCGATGGCCTTTCGCAGGTGCCGCCGGGCTTCGGAGAAGTCCCGCTCCTTCAGAAGGATCTTCCCGGCGGCGTAGAACACGCGAGACAGGCGGCGCATGGCGATCCGACGCGAGATCAGATCCCTGCCGCCGCGCTCGAAGTAGAACCGCTCGAGCATGGCCGCCTTCATCCGCCGCCCCCGGCTACGGTTGGACCGGGTGAGGCTGCCCTCGGTCCAACGGCGGACGGCAAGCGGCTCGTCGACGAGCCCAAAGGCGAACTTCGTCGACACCCGCAACCAGAACTCGTGGCCCGAACCCACCAGGATCTCGTTGTCGAATCCACCGCACTGCTCCACGACTCGCCGATGGAACACCACGGCGGGGTCGTGCACGAAGATGCTGTCGAACAACTCCCCCGTAATCCGTCCTTCGTGGCAGGCCTTGGAGTGCCCCTCCATGGGCCTCCCGCGAGAGTCCATCGCGTCCATCGGGTGATAGACGACGGACAGGTCGGGATGCCGACCGAGGTACTCCATGCAGAGACGGAGTTTGTCGGGCCGCCAGACGTCGTCGGCGTCCAGCAGCGCCAACCATGGCCCGCGGGCCAGTTCGATGCCGCGGTTCTTCGTGATCGGCGTTCCGGCGTGCTCGGCCCGGAACGTGCGGATCTTTGCCCAACCGGCCGCCAGATCCTGCGCCACACGCCATGTGTCATCGCATGAGCCGTCATCCACGATCACGATCTCCAGATCCTGGAAGGTCTGGGCGCGCACGGACTGGACAGCCTCGGCCAATGTGCCGGCGGCGTTCCAGGCGGCGATGATGACGCTGACGAGGGGTTCGCTCATGGCGGTGTCGGGGTCGCCAGGGCCGACGCGGGCGGCGCGGCCCGGAAGCGGTGGATGCCGCAGATCTTGCCGGACTGCACGAGCCGCACGGCGGAGTGGGCCTCCAGGAGCTGCGCGAGGCGGTTGGCGAACGGCGCCGGCATGCTGCCGGTGTCGTGGACGACGCCCCAGATGCCTTCGCGCCGGCACAGGTCGGCGTAGATGAGATCGGCGTCGGCGACGGTCTCCGGATCGCGGTGCCGGTCCAGCCGCAGGAACGATTCGGTGCGACAGCCGCTGAGCAGGTGAAGCATCGACACGCGGTCGGACCGCACGACCAGCAGTTCGTTGGGGTCGAATTCCGCCCGCAACCGCCGGGCCGTCGACGTCAGCTCGGCGAACTTGCCGTGGTCGATCACCTGGTGGTAGCGCCCGGCGTAGGCGGCGCCGGTGTAATAGACGGCCCGGCGACACAGCCGCGGCAGGTTCGACGCCACCAGCACGCCCACGACAGCCCAGCACAGGACGTGCGCACGCCGGGGCGAAAGCACGCGGCCGCGAAGGGAGGCGACGGCCTTCGCGCAGCCGATGCAACCTTCCAGGAGCATCCAGGCCAGCAGCGGATGCAGCGGCATGAAGTAGCGTTCGCGAATGACGCCGTAGTTGACCAGGGCGGGTCCGGCCAGGACGTAAAGCACGAAGACCGCGGGGGCGATCCGCAGGCGGGCCCGCCACAGCCGCGCCGCACCCCAGGCGACCAGCAGGCACAGGACGATCCCGACGGGCAGGACGGGCTGGCTGGTGAACACGCGCGACAGCACCACCGGAAGCGCCTCCAGTCCCAGGGCGACATTCTCCAGGCGCGCCAGCGGCGTCGCCAGCAGCATGTCGGCCGAAACATAGAGGGGGGCCTTCTCCGCGATGCACCGCGCCAGGAAGTAGAACGCCAAGGCGGTCGCGGCCGCCGCCGCCCCGACGCCCACGGCGCCAACGAGGGCCTTGCCCCGGTCGGCCGAGCGGCGGTTGCCCATGGGCAGCGCCGCGGCCAGCGGCACGATCAGCAGAAGGCCCGGCGCCCGGATGGCGATGGCGGCCGCCGTCGACGCCACGGCCAGGGCCAGCCATCGCCACGAACCTTCCAGGAGCCGCACGCAACCGTACATCAGCACCCAGAACAGCAAGGTGAACGGCGCGTCGGTGAGGATGAGGTGCGAGTACTCGAAGTACTTGTCGTTCAGGGCCGTGGCCAGCACCGCCAGCAGAGCGACGGGCGCGTCCGCCATGCGGCGGATCGTCACGTAGGCCGCGGCCAGCGCGCCCAGGCCGCACAACGCCGACAACAGGTTGCCCGCCCAGTATCCCTCGCCGAACGCCAGATGCAGGGCAGCCAGCATGGCCGGGAAGCCCGGCGTCACGCTGGTGCACGGGCTGCCGTTGAAGACGTACCCCTTGCCGGCGGCGATGCTCTTGCCCAGCCCCTGGTACAGCGCGCTGTCGGGCGTGGGCCACCACTGCCCGGTCACGCTGCCCACGTACAGCACGGCCAGCGCCACGCCCAGGATGGCGAACCGGCGCCGCGACGGGCCGATGGAACCCGCCGCGGTTGCCCCGCCCCCGGGATTGTCGATCGCAACGCTCAAGTACCCGTTCTCTCGGCCTGGTGGTCTGCCATGCGCCTTTGGGCCGACGCCGCGGCTGCCCTGTGTGCAGCCGGGCCTGCCCCATCGGAGCCCGCTCTGACATCGATAGGTCGCGGCCGCGAACAGCGCAGCCTCGGCGCCCCAATCCCTTCATCTCGGCCTGACGCGGCACTGGTGCGCCGCCATGGTAAGGAGCCCCAAGGCGATTGGCAACCATTTCCGCCCGCCGTGGTCCACGACCGCCATCCTGGCGCGGCCGCTTCTCCCCTGACGTGCGTTATAGACGAATGAGGGCCAACGGCAACCACGCGTTGCCGGCGAACCCTCTCAAGGAGCAGACGATGCGCACACGGCGGACGACGGCGATCGTGGCGGCGATTGTGTTGGCGGCGGCGGGCGCGGCGGGCGCGACGAGCATCTTCGTCGAAGGCGTGATCACGAAGGTCCAGCCGGACTTCAGGAACTACACGGTCAAGGGATACGACCACTACAACCACACCCGCTACTCCGACAAGATCACCGAAATCCCCGTGAAGGTGGCCGCCAACGGCACGTTCGTGCTGGACAACCGCCTCGTGCGGGGCGAGATCGCCCTGGCTGCGGGACGCTGCGCCTATGCCATCGGCTCCAGCGCCGGCGGGTCGATCAACCTGGTGCTGTCCGAGCCGGCCGCACGCACGGTCGGCGTGGTCGGCGGCGCCGACGGCGCCAAACTGAAGCTCAAGGCGGTGCAGGGGCTGGACGCCGTCGAGACCGACATCGCCCTTGCCGGCGACGCGGCGTTTCTCGACGAGGCCGGCAAGCCGGTCGCCAAAGACGCCGTCCTGGCCGCGGGAAAGATGGTCCGCGTCGCCGCCGCCCGCAAGCAGACCGTGCAGGCCTTCAGCGAGAAAGCCTTTGCCGACATGATCCCCAAGGGCGTGCCGACGGCCGTGTGCGGCGTGATCAAGAAGCTGCCCGCCCCCGGCGGCGTGCCGACCCTCGCCGTCGCCAAGGGCGACGCCGTCGAGGAACTCGCCCCCGACGTCAAGAAAGCCGCCATCGGCGTCGACGCCTGGGGCGACACCTGCCACGGCGCCATCCTCAAGCCGCGATTCGCCATCGGTCAGCCGGCCGTGTTCATCACCTTCGAGAAACGCCCCGGCGTGCCGAACAGCTACCTGTTCGTCACAGCCGCCGACGCAGGGCGCGTTGAGGGCACGGTGAAGTCCTACGACGCCGCGAGGAAGCAGCTCGTGGTCAAGACGCTCACGCCCGACGGCTTCAAGGATGAGACGGTGACGCTCGACGCAGCCGCCGGCGTGAAGCTCGACGGCGCCGATGCCGCCCCGCCCGACGCGCTGAAGAGCGGCACGCGGGTAAGCGTGTACAACGCCCGCCCGCAGACGATCCAGACGGTCACGCCGGCGAGCGAGGCCAAGCACTGAACGCGCGCCGCCGACGCCGACGGACAGCCGATCGCACTGCCTGGGACGGCCTGACCATGTCGCTTCGCGCACTCGATCCGTTCTGCCGGAGAATGCTGGGGTTTCGCCGGCATCGACTTTGTCGCCAAGCATCACTATGGTGCACGTTCCGGACCCGCTCGTCGGGGGCCTGGCAGTGACGATAAATATGAATCTGCAAATATGATTGGCCGCGGGGACGCGGGGGCTGCGGCAGGTCTACGCAAGTTCGGCGGCGGACGCAACGACCTTGAAGTCCACTCCTTCCAGTGCGCCCTTCCTGCCCTTGGCCGTAGAGCCGAAATGTGCTTCGCCGCACTTGATGCGTCGCTTCTCATCGTCTCTCAGACTGCCCGGATCGAGCGATCCCTTCGTCTCGGCAACGAGGTAAAGCACGGGTTTGCCGTCGCCCCGGGGATCATCCATCACGATGGCCCAATCCGGGACATACTCGCCGACCGGCGTCGTCACGCGGAACCACCCCGGGAGCTTCAGGTAGAACTTGACATCCGACCTGGCCTCCATGTCCTCGACGAAACGCACTTCCACGTCCGAGTCGCAGGGGATCGCATCGTACAAGGCCTTGTCCTTCGCCACGTCAGGGCGCACAACTTGCCGACAGAACAGTTCCGCCGCCTTCTCGTCGGTGATCTGCTCCATCCGGTACTCCTCGCCGATCTTCTCGTACTGAATGCCGTCCACGAGAATGTCGGCGAGCTTCTCCTTGAGGATCCGCACGGCCGCGGTGGCCCAGTCATGCGGGTTATTCACCGCGACTTGCCCACGCTCCAGCCCGCGGAACAGATCCACCAGCGTTCTCCGCGTCAACCGCACAGCGGGGGACGTATGCTCCATCAGGTTGCACATCAGTTCGATGAGATTCGGCAGCGGGTATCGGCCGGCAAGGTCGGCGATCGTCTTCGCCGCGCTCATCTGCATCGCCTCGAAGATGCCCTCATCGCCCACCCGCACGGCCGCCTTCGTGATCGTCACCCTCGGGGGCGCCACCTGCGCTTGCTCGATGGCCGGCAGGACCTGCGCCAGCAACTTCTCCGTGTCGACGTGCACCGAATACCGCGTCTTGTGTTTGATGCGGTTCCACAATTCGTTGAAGGCCGCTTCCGACGCCGTGCCCAACTTGCGGAGCTTCGCCTTCTTCTCTCGCGCCCTTCGCGGCGGCGGGGGGAGGATCCCCTGTCCATACTCGGCCTCGATCTTCCTTCGCTCCGCGGCCGTCAGTTCTCCGATCGATTTGCCGTACCGGGCCTCAATCTCCGAGCGGTACTCAAAGGCCACCTCATCCTGAAGCGTCTCGACATACTGCTTGTAGCTTTCATTCGCCACAACCGTCAACACGTTCACCCCTTCGTCCCGCACTCGCTCGCCCGCCTGGTTCACGGCCAGCCGCACGCCGCGCCCCACTTCCTGACGCTTCCGCACGATGGAAGCCGACTGGTTCAGCGTGCAGATCTGGAACACGTTCGGATTGTCCCATCCCTCCCGCAGGGCCGAGTGCGAGAAGATGAAACACACCTGCTTCCTTCGCCGAGCGGCCTCGTCGTCGCTCGCATCCGGGAAGGCCAGCAGCGTTTCCTTGTCCTTCATGATGAGGTCGTACGCGGCCTCATCCTCCTTCGTCTGTCCCGAAACCGAATCCACCTGTTCCACCACGCCCCCCTTGTGCCGCTTCTCGGCGAAGTACGCCGCCTGCACGGCCGAGGCGTCAACGTCCTTCCACGCCGGGTACTTCTGCTTCAAATCGTCGAATGCCTCCCGGAACAACTTCCGAATGAGGCCATCCGCGGGCGCATAGTTGGCGACCCGATCGATGAACGACAGCGAAAGCACCTTGATTCCGACCGGCCGCAACCGCTCCTGTTTCTCGAAATGCTCCTCGATCGTGTGGCGAATCTGCGCCGCGAAGATCGCTTCCTTGTCCGCGCCCTGCTCTTCGCCCAGTTTCAGCTCCACGTTGTTCGCGAACCGCACGAACTTCCCGCCCGGGTTGATCTCGTCGATCTCCCAGCCCCCGTACTCGGGGCGATGCGCCTTCTCGGCCAGGGAATCTCCCGGCCGGAAGACGACCACGGTCTCCTTGACCTGGCCGGTCTTCATGAGTTTGTGAACCGCCAGGCGGGCAATGACGAACCGCTTGGCGGGCTCGATCGCCTGCACGCGGACATACGGCCGGTTCTCATCGCCCTCCCGCACAACGGAGTCGACCTCGATCTTCTTCACCAGCCCTTGGCGATATGCCTGCGCCGGCGTGAGCCGATACACGATGTTGTACGGGTTGCGGTGCGTGGCCGAGTATCGCAGGGCAACCAGCGGGTCCAGCGCCGCCAGCGCCGCGATGCTCTTCTCGCTTTCCATGTTTTGCGGCTCGTCGAGGATCAGAATTGGCCGAGCGGCCTGAACCAGGTGAATCGGCGTCTCGCCCTGAAGTTGGTCTCGCGACTGGCGAATCACGTTGGAGGCCTTGTTGAAACTGTCGATGGTCATCACCATGACCTCGACGCTGTCGGTCTGGGCGAACTGCCGCACCTGAGTCAGGTTCGCCGAGTCGTAAACGTAGTATCGATAGACGGGATTGCCGTACAGGGCCTTCAGATGCTTCTCGGTCACGCGCAGCGTCTTCAGCACGCCCTCGCGCACTGCCACCGAAGGCACGACCACGATGAACTTCCGCATCCCGTACCGCTTGAACAGTTCCAGGATCGTGCGGATGTAGACGTACGTCTTTCCAGTCCCCGTTTCCATCTCGACCGAGAAGTTCGCGAACCTGGCCGTCCGCTGCCCGCCGTTGGCGTTCACGGTCCCCTCGATGCATTCCAGCTTCCCGTCCGGGCGGATGCGGTTGCGCCGCTGCACGGCATGGAGGTTCGCCAGCATGCGCGCATCGTCGAGATCAAACCGGTTCGCGATCGCGGCCAGGTTGAGCGATCCCTCCTGGAACCGCACGTGCGCAGACAGGCACGCCTGCCCCTCGAAGAGGCCGGCAACGGCCTCGATGGCCTCTATCTGGAACTCCTGGTTGGCGTCAAAACGAAATTCCATCAGTCCGGTTCGCCTTTCTCCCCGTGAGGCAGATCGCGCTGGCCGGCGGACGGCGGTTCGGCCGCCTGGCCGCCGGCCAGGCGTTTGACTTCCTCGATCGCTCGGTCGAAGTCGCTGACGGGCTCTTCGGCTTCTGACTGCAAGCGCCTCCGCTCATGCTCGGAGAACTGCGCCAATGCGTGCTCTTCCGCCAGATCGTGCGATATGGCGCCCGCGTGGGCGAGGACCTCCCGCTCATTGAACCGAAGGAAGGAATCCAACTTGTTGATCCAGCCCTGCATGTGCATCGGGCGGTGCTTGCGGGCCTGGTCCTCGGCATAGTCCAGATACATGGTCACAACCCGGTTGAGCTCCGCAATCTCCTCGTGCGTCAGGTAGTTCTTGGCCACCGTCACGTCGGCCTTCCGAATCGGCCCGCCGGGGACGTTCTTCCAGGTAGTCAGCCCCATGTTGGGCTTGTTCGCGTCGGCTCGGCGGTGAACGATCTCGGCGGCGGTGTGGCCGTGGATCGCCCAGTGAAGCTTGTTTTGGACGGTGGCATAGAACTGCCGC
This sequence comes from uncultured Planctomycetaceae bacterium, assembly GCA_964461295.1. Lineage (GTDB taxonomy): Bacteria > Planctomycetota > Phycisphaerae > SM23-33 > SM23-33 > CAYWTX01. The sequence goes on along the minus strand of CAYWTX010000034.1, from coordinate 944 downwards.
GTGACTTCGGCAGTCCCGTCATAGTCGATGCTTGTGGCGTAGAGGTCGGCGATCTTCTGGTAGAAAAGACGCTCGGAGGCCCGGATGTCTCGTATGCGGGCAAGGAGTTCGTCGAAGTAGTCCTGCCCGATTGTCCGCCCCGCCTTGATCCGCTCGTCGTCCAGCACGAACCCCTTCACCAGCAACTCGCTCAGACGCGACGTGGCCCACTGGCGGAACTGGGTCCCGCGCGGCGAGCGAACGCGATACCCTACCGCAAGGATCACCTCCATGCTGTAATGCTTGAGCATCCGCTGAACTCTGCGAGCGCCTTCCTGGCGAACTTGTAAGTAATCCTTACAAGTTGCCTTCTCCTCCAGCTCGCCATCGTCGTAAATACCCCTCAAGTGCGAAGTTACGTTCTGTGGCGTCGTTTGGTACAACTCGGCCATTCCAGCTTGCGTCAGCCAGATAGTCCGGCCCTCAAGACGAACCTGAAGGTTCGTGGCCCCCTCGCGATAGATGAGGATTTGTCCTTCGCCGGGGACGGGCGCAGCCGCATCCCAGCACGCCTCCGCCGGCGCCACTTCTTCGCCTCGACCGTCGTCCAGTTCGCCCACGACATTCCTCTAACCGAGAGCCCTGCTCTTGACGACATCCCGCACGTGCGCAGACAAGCAGGCCTGCCCCTCCAAAAGGCCGGCAACGGCCTCGATGGCCTCTATCTGGAACTTCTGATTGGCGTCAAAACGGAATTCCATCAGGTTCCGTTCTCCGCTGGGCCTTCCAGCCTCTCTACCTGTCCGGGCAACTTTCGCCGTTCGGAAACGAGCCGGCGCTCGACCTTTTTCACATCCTCGCCCGGTGGGAGGGCCTCAGGCACAATGCCTCGATCCACCAGGAGCCTGCGCACCTCCTGGTTATTCCTGACATGCTCGTCGGTGACCCGGAACTCCGTGCGCAGG
>CAYWTX010000033.1:0-3815 GCA_964461295.1 uncultured Planctomycetaceae bacterium | reverse complement strand
AGCCCTGTAAGGGCGGCAGAACCGCACGGAACCATTTCCTTCGCCCTTTCAGGGCTTGATCTTGGGGGCCATGGGTACCCAGGGCGTTGCCCTGGGCTGTATTCCGTCAGCCTTTCAGGCTGAAGAACCGTGCTCCACCTGTCTCGAAACTGCAATGATGACGCTACAGTCTCGTTTTTCGTCCTGTTTTCCCTAACTGAACCGTATTGGGCGTAAGCCCCCGGTATGCAAGCAATTAAGCATAGAGCCCCGAAGGGGCGATAGGAAGCGTCCTGAGCGGGCAGACCTGCTAGATCCAATTCTCTCACAAACTCTGGGCTCGACTTCTGCCATTCCAGGCGAACCGAAATTCATAACTCATTCTGTAACAAAGATTTAACCGCCCCGGCACATCTGGACAATGCCATGTTGTAACTTATTGCCACAGAAACACTTATGACAAATTGGCAGAAGTCGAGCTGAGAGGTTGTGAAGGAATCGGAACTCGCAGCTTGGCCCACGCGGGGGGCTCTCTGTCGCCCCTTCCGGGCTTCTCGCCTAATCCATTGTCCACCGTGGGCTTACGCCCCCGGCCAAATCCTGATCGCCCCTTCCGGGCGAGGAGAGACAAGGCTGCTTCGGCGACTCTTTCACAAGCTCTGACGCCCCCGACATCGCGCCCCGCCCGCAACGGCACCCCCCGGCCGGTATCCCACTGCCCGCCGCAGGCTCGGGCGTCTGCACCACGTTGACGACGAGCGCCGCCGTCAGCGCGGCGCCTGGCCCAAGCGTCACCGGCGCCCCCTACCGCTGCTGGAAGCCAGCAGCTTCGCCAACGGCTTGCCGCAAACGGGTCAACTGTTGCCGCTTCTGGACCGGCCCGGCCTCCGCTGCCCGCTTCCCGCGGTCTCCGCTGCCGCTACCTCCACAGCACCTGGTAGCCGCCGATGGTCAGCGCGCGGCGCAGATGGGTGAGGCCGTCGCGGTCGACGGACATTTGCTTGACCGACCAGGACGGCGTCTGGACGCTGATGGCTTCCTTGCGCTCGATCATCGCGACGGAATGCTTCAACTCGACCGACTCGCGGACCGACGACTCGCGGTGCCGCATGGGCGTGTGGTAGACCAGCCGCTCCGAGGAGAGCAGCAGCCCAGCCATGCCGTCCCCCGTGCGGACGTGGTCGCGGTCAGGCACGTAGGCCAGGAACACCTCAGCGCCGGCCGGCTGGAACCACTGCTGCACGCGATGCTGCACTACTTCCGGGAGCATGGCCCAGGGCGACTCGGCCGTTCGATCGACCTGGTCGTGGAGGCGCTGGAAGTCGGCGGTGCCCTCGGCCCCGCAGTTGCGCATGAACTCCAGGGCGCGGTAGATGCTGCCGATTTTCAGGCGGCAGAAGCCGTCGCGGGCCTCCGGGTTGACCTGAATCTGCCCGCAGATCATTCCCGCCCCGCTGCACATGTCGCACAGCCAGTACGGCATGGGCAGGTCGCCGGGAGGCTGCACCTTGGGCACCGGCCGCAGACGTTCCAGCACCTGCGGCCCGCTGAGGCCCTGGATTTCGGCGTTGTTGAGCTGGAGCGTACGGGTGGAGTGCTCGGCCTCCAGCGAGAGGCTGTCGACCAGTTGGCCGGCGAAGATGATCACGTGCGCGCCCAGGTGAGTGCGCACACCACACTGCACGCAACGGCGAGGCATGGAGCAGCGGAACTCGTCGGACTCCAGCAGGTGGGCCGGGAATTCCACCAGCACGGCACTGGTCTCCAGGGCGACGATGCGGATCTCACGGTTCGCCTGCGGCAGTGGACGGACACGTTGCGCTGCCGGGTGCCCGACCGGGTGCGCCGGCGGCGATCGTCCCGCGGTCGCAAGACCCGCTGGTCCCGGCGGCGGCCTGGGCGCCACCGGCGCCGGTTCATCGGTCAACCAGGAGGCGACGAGATCCTCGGCCACGTTGTGCGGCGAGAGGGTGAAGGCATGGTGGCACAGGCCGCACCGCACGCGCGCGGCCCCGATACGGCTGGGCACGTGCAGTTCGGCATTGCACTGGGGGCATTGGACGTTCGCGCGCCGAATGCCCAGCTCATTTCCCTGTCCGGCCGCCATGCCCTGCGGAGCATGCGCCCCAACCCCTGCCGTGTTCTGCGGTAACGCGCTCATAGGCACCATGGACTATGCGTGATGCTCGGACAATCGCCTCTGCCCGCGGTTGACTGCCGCCACACATGGGCAGTCCGCCCGGACAACGATATTGCCACCATCAAACCGACAGAAGTGCACAAACGGGGGGCGCGCACAAGACCTGGACAACCGCGTGCGTACCCTATCCGCCCTTGATTCTACAGAATACCAAGTGTCCACTCAACTGCCGGCGCAGTCAACCATGGGCCCTTGGCTCATACATACCATGTTGCAGACGAACGAGTTGCGGCACATCATGCCTGCCGGCCTCGCCGTGTCGCATGCGGCAAGACCCCATGGCAACGTAACAAGAAAGACGCCCCCCTAATCGCCCTTGCCTTTCCGTTCGCTCCGTTCCTTCGTCCGTTCCTCGTCCTCCAGTTGTCTCGCCTGCCGCTCGAGTTGCTGGGTGAACGCCGCCGCCGGATACGTCTTGCCGCGCAGGATCCCCTGCTCGATTTCGTCCCAATCGCTCACGACGTTCAGCCGCCCATCGCCCCCCAGGCCCCTGATGTGCGCGGCCAATTCTCGCATGTCGTCGGCTTTCCGCTTATAGTGTGGGATCAGGTACGCCGTCATCCCGCCGGCCATGTACGCCTGGGCGTCGGAGATCTTGTCCCCGATGCCGATCGCCGCATTGGGGTAGCTCTTTCTCAACGCCGACAGGCGGGATGTCTTGAGTCGCCCGCTGTCGAACACGTCGCTCACCCGCGAGACCAGCAGCGGCCCCGGCGGGTAGCCGTTGCTCCCCAGCCATTCCTTGCTCCGCCGCGAGAGGAGGTCCGGCCGGTGGGTCAGATACACCACCGTGTATCTCTTGGCGACCTGCTGGAGCACGTCGGCCGAGCGGGGCATCGGACGGGCCCCACCCAGCAGCACTCGGACAAAGCCGCTGTCCACCACCGTGTGGTCCAGATCGACGGTCACCAGTTGGGCCTCCCGCGGCCGGGCCGACAGCAGAATCGGCGAGGGCGTGATCCGCACCAGGTCGGGCGGGGCCGAGGCGGGCACGGCCGAGACGCGTGCGGCGAACTGGTAATCGCCCGCCTTGGCGGGCGTGACCTGGATGCGAGCGTAGCCGTTGGCGTCCGTCCTGGCGCTGCCCAGCAGTTTGCCGTCCTGGTGGAACCCCACGGTCGCGTCGGGGATCGGCTGAAGGTTGCTGGCGGCCAGCAGGCGGGCCACCAGCTCGACCGGCTGGCCCGGGTAGCCCAGCGAGTCGTACGCCGTGAAGACCGCGCCCTGCTCGGAGTCGGTGAAGACCTTGCCGGCGATGCCGGCCGCGAAGTCGCCCCAGCCGCCGGCGTTGCCGTTGTCGCCGGCGGGAGCATTCCCGCCGCCAGGAAGCTGCCACGGCCCGGATGGGCTATGGGCCGCGCCGCCGGAGTTGTGCTCGCCGCCGGAAGTCCCCTTGGGCAGTCTGACGTCCATCTTGAAGCAGCCGGCGGATGCGACGAGCAGAGCAAGTGACGACGCCACCATGGAATTCTTCATGTCCGATCTCCTGAACAAGCCGCATTGGTAAACCTCAGGCGCGGTGGCGCGCCGGCTCCGTTTCCTGAAGCTCCCTTTCAAACCGTACGTGCGGATTTCCCGCATACGGCTTACCGATGGTCTTCTCAGGCAGCATGCGCGCCTCCAGGATAGCGGATCG
>CAYWTX010000032.1:0-1516 GCA_964461295.1 uncultured Planctomycetaceae bacterium | reverse complement strand
GTCTTGCCCGTGCCGGGAGCTCCCACGAGGAGGATGCCCTTCGGGATCTCGGCGCCAAGTTTCGAGAACCTGCGCTGATCCTTGAGATACTCGACGATCTCCTCGACCTCTTCCTTCACCTCATCGATGCCGGCGACATCGGCAAACGTCGTCTGCGACGCGTCGGGGGAGAAGAGCTTGGCTTTCGATTGCCCGAACGCGAGAGCCCCCGCGCCGGACTGGGTCCGGCGCATGATGTAGACAAAGAACACGACCAGAAGGAGAAGCGGAACCACGTACACCGCAAGGGAAATGAGGAGGCTGCTGTTGGACGGCGGCGCGAACGTCACCGTAGGCCCGTGTGCGGTAGCCGTGCGATCTTACGTTCCGTACCGAACCGTGATCGTCTCTTGCGACGGCTGTGACAGGACAATCGAGAACTGGACCGTTCCACCCTCGATGACGGGGATTGCGTCTCTCACGAGGATCGTCGGCTGCGGCGCTGCGCCGGAGCCTCTGTCTCCTGCTGCGGCGCTCCCCGGAGTCGCGGTGGGATCGGATACCGACGTGTCAAGAATCGTCCCCGTAGCGACGGCATTGCCCAACGTCGCCGCGGTTGGGCTGGAGAGTGTGAGGGCGAACGTCTCGCCAGGGTCGTAGTTGGAGTCGGAGAGCGTGGTCACGGCGACCGTTTGGGCCTGAGTGCCCGGGTCAAACGTGATCGTCCCGAAGGCACCGATGTAATCTCCTGGAGCCTGGTTCACCAAGTCCTGGTACATCGCCGGGTCGTCGGGCAACCGAACCAGGAGCGCGTCGCCGCTCACGGTGGTGGCGCGTGCACTCCCGTCGCGGATGACGACTTCCCGGATCTGGCCTCGCTCCACGAGGGCCCGGAACTCCGAGTAGTTCGCCTCCTTGTCGTCCGTCGTCGCCCCACGCCACGTCTGGATGACGAGAAGCGCGACGATCACGAGAATCGTGATGAACGCGATGTTGCGGAGATTCCGGCTTCGCATGTCCTTCATGGAATCCTTCTGCATGATCGACTCCTCGACAGGTGCCGATTGTACCCCTGCGGCCGGGAGGCGTCAAAGACAGTTCTGGTGGAGGTTATCCGCGCGGCTCGTTCGGCCGGCGGCGAGACGGCCCCGACGGACGCCCCTCCCGATGAATGAGTGCGCGCCAGATCTGGAGCTTGGGGAACTTCGGCTCTTCGCCGCGAAGCAGTCGGCGGAGATTCCCGCGATGGGTCACCGTGATCAGCACGGCGAGACAGACCGTCAGCCCGATCAGCAGCGGGTAGCTCAGGCCGTCGCGCGATGGAGGAAGCAAGGCCGCAACGATCGGCACCGTCCATGCTGCGAGCAGAGAGCCAAGAGACACCCACCCTGATGAGGTGATTGAGAGAAGGAAGACTCCGAGCGCGATGGCCACGGGAAGCGGAGCCACGGCGATGAGCATGCCGCCGGCCGTGGCGACACCCTTTCCGCCGCGGAACCCGATGTAGACGGGGAAGACGTGTCCAACGACCGCCGCG